>DASRCT010000100.1:0-10911 GCA_035652975.1 Bryobacteraceae bacterium | reverse complement strand
ACGGACCTGCCAGCCGCGTTGTTGCGCCTGCTTGTAGCTCATCCATCGGGGATCGTCATAACCGCGCCGGGCGGCAACGGCCATGAGGTAAACGGCGTTGCCGCCACGGTACGGCTTTTCGGTAGTCGGATTGAATGGCGTTGCGATCGCGCCCGATTTCCACGGTTTCTGCCACGGTGCAACGCCTTCTTCTAGCATGCGAATAATGGCGTCTGTAGCTTCCTGCCGGAAATCGCGTTTGGCGCCTAGCGGTTGAGGGCGATCAGTCGTTGCCATCCTCGCCTCCATCGTCAAAGCCGTCTTCCGGCTGTTCGTCCTCGAAGCCTGATCCTTCGAGCGGCTCGGCACCGATAAAATCGAGTTGTTCCTGATTAAGTTGTTCCTGATTCGGAGGCGGGAATAGGCGTAGCATTTTACCTCTCCAGATGCGAAGCGGGGCACCACGCCGCCGACGCAGAGCGCCCAGCTCCCATACATTAGGGGAGGAATCGCATTCACTGTGCCGACAAAAAGCTGTGGATACGCGGGCGAAGCGGAAGCAAGTCGCCTAACTCTAGGCCGAATGCGCTTCCAAAGTAGTTGTAATTCGGCTGCGGAATTTATCACGATTTCCCACGTCGGCGATGGCATCTGCGTAGCACTCTATTAACAGATTGATTGCGCGCTCCGAAGCGGCGCCCAACATGAAGGCCGTGGCCAGGAGGGCATTGGACTTGAAGCATACGATCGCCTCTTCGATGAATCGCACTATGACCGCGTCGCAATTCGGGATCTTTTCGCGAATTCGGTCAGGAAAACGTTCAATCTCGAAGGGCAGCACCGCCCCTGGGACCACGCCACCGGCGAGGGCGTTCTTCATTTCGCTCAGCAGGTCGTGAAGTCTACTCGGGCTTCCTTGAACCACGATCTTTCCGCTCTTGTAGATGTTGACGCTCGCCACGTTCGGCCCGTCGCGCACGACCAGCTGAGTAGCGTGCTGGATAACTTTGGCCTCAAATGAGAGGTTGTTTCTTCGAAGGAAAGAGACAACCGCACTCACTGTTCCGGGATCGCCATCGCCTACAAACTCTTCGGGCGCCATAGCCGCTGGACGGTCGAAGCCTGATTTCACAGAGTCGTTCAAGTTCATTGGTGTCGTCCTCCTGTCTCCTGCATCCGCGTGGAGCCGCAAATCCGGCCGGCCCGCCCCTGCAACCGAGCCTCCCATCCCGGCATGTACGCGTTCATCAGGCTCTTGAAGAGCTTGCCGTGATTGGGCACCAGCAGATGAATGAGCTCGTGCACGATTACAATTTCCCGGAAGCTCTCTGGCTGGTCCAATAGCTCTGTACTGAAGCAGACCCGTCCGGTACTAGAACACGAGCCCCACTTCCGCCTCATGCGTTGGATCTGAACCCGCTTCGGCCTGACCCCGATCTTCTCTGCCCATTGCCGGATCTCTTCCCGCATGCGCGCCTTGGCGTCCTCCTTCGTTTTCCTCACGACCGCGGCAACTCCAGCATGCGTTTCACCACGGTGACCATCGACTCCCTGCCCACGGCCGGCAGGATCACTTTGTACAACTCGGCCTTCAATTGCCGCTCTTCGGCGATGTTGTCGCGGAAGTTGGGATACTTCCGAAACGCGTTCTCCACCGTGGGCGCCAGCTCGCCCGGGTCCGGAGCGCCGGCCTGCTTCAGCAGCCAGAACAGCGTGAACGTATTGATGTCAAACCCAGTCTTCTCCCGCTCCCGCTTCGCCTGGAGATACTCCTCCATCAGCCGCGCCAACTGCTCAAGGGCCGATTGGGTGCTCAACTGACGGTCGTCGTAGGCCTCCAGAATCGCCTCTGTCCGCTCGCTGATCGGAATCAGAAACGGTTGCTGCTCGCCCTCTTCCTTGATGGTGGCGAGCAAGCTCTTGCCCAGGTTGATCACCTTCGGAGGCTCGCCGCCGTCGGAGGACTTCAGCGCCTTCAGCGTGTTTTCATCGATGCGGACCGGTTTCATCACGGTGTCCAACCCCGTCCCGATCACCGACCGCTTTACCAGGTCTTCGGTCTTCTTCATCAGGTCCCGGATCAGCGCCACCTTCTTCGAGAACGCATTCACGACGATCTGGTACAGGGCGGACAGCTTCCCGTAATCCTCGATGTAGGGCCGCAGAAACACGTCCGGCGAGATGATTTCGTAAAGCGTCTCCAGTTCCTGGAACAGCTTGTAAAAGCTCTCCCGGCGCTCCTTGTCCTCGAACACCTCGATGGCCCGCTCCACGGCCTTGTCATCGATCGGGCCCGCGCAGAGCTCCAGGAACGGTCTCGCCTGCTCCATCAGCACCACAAAGCGCGTCTTGAGCACGTCGATGTTCTGGATCGCGCTGCCCACCACATCGGAGTCGAACGCCAGCGCGCTTTCCAGCTTCTCGAAGATGCCGACAAAGTCGAGCACGTAGCCGGCCGGTTTCTTGATGCCTTCCTCGTCCTCGTAAGGCCGGTTCACCCGCGCGATCGCCTGAAGCAGCGTATGATCGCGCATGGGCTTATCCAAGTACATGCAGTACAGCACCGGCGCGTCGAAGCCCGTGAGCAGTTTCTCGGTCACGATCAGAATCTTCGGCAGCGAATCGCGCTTGATGAAGGCCCGGCGGACGCGCTTCTCTTCGTCCTCGCTCAGCTTGTATTGCGCCAGAATCTCATCGTCGTTGTGCGCCGACGTGTACACCACGGTCGAGTATTCCGGAGGCAGGTACTTATCCAGGGCCCTCTTGTACTGCGCGCAGGCTTCGCGGTCCACCGCCACCAGGAATGCCTTGTAGCCCAGCGGTTCCACATTCTCCCGGAAATGCTGCGCGACGAACCGCGCCACCTTGTCCACGCGATCGGCGGCCTTCAGGAACGTCTTAAGGTTTACCGCGCGGTCCAGGATCTTGTTCAGTTCCTCGATGTCGCTGATTCCCTGCGCCTCAGCCAGGTCCAGAAACTCCTTTTCCAATTGCTCGCGCGGCACGCGAATGTCGTTCGGCGCTAGCGTGTAGTTCAGCGGCAGCGTGGTCCCGTCCTCGATCGACTCCGCGATCGAGTACTTATCGAGATAGCCCTTCTCGTCGTCCTTGCCGAAGACCTTGAAGGTGCCCTTTCCGTAGGCGATCCGGTCAATCGGCGTGCCTGTGAACCCGATCATGGTTGCGTTCGGCACGGCCGCAACCAGATAGTTGCCCAGATCGCCGCTGGTGGTGCGGTGGGCCTCGTCCACCAGGACAAACACGTTCTCCCGCTTGCAGAGATCGGCGTCGGCCCTGTCGAACTTATGAATCATAGATACGATGAGGCCCCGGTAGTCTGCCCTCAGCAATTCCCGCAGGTGCTGCTTCGAACGCGCGATTTCGGGCGCAAGACCATAGGCTGCCAGATTCGCGAAAAGCTGGCTTTCGAGCTCGTTGCGGTCCACGAGCATGATCACCGTCGGCTTCTCAAACGCCGGGTGGCGCAGGATCAGATCGGCAGCCTTGATCATGGTGAAGGTCTTGCCGGAACCCTGGGTATGCCAGATGAGGCCGGTCCGCTTCTCGGGATCGAGCGCGCGCTCCACCACCTTCTCGACCGCGCGCGTCTGGTGCTGCCGCAGCACAATCTTCCGCAGCTCGTCGTCCTTCTTGTAAAAGACGATCCAGGATTCCAGAAACCGCAAAAATCGCTCGCGCGCGAAGAAGCGCTTCACCTTGCGCTCGAAGTTGCCTTTTTCTTCATCCTTCCAGTTGAAGAGGCTCTTCCGGTCCAGATTCCACGTCACTCCGTAGTAGAAGTCGATCAGGTGCGTCACATCGAAGATCTGGGGCGCGGTCACCAGCTCGGGCGTCTCGCGGTGGTAGCGCCGGATCTGCGTGACGCCTTCCTCGATGCCGTCCTTCTTCACGGCGCTCTTGGTTTCCACCAGCGCCACCGGAATGCCATTGATCACAAACACGACATCGGCGCGATTCCGGTACTTGCCGTTCGTGTACTGCCACTCGTCGGTCACCTGAAAGGCGTTCTCCGCCGGGTGGGCGAAGTCGATCAGCGTGACGTTCCGCTGGCGCTTTTCCGATTCCACGTACACGGACCGTTCGCCGCGCAACCACGCCAGCACCTCGGCATTGCCCTCGATGTTGTTGCGGACGCTTTCGATGCGCGCGATGACTTCATCGACGTTCGAGACCGTGACCACGCCAGGATTCAGGCTGATGAGCTTGTCGCGCAGCGTCTGGTAGAAGAGCGTTCCGCTTTCGCCGCGCCGGAGCGTGAGCGCCTGGTCCGGGGAGACATAGGCCCAGCCGATTTCCTGGACGTATTCGACCAGCGGGTTCTGCACCGTAGCCCGCTCACTCGCGATGCTAGGCATGGCTGACCTCCGCAAGGTCGAGGTCCTTGACGCGGATCGCGCCGGTCATGAGTCGGTGGAGCATCATCCTAAAAAGTTTTTCCAACGATCTACTTTTCTGACGGTGTACAAGAAAATCGCCATTGATGGTGTCAAGTATGGCGACAAGCTCTTGCTGTTCCTCCAGCGTAGGCGGTCGTGGCAAGCGAATTTGCTCAATCCGGGCCAAAGCTAGCTTCGGTTGCGCGTTCTTAGTCGTTAATCTCGCAATCTGATCCCGTCCAGATGGACTCGCAAGTGCATACATCACGTACCTTGGCAAGACGGTGTTTCCGGTGAAAACGAGCTTCGCGGCATTTTCTGTCAAGTTAGCCCCCTGAAGGGCTTCGGGAATCTGGCCCACTTCTCCTATGGTTCCAGCAATCGAGATGTAGACGTCCCCGGCATCAACCCGGTAGCGGGCGATTACCTCTTCATAACCGCAGGGTACATACATTAGTCCGTCGAGTTTCACAGTGTGATTGTCAAAGTCGGCGACTCGGATGTACGGGCGTCCACTATCAGCCGCTTGAAGGGCAACGCCCTTTGGCATCCTTTTCCCGCCTTTAACTCTGGACAAATTGCCGATTGAAACCACCTCCCAACTCTCCGGGATCTCGCCGATCTCGGTCTGCTTGAGCGGCTCGCCGCGCAGCCCCTCCCGGAACAGCTTCGCCATCGTCGCCGACTTCAGCGCGGCCAGCTTGTCGCAGATCGCCGCTTCCTTCTCAACCCGTAACCGAATGGTTTCCAGCGTGTGCGCGATGACTCTCTGCTCATCTAGTGGCGGCAGAACGACAGGCAGTCGGTCAATCTTCCCTCTGTTGAGCGTCTGTCCCTTTACCGCACGATCCTGGTGGTCCGCGAAGTTGATCGTTGGAAGGTAGAACTTCAAGAAATCGCGATCAACCGACTCCCTCGGGAAAATGGAGATGATCGCCTCGTTGTGGAAGGCATCAATGTCGAGAACCGACGTTCTTCCGATCGTGAGCTTGAAGCTCATGAGGAGAGTCCCAGCCGGCGCCAATTGTCGCTGGAATATCTCTTCGTAGGCATCGGCAGTTACGCTCTCGGTAGTGCGATTGACAGTGCCGAAGGGACGAAGATCTGCGATGCTTACCCAGGGGAAGGCCGCTGAACTGGCGCTCCAGAACCTGCCACTGTTACGTGGGGGTGTCCGGCCCAAGCGGTAATCCGCAATTTCGCGAAAAGGTACGATCTTCCAATCTGGAGGCAGCGCACCGGCCATTATTGACTCCACCGATATCCCAGTCTCATGAAGACGACCTCAAGATGCTGGTCCAAAGCTGACGTCTCAATCCTTAGCCTGGCTAAGTCATCAAGAATTGTCTGGATGTCACCGTTACTCTCAGCAGCCGCGCTGCGAACGAATCTCGATGGCGACAGGTTGTAGTCCGCCTCGGCGATCGCCTCCTGGCTGACCACCCGGCACAGCCCCTCCTGGTCCTTCCACTCCCGGAAGCACTGGACGATCTTGCGGATGCCCTCCTCGGTGAGCTCGTTCTTCGGGCGCCCTTTGCGGAATTCCGCGCTGGCGTTCACCAGCAGCACCTGCCCGCGGCGGCTCTTGGGTTTCGCTGCGCTCAAGACCACGATCAAGCCCGCGGCAGTGGTGTTGTAAAAAAGGTTGTCCGGAAGCAGAATGACGCCTTCCACCAGATCCTGCTCGACAAACCAGCGCCGGATGGTTTTTTCCTTGTTCTCGCCCTGGCTGCCGCTGCCGCGGCTTGCGGCGCCGGTGTCGATCACCACGGCGGCCCGGCCGCGATCCTTCATCGACGCCGCCACGTGCTGGAGCCAGGCCCAGTCCGCGCTTGAGGCCGGCGCGTAGCCCCCGCGCGTCTCGAACCGTTCATAGGGATCGTTCTCGTAGCTCTTCGGGTCAAAGTTGTCCTGGTTCCACATCGGATTGGTTACGACGATGTCGAACCGTTTCAGACGGCTGTCTTCGAGGAACTTCGGGTTGCTCATGGTGTTGCCGCGGACGATTTCGCCTGCCATGTCGTGCAGCACCATGTTCATCCGGGCGATCGCGAAGGAGGAGCCGGTCAGCTCCTGGCCGTGGAGCTTGAGCGGGCGGTCGATCTTCTGCTCCCGCTCCTTGAGCACCAACTGGCATTTGACCAGCAACCCTCCGGAGCCGCAGCAGGGATCATAGACCTCCTCGCCTTGCTTGGGGTCCATCAGCCGGGCCATCAGCCAGCCGACCTCCTTCGGCGTGAAGAACTCGCCGGCGCTTTGCCCCTGGCCTTCGGCGAACTTCCGCAGGAGGTACTCGTAGGCGCGGCCCAGAAAATCCGGCTCCACGTCATTCAGGCCCAGCCGGTAGCGGGGATCGCTAAGCGTCTCGATGAGGCGCGCCAGCGCCTCGTCGCTGATTTCGCGCTCGCCGTTGCGCGTCTCGTTGTAGTCGACAATGTCGATGACGCCCTGAAGGCTGGGGTTCGCCTTGGCAATGGCGCGGATCGTTGTGGTGAGCTGCTCGCCGAGGGTTCGGGGCTTGCGGTCCTCCGGCCAGTCGAACTTCTTGCGGCCGCTGACCACCGGCCAGGTCGCCTCCGGAGGGATGTAGAAGCGGACCAGCGACGGGTCGGCTTCGATTACGGCGCGCGCCGTCTCCTCATCGCCGAATTCCTCGGTGAGCCGGGCGATCTCGTCCTCGAAGACATCCGACAACCGCTTAATGAAGACCAGCGGCAGGATGTAGTCCTTGAACTTCGGCGCATCCTTCTCGCCCCGGATGGAACAGGCCGCCTTCCACAGCAGATTCTCCATGGACCGGTTATCCATGACCTGGCCGTTGCCGTTGGGGGGAGACTTCGGCTCAGCCGCCGGCTTGCGCCGTCCTCGTCGAACCGGCGGCGCGGGCGCGACGGGAACGGCCTCCGCTTCCTTCCCGGTCAGGCGGGCGTACAGATCGGCAAACTCCGGCCCGAGCGACTTGACGAACTCCGCCACTGCATGCCGCACGGCCCCATCCGGCTCGGTTTTCCCTTTTTCCCAGCGGCTTACGGTGGGCAGAGACACGCGGAGCTGAGCGGCGAATTTCTCTTGGGATAGGTTCAGGCGGTCGCGTAAATCCCTGACAACAGCAGCGAAGGCGGAAGGTGAGCCATTAGGCATGAATCGATTATGTGACTAATCACATGATAGGTCAAGTGCCTAATCAACTTTTGGTTCGTTCGGATGATGCAACTCCCTGATTTCGAGTAGGATGAAGCTCTCAAGGAGTCTCCCTGGCTTCTTGGTTTCTCGCTTTCGAAGGACGGCTTGCCACTTCTGACCGACGATCCTCTCGCGATGAATCCGCTCAAGATACGCCTCGCTAAAGCTTTCCGCCACCTTCCCCGAGATCAGTTCGTTGCCGGGTGAAGTTCGGAATTCGAAACGCCGGGCGTAGGGCACGACTCCGATCAGTTCGCCTTCGACGGGGATGTCCTCTTCCTCAATCTCGGTTGCCTCGGCTCGGGTGTACGCCCGCTCGATGGCGCCTTCATCGAAGCTCCTGTCCGTTTCTCCCTCCACCAGACGAAAGACCGCATGTTCCTTATGGACCCATTTGAAGAAATCCCGCAGTGAGGCGAAGATGCGGGGATTGATCTCCTCCACCATCCTGTTGAACGGCTGGTCATCCTCGGCCGTGAACTGCTCCATGTATTCGGTGATCTTGTGTGTAGCCTCCTTGACCGGCGAAGGAAAGAGCGGCTCCCCTTGCTCGTCGATCTCTTCCAGCAGAAATCCGACCGAGCCGTGAACCAGACTCGTGATGTGAAGCTGCGCGGCGTCCCGGTCTTTAATCTGGCCACGGAGCGGCAAAGCGCCGCCCTGAAGAGTCGCCCAAACCTTGGCGACGAGGTCCTGATAGGTGGCGATCATCGCCGAGCCGAAATCGGCGCGGATTCCTCTGCTGCCGATGACAGGCTCGCCGCCGAAATACAGAGCCACGGCAGCCCGGCGCTCCTCGTCAGCCGTGAGAGCTTCGAGCCGCGCCCGTAGTTCTCTCAGGCGGGATTCAAAGCCAAGGCGTCCGACAGGGTCGTTCGCGGGCAGAGACTGAAGCATCGCCTCAAGAGAAGCGATCTCAGCGGTCAACTGATCCCGTTCAATCTTGCGAATCATCGGGCGCCTCCTGGAGCCAGGAGTGCTCCGGCCGCCGCATCGGCCTGCGTGATCCGAAGAGGAACCTCCAACATGCCCTTCCACTCGCCGGTCACTCTCCGGTGCGAGAAGAGACCATACCAATAACGGGTTTGGACGACGATGCTCATCGGGTCCAGGTCCAGGTCTACAAAATACGTGTCGCAGCGAAACTGCTGCTTGTTCGCAGCCGGATCGAAGAGCGTGATCTTCCGTTCGACAAAGGCTACCCAATCCGCATCATTTCGGACATGCTGCGGGCGGCGGAAGAAGGTGACGACGTCGAGATCCCTTGGATCGCGGCGCTCTCGCCTCTCAATCAGCTCGGCGAAGCTGCCATCAAGCCATTGGAATCCGTCACACAGCCCGGCTTGGTTGAGTGCTCGACGAAATGCGAGAAATCCTTGCAGAATCTGGCTTCTGGCAGGGGTCCCACCCATTTGTTGGGCGACCACGTCCACCGTTGTTGGATAGGGCGCCAATAGTTGCTGCTGTGTTGGATCGCTGCCGTAGTACGGCGGAAGAAGGCCAGCCAGCGTGAAAGCTGGAAGCCGAGTGAAGACGACTGGCGGATTGTATGCGCCCATGGCCATTCGCGCGAACCACACCGGCCAAACGGGAACAAGAGCCTCTGCTTCGGCGCGATGGGTCCAAGATGGCCATGATATTACGCCTGCGGCACTTGTGTCGAAAGCGGTGACGGGCCGAGCTCGCTCTGCATAGTAAACTCAATATTGCCTGACGAAAAACAAGCTGCACGAGAGTATGGGAGGCATCCCATAGAAGTAGGTCCATAGGAGATTGAATCTTCACCGGGAACGAACCGTTTGATGTTCTTGGGTTGGAGCCTGCTTACCTTTGTATGCGCCCGACAAGGCACCTTCATATCTCCCCAGCCAGCCACCCCAGTGGCCAGCCTCGGCGATCATGCCTTTCTTCGCCAGTCGATCTGCCGAATTCCGGAAATATTCGCCGTTTGAGAGGAGCACCTCGGCATCGCCATAGTCCAGGATTTCCAGCCTGCCGAGTCGTCTCCGAAACCGGGCGAATGATCCCGCGCGGAGCTTGCCGGCGCGTCGGGCTTCCGCGATTGCGGCGTTCTGGTAAATGAAATGGACCTTCGCGTCCGTACCTTCTAATAGAAGATAAAGCTGACCCGTGCTTTCGTCCTCTCCATGACCGAGCACGCGGCCGTCGAGTTCGGAAATATCTCGCGCGTTCGTAACCACCAACGGAAGCCGCGGGTCGGAAAGCATTTCGGCATGGGCTGCCAGCGCCTTCTGGCGGTCGCCGGCGCGCTGCATGGCGCGGAGCACCGTCTCGAAATCTCGGCGCACGCGCCAGCAATTATCGCTTGAAGGTTCGCTCAACCCCATCGTCGATAGAAATCGTAGGCGGGCGGCGACGTAGTCCGAAGCTGGCGCCGCCCACAGATGTTCCGTATCATTGTCTGCTGCCGCGTTCCGCTGGATGACGCGGTCTAATGATGTGAACCGCTGCTGTGTCACTTCCCGGCGCTGGGCTTCGGCGGCGTCGAGCTCGGTTCGGTAGCCCAACTGCGCCGTGCACAGATCTTCGGCGTGTGCGCGGAGGCCGTGCTGGATGTAGCCGCGTTCCAAACGCAGCTCTGTTCCGTCCTCCCTGATGCCGCGCAGCGCAATGTGGACGTGGGGGTGCTCGGTATTGTGATGCACAACGGCGGCCCACTCCAGCCGCGTGTCCAGGTCACGTTCCATGCGGCTCATTAAATCCTGAGTGAGCCGCTCCAGATCCACCCGCTCTCCGAACTCGGGTGAAAGGATCAGCTTAAACAAGCGCGCATCACCTGCCGCCTGCCAGCGATCAAGATGCGCTGCGAGATCTTCGATCCTACCGTCGGGGCCGAATCCGGCCCGCTGCCGCGAAGCAGTTCCAGCCGCACTCTCGCGCATCAGGTATCGCCCATGGGCTCGCCACTGTCCCTTCGTGGTGTTGCGCGAATATGTCACGCGGACCGCGCATCGCTGGCTGAAAGGCCGTAGCGCCGTTGCACGCCGGGTGGCCGGGGAACCGCCGTGCCCGCGCCTGCTGGTCATGCGTGCGATCCGGATAATTCGCTTCAAGGCGACGGTCCAGACGCGTGCTTCATCGCGGCCGGCGCGCGGGCGCCGGGGCCGAATTCGGAATTCGCGCTCGTCAGTCGCCATTCTGCACCAACTCCAACAGAGCCGCGCGAGAATCGCCTTTCATGCTGAATGCAACGCTCTTCAAAAACCGCTCGTAGCGAGCCTTCGCGCGGGCTTTCGCCTGATCGTAAGCGTCAGACGGCGGCTCCGGTACGCACAGAAGAATTACTTTTGCCAGCGCATCCGTCATCGCGAAATGCGCGTGCAGGGCAGTC
>DASRCT010000099.1:0-20932 GCA_035652975.1 Bryobacteraceae bacterium | reverse complement strand
ATCACGGTGGACGTGAAGGGCGAGATTCTGGAGCTGAAGAACACCATCAACACCATGGTCGATCAGCTCGGCTCGTTCGCCTCCGAGGTGACGCGCGTGGCGCGCGAGGTCGGCACCGAAGGCATCCTCGGCGGCCAGGCTCGCGTGCAAGGCGTCTCCGGCACCTGGAAAGACCTGACCGACAGCGTCAACTTCATGGCCGGAAATCTCACCAGCCAGGTCCGCGGTATCGCCAAGGTTGTTACGGCGGTCGCCAACGGCGATCTCAAGCGCAAGCTGAACCTGGAAGCGATGGGCGAAATTGCCGCGCTCTCGGACACGATCAACAGCATGATCGACACGCTGGCGACGTTCGCCGAACAGGTCACCACTGTCGCGCGCGAAGTCGGCGTTGAGGGCAAGCTCGGCGGCCAGGCGAAAGTGCCGGGCGCGGCGGGTACGTGGAAGGGTCTGACGGAGAACGTCAATCAGCTCGCCGCAAACCTTACCACCCAGGTTCGTGCCATCGCGGAGGTTGCGACCGCCGTTACCCAGGGCGATCTGACACGTTCCATCACGGTGCAGGCCGAGGGCGAGGTGGCGGCGCTCAAGGACACCATCAACGAGATGATCCGCAATCTCAGGGACACCACGCAGAAGAATACCGAGCAGGACTGGCTCAAGACCAACCTCGCCAAATTCAGCCGCATGCTCCAGGGACAGAAGGATCTGAACACGGTCGGACGCCTGATCCTGTCGGAACTGGCACCGGTGGTCAAAGCCCAGTATGCGGTCTTCTACGTGCTCGATTCGATCAAGGACACGCAACGCCTGACGCTGCTCGCGAGCTACGCCGCGGAGGGGCAGAATCGGACGCGCAAGGAGATCGAACTGGGCGAGGGTCTCGTTGGCCAGTGTGCACTGGAGAAGGACAAGATCATGCTCTCCAAGGTTCCGCCGGGTCATCTGAAAATCTCTTCCGGGCTCGGCGAATCATTGCCGGAGAGCATCCTGATCCTGCCCGTCATATTCGAGGACCAGGTCAGGGGAGTGCTGGAACTGGCGTCGCTCGAGGGTTTCAACTCGAGCCATCAGGCGTTTCTGGATCAGCTGACTGAAAGCATCGGCATCGTCATCAACACCATCGAAGCGAATACGCGGACTGAAGACCTGCTCAAGCAGTCGCAGTCACTGGCGCAGGAGCTGCAGAGCCGCCAGCAGGAGTTGCAGCAGACCAATCAGGAGCTCCAGGAGAAAGCGCGCCTGTTGGTTCATCAGAACGAAGAGGTCGAACGTAAAAACCAGGAGGTGGAGCAGGCGCGCCAGGCTCTCGAGGAGAAGGCCGAACAGTTGGCGCTCACCTCCAAGTATAAATCCGAGTTTCTGGCCAACATGTCACACGAGCTGCGCACGCCGCTCAATAGCCTGTTGATACTCTCGGATCAGCTCTGCAAAAACCCGGAGGGCAATCTCAGCGGCAAGCAGATTGGCTTCGCCAAAACCATACATTCTTCCGGCAACGAGCTGCTGATGCTGATCAACGACATTCTCGACCTGTCGAAGATCGAGTCGGGCACCGTGGTGGTCGATCCGAGCGAGGTCGAGTTCCACGAACTGCAGCAGTATGTCGAACGCACCTTCCGCCACGTCGCCGAGGCGAAGAATGTCGACTTCCTGACCCGTCTGGATTCGCGCCTGCCCGATTCGATGCTGACGGATTCGAAGAAGCTGCAGCAGATAATCAAGAATCTGCTGTCGAACGCATTCAAGTTCACCCAAAGCGGGCAGGTAAACCTGTCGATCGAGGTTGCTCAAGCTGGTTGGAATCCCGATAACGAAGAGCTGAACCGCGCCGGAAATGTAATCGCATTTTCGGTGGCCGACACCGGAATCGGCATCGCGCCTGACAAGCAGCAGATCATCTTTGAAGCCTTTCAGCAGGCGGACGGTAGTACCAGCCGCAAGTATGGCGGCACCGGCCTGGGGTTGGCGATAAGCCGTGAACTGTCGCGGCTGTTGGGCGGAGAAATCCGGCTGACCAGCGCGCCCGCTCGAGGGAGCACCTTCACCCTGTATCTGCCGCACGTCTATTCGCCGCAGAGGGCCGTGCGCAAGCCGTTGTCGAGTTCCGCGGAGGGCTATGGCAACGGCCACGATCCCGCCGCGGGACCGTCAGCGGCACGCAAGACAATCTCCAACGGCGGTGCGGCGCTTGGCTACGGCGGCGAGCAGGCCGTGATGGGCGCAGGCTCGATGCCCGCATCCTATGAGACCCCGGCGGTGTCCGCGGCCGCGAACGGCAGCTTCACCCCGATCGACGAGGTCGGCGACGACCGCGCGAGCATTCGACCCAACGATCGGGTGCTGCTGATTGTCGAAAACGATCTCGCGTTCGCGCGCCTGTTGCTGGATGCGGCGCGCGAGAAGGGCTTCAAGGGAATCGTCACCTCGCTCGGCGCGTCGGCGCTGGCTCTGGTAGCGGAACACAAGCCGTCGGCGATCACGTTGGATATCTACCTGCCGGATATCGACGGATGGCGCGTGTTGGATCGGATCAAGAGCGATTTGAACACGCGCCATATTCCGGTATGCGTGATTTCAACCGACGACTCGCGCGAGCGTGCGCTCAGAAGCGGCGCGCTGGCTTTTCTTTCCAAGCCGGTGCACAGCAAGGATATATTGGATGCTTTTCTCGCCCGGTTGAAAGACTACCTGATGCGTCAGTTCAAGAGCGTGCTGCTGGTGGAGCCGAGCGAACCGAGCCTGGAACGTACGGTTCACTATCTTAAAGCGGACGATATGCAGATAACCAGCGTGGCTGACGGAGCGAGCGCGCTGGAGATGCTGCGCGAAAGAGTCGTCGACTGCATCATTGTTAACCCGCGCGCCTCGGGACTGGCGGCGCTGATGCAATCGTCGGAATCGGAGTCGCTGGTCTCGAATCTTCCGATCATTGTCTATAGCGAATCCGACGAACGGGACCATGATCAGCACGACGCGACGCTCCACGTTCCCAACAGCGTCACCACCATCCGGCCCATCCATTCCAGAGAACGTCTGCTGGACCAGATCAGCCTCTTCCTGCACCGCAGCGTCGACAAGCTGCCGGAGAACCAGCACCGAGTGCTGGACTCGCTGTATCATTCTCCGGATATTCTCGCCGGCAGAAACGTGCTGATCGTCGACGACGATATGCGCAATATTTTCGCGCTTTCCTCGGTGCTTGAAGAACAGGGCATGAATGTCATTTCCTGCGACAATGGGCGCGATGCGATCCGGGTGCTGTCCGAGAAACGAGCGGTCGACATCGTGCTCATGGACATAATGATGCCCGAGATGGATGGAATAGACACGATGCTGGAAATACGCAAATTGCCCCATTGCCAGGACCTGCCGATCGTCGCGGTCACGGCCAAGGCGATGAAAGGAGATCGCGAGAAGTGCATGGAGGCCGGGGCGTGGGATTACTTGTCCAAGCCGGTGGATACCGATATTTTGCTCTCCGTTCTGCGCTCGTGGCTGCATAGGTGAGGAAGGCATCCGCAAAGCCTTCTGCAGAGGATCGGCACATGGGAGCGATGAACGGGGGTTATGAGGCCACGGACTCCGGAACCGCCAAAATACTGGTGGTTGACGATCGCCCGGACAAGCTCGTCGCGTTCGAGTCGATTCTGCAGGAGCTGCAGCAGGAGATATTCACCGCCGCCTCCGGTGAAGAGGCGCTCAAACTGCTGCTCGAGCACGAGTTCGCGGTGATTCTCCTGGACGTGAACATGCCGCGGCTCGACGGTCTCGAAACCGCGGCTCTGATACGCAGACGCCGCAAGACCGCGCATACGCCGATCATTTTCGTCACTGCCTATCCCGACGAAATGATGACCATGCAGGGATATTCGCTCGGCGCGGTCGATTACATCATGTCTCCGGTGAGCCCGGAGATTTTACGCAGTAAAGTCAAGGTATTCGTCGATCTGTTCTGTCTGACCGAGCGTGCTCAGCGGCAGGCCAATGAGCGAATAGCTCTGGCCAGGGAGCAGGCGGCGCGCGCCGCCGCGGAAGAGGCAAGCCGGCGCTCGACGCTGCTTGCCGATGCTACTCGACTGCTGTTCGGTTCCCTGGATTTCTGGACCACGGTTCATTCGTTGTTTTCCGTGGTGCTTCCATCGCTTGCGGATTTCTGCTCTTTCACCATGCTGAGAGATACCGAGGGGTTTGCGAGGACCGATCTCGCGTGGGTGGCAGCTACCGGTGAGAACGCCTTGCGTTCGAGCGTTGCGGTTCCTGCGCCGCTGGTGTCGGCGGTCAAGGTGGCACTAGTGAGCCGCAAGCCCCATTTCTTCTCGAATGACTATTCAAACCTGTCCGAGGACGAAGTCGGTCGCACGCAAACGGCTGAACAGTGCGACGGCGGGAGCTTGTGCGATTTCGAGTCGCAGTTGCCCACGCTTTTGACGGGAGCGGCGTTTCCGCTGGTGGCGAGAGGCCGCGTAGTGGGCGTCGCGTGCTTCGCTCAGACTTCTGCGGCGCGGACGTTCAGCGCCTCCGACGCTCTCTTTCTTGAGGATCTCGCGAGCCGTGCCGCGATCGCGCTGGACAACGCGCAGCTTTACCGACGGCTGGAGGATGCTGACCGCAACAAGGACCACTTCCTGGCGATGCTCGGGCATGAGTTGCGCAATCCGCTGACGCCGATCAGAAACGCGGCCGAGCTCTTGCGCCGCGATCGGCTGGAGCCCGAGCGGCTGCAATGGGCGCAAGGGGTTATTCAGAGGCAGATCGAGCATCTCACCCGCTTGGTGGACGATCTGCTGGATGTTTCGCGCATAACCCGTGGCAAAATCGAATTGCATCTTCAGGCGCTTGAAGTCTCCGAGGTCGTGCGTGCGGCAGTGGAAATCAGCCAACCGTTCATCGAAGCACGCAAGCATCGTTTCACGGTTTCGATGCCGTCTCATCCGGTTTGGTTGAACGGGGACTTGAGTCGCATATCCCAGGTCCTTGGTAATTTGCTCGACAATGCTGCGAAGTACACACCCGAGAGCGGCACGATTTCGCTCAAGGCCGGCGTCGAACAGCATCAAGTAGTCTTTCGAGTGGCTGACAACGGTGTCGGAATCCCGAGCAAAATGCTGCCCAACATCTTTGACGCCTTTGCTCAGGGCGAGCGCCCGCCCAGTGCCGTGCACGGCGGACTTGGAATTGGCCTGACGCTTGTTCGCTACCTGGTGGACCTGCATGGCGGAAGCGTGCACGCAATGAGTCGCGGGTCCGGCCAGGGAAGCGAGTTCGTGGTCAAATTGCCGTTGTTGCGCGAGGAGCCACCCGCGGCATCAGTTTCGAACGAGGAGCATGGGCAGCCGAAGGCGCATGGTCTTCGCGTGTTGGTGGTTGACGACAATCAGGATGTGGCGGATTCGCTGGCGTTGTGGCTCGAGTGGTCCGGGTTCAAGGTTCGGATCGCCTATGAAGGCAACGAGGCATTGCGATTAGCGTTGGAATTTGCGCCCGATGCCATAGTTCTCGATATTGGCATGCCCGGAATGGATGGCTACGAGATTGCTCGCCGATTGCGAGGGCAGCCGAACGGTGAACAACTGATTATAGTTGCCGCCTCGGGTTATGGTCGAAAGCAGGATCAGGAACGCGCGTCGAAGGCGGGTTGCGATTGTCATCTGACCAAGCCCATCGATCCGCCGCGATTGTGCGAAACTCTGATTGGGTTGTGCAGTGCCAGGCGATCGTCCGCTCCGGATATACCAAATTGAGCACGCCTTTACGGAGTTTCATTATTTCATTTGTTGCCCCGACGCTCGGTTGCATCCTCCGGCGCTCGCGCCGGACGACATCCCACCGCCTGCTGCCGTAGCCGGTCAAAACCGCCGGCGGGCGCCGGTCGTCGCATGCAGTTAATCACGAACAGGGAACAGTGAAGGCTGGGTAATATATTGACCTTGGCTTCAGCCTGCGCGGTTTAACGGACGCTGCGTTTGTCAGTCGTACATTCGTAGATTCAAGCGGCAAGCACAACTCGGTAAAAGGATCAGGCGGATGAATCATCCAGTTCCCTCGCTTCGGCCGGAAGAGGCTGTCGCGCAGGTGTTCGATTCGATGAAAACGGCGCGCGACTCGCTCGCTCGGCTGGCGAAGGTGCTGGAACCACTGGGCCAGCTCGTGCAGCTGGCCGACGTGTTCGAGCCGATTGCAAAATTTCAGCAGGAGTTGGCCGAGTTGGCTGCGGCCTTCGAACCGCTCAAGGGCTTCCACAGCCATCTCGAGCATCTGGCAAGCCGCTTCGAGCCGATGCGCGCCTTTCAGCAAAACCTCGAGAGACTGGCGGCCGGATTTCAGCAGCAACTCGTAAGCTTGGCCGAAGCAATGGAGCCCGCTACTGCATTTCAGAAAGAGCTGCAAAATCTGATCAAGGTATTCGAGCCGGCGCGCTCCCTTCAGCATCGCTTCGTTCAACTCTCGCGGGCTTTCGGCGAGGATCGTGTGCGCGATGCGGAACGCACGGGTCGCGCCGGCGCGGCAAACGGCGCGCGCGATCCTGCACTGGCGGTCACCATGCGCGACGGAAGCACAATTCTGCTCTGAACTTGCATGCCGCCCGGAAGATCGAGCAGGATGAAGCTCGGTCGGCGACGTGGAGCCTTAATCGTGGCGTCGGAACATCACGTAGAGGATGAATTCATAAGAGCCGCAAGATTGGCCGTGAACGCGGGCGGTCAGCCGTCGGCCGACGCAGGCTTCGTGGCAACGCGGCGCAATGCGCGGCCGGGAAATGGCCGAACGCGGCGGCTGCGCACGGCTCTGATCTACGTGGCATTGACCGCGACCGTTGCGATCATGATTGTGGCGGCGCTTCTTCATTGAGAAGGCAAATTGTTGCAATGCGGCCGCCGCGGGTGACGATGATCGCGGGCATTTACAGGCACAGAATAAAGAGGCGCTGAATTTGGAACAGTCATTGCTCAACCTTCGACCCGACGAAGCCGTGGCCAAGGTTTTCGATCCGATGAAGCCTGCCCGCGAAACGCTCGACCGGCTCGCCAAAGTACTTGAACCGATGAGTCAGCTGGCGCAACTTGCCGACGTTTTCGAGCCAATTAGAAAATTCCAGGATGAGCTGGCCGATGTTGCTGCGGCGTTCGAGCCGATCAAGGGATTCCAAGCCCCGCTGCAGAATCTGGCCAACCGGTTCGAGCCGATGCGCGCCTTTCAGAAGCAGCTCGAGCAGGTCGCGGAAGCTTTTCACGAGCAACTTCTGCAGCTGGCGAACGCGATGGAACCGGCCACGAGCTTCCAGGACCAATTGCAGAATCTGGTCAAGACCTTCGAGCCCGCCAAGTCTCTGCAGCGCCGGTTTCGCGAACTATCCCAAGCCTTCGCAGCGGCCGGTCCCGAGAGCGCACAGCGCAGCAGTTGACGGATCCGCGCACTCCCGCTCGACTTGGCCTTGCAGGTTGTGCCGTGCGCGTTTTGATGTCATGCAGGACTTCGCGCGGGCGAAGTACGCCGTCTCCGGCAACGCCAGGCCGGTCGAGATAGGGCATGACTCCAGGCAGCGACATCGAAGATCGGTTCGCCCGCGCGGTAAAAGCCGCAGTTGAAGCCTCGAGCGGCGCGACTGCACCGCCGGCCTCCACGACTGGTGCGGCGGCGCAAGGGGCCAGTCCAAAGCAGCCGCGCAGATGGGCGTTCGTGCTGCTGATCCTGGTCCTGGCAATCGCAGTGTCGGTCGTCGGTGTCGCTCTGCTGCAGGTTCGGCGTAATTACATCGAGCATCGACCGGTCAGGCCCGAACCGTCTCCATCGGTCGCGAACGAAGAGCCGGGGTCTCCATCCCCGATGGAACCGGGCATGGGCGCTTCGGCGGCGCCGGCTGCGCAGACGACCGAGCCGGCTGCCACGCCCGCGTCTTCGTCCGGAGCCGTCGCCAGCGCGTCGCCGGCCGCGGTATCAAACACGCCGGGTGCCCCCGCCGCGCCAACTCCTGCCGCAGCCGCCTCCAGTACTGCTTCAATGGGAGGAGCGAGTGCACGGCCAGAAGTTCCAGGCGATACGAGCGCAACCGGCGCACCATTTCCTTCGGCAGCGCCATCGCCGGCACCTACTCCGCCGTCGTTGACGGAGCAACCTCGCGCGCCCGGAAAAACTGACGCTTTGGTCGGGCTGCGCCGTCGTTTGTCATCCTCGCCCGCGGTCACGCCTCAGCCTCGCATCGCCAGGGTTCGGGTAGGTATGCCGATGCCGCACGCGACCGCCTCAGCGTCACTTACAATCGAGGGATTTGCTGCTTCGCCGCAGGCAACGCCGACGGCCGAGCAACATGCCGCGATAGGTGTTTCCTCCAGCGGTCCGTCCGCCGATACGGCCGAGGATCAATCTTCGGCGGCTGACAGTACTCCCACGCGGCGTCCCATCATGATTTCGTCGCCGGACCGTTCGGTCTATTGGGCTCTGGAACCCGCAGGCACGATCCTGCGATCTGTTGAGGGAAAGGCCTGGCAACCGGAGAAGAGCGGCGTCCAGGTCGATCTGCTGGCGGGTGAGGCGCCGACGAATACCGTTTGCTGGGTCGTTGGCCGCAAGGGCACGATTCTGCTCACCACCGATGGCACGCACTGGGACCACATCAAGTCCCCGCTGAGCGTCGACATTGTGCGCGTCACGGCGCTGAGTGCTGACGTCGCCGATATTGTGGGTGCGGACGGCTCGCGTTTTAGCACCTTCGATCGCGGCAGCAACTGGATGCCGACCGACTGAGCCGGGCCGCGAGCCGGGTTGCGGTTTCCGCAACTCCTCATCAGTCGCTACAATCTCGCCTGGCGCTTCCCCTCCATCCCCGCTCCGCTAACCAGTAATTCGCAGGCCCGATTAAGAGAGTACGATTTTGACGGAAATGACGTGCGTCGAAGCTAATATATGGCAGCAGTTAAGTCGCTTTAGTGTACAAGAACGCTATGAGACGCAATGGATTCAACTCTTCCGCTTACTTCTGCGCCATGGCAATTTTCGCCGTGTCATTGTTCGCGCGGACTGCGGGAGCCACGTCGACGCCGGTCAATGTTCTCACCTATCATAACCATGTAAACCGCAACGGCCTGAACTGGAATGAAACGATCCTGACGCCCTCCAACGTCGCTCCCGGAAATTTCGGAAAGCTGTTTTCCGTGCCCGTCGATGGTTACGTGTACGCGGAGCCGCTCTTCGTATCCAATCTGAACATTCCGGGACAAGGTTTCTTTAACACTGTATTTGTCGCGACCGAGCACGATAGCGTGTATGCGATAGCGGGAGGCGGACCGAATCGCGGCAAGATATTGTGGAAGAAGAGCCTCACTAATCCGGCGGGTGGGATCACCACCATCTCATCCACTCAGTTGGGCTGCACGGATTTGGTGCCTGAGGTCGGGATTACGGGAACTCCGGTCATCGATCTGACTACCGGGACGCTCTATGTCGTTGCAGCTACTTTCAATTCCAATACTTCGACGTTCAATCAGCACTTGCATGCACTGGATATCCGCACCGGTGCCGAGAAATTCGGGGGACCAGTGAAAATAGCCGCCGCTGTGCCAGGCACCGGGTACGGCGATGGCGGCGATACGGATGGCAAGGGTCATGTGATCTTTGACGCCAAAATGGAGAATCAACGAGCCGCGCTCCTGCTGAGCGGCGGGTTTCTCTACGTTGCGTTTTCGTCGCATTGCGACATCGACGAATACCACGGATGGGTGCTCGCCTATGACGCCACCACGCTCACACAGGTTGCCGCGTTCAATTCGACTCCGAACGGACAGGAGGGGGGGATCTGGCAAAGCGGGAATGGGCCTGCGGCAACGCCTTCCGGCAGCATTTTCGTCGGCATTGGAAACCGCACGTTTGACGCGAGCAGCAACAACTACGGCGATAGCCTTGTCAAACTGGCGGCGCGCACTCTCAAGGTGCTCGATTACTTTACTCCCACGGATCAGTCGTTTTTGCAGGGTAATGATCTGGATTTCGGGACGGCAGGGCCGCTTATACTCCCGTTTCAATCAGGGCCGGTGCCGTACGAGTTGATAGCTGCTGGAAAGCTCCCCGTCCTGTATGTGCTCAATCGGGCGAACCTCGGGAAATACTGCAATGGATGCAACCCGACCGATCCGCAGGTCGTTCAAACAGTCACTTCGCCGGAGCTCAGCAACATGTTCTCCGCACCGGCATATTGGAACGGTTGGGTCTATCAATCGTCAAGCGGTGGCCCGCTGCTGGCGTTTAGCCTGGTCAACGGCAGGATCTCGACCGCTTCGCCCGCCCAAACATCGGTGATTTTCACCTTTCACGGTTCCACGCCTGTCATCTCATCGAATGGCTCCACAAACGGAATTGCGTGGATATTGCTCACCGACAATGGTGCCGGAGCGCCGGCCGTGCTGTACGCCTTCCGAGCGACGGATCTCAAAGAGCTGTACGATAGCGCCCAGGTCCCGGGCGATGCAGCCGGATCAGCCGTGAAGTTTTCGGTTCCGACCGTTGCTAATGGCCATGTTTACGTCGGCACACAAACGGAACTCGACGTTTACGGCCTTCTGCACTGACGATTTCGACGGCACGAGATCGGTTCCGGATGTTGCAGTCCATCAGGCTCAAGCCTAGCCGCCTCGGCGACTAAGCTGATTTGGAATTCACTGGTTGCTGCTCTCAGTCTGTCAAGATCGAACTGGCCGGATCGGATGCATATGATAAATATCCGATGGCGCTCGCCGTAACGGGGAGGTCAGATCGATCCAAATGACAAACTCCACACACTCCTCAATAGCGGCGATCGCGGATCGAGTCGAAAGGCCTGACACGTCGGAACAATACCTCCAGGGAACGTTCATCGACAAGAGCGGACTGATCCCAAGGGTAAATTCTCTCGGGGTCAAACGAGGCGGTGTATCTCAGTTGCTCCATACGGCTCCGGCGCTGGTCTTCGAGGGAGACACGCGAATCAACGCGCTGGTCGCATCGACTCTTGAATGGCTCGGACTTGACGAGGGTAGCGCGCGACACGGGACACCTGCTTTCGACAACATTTTTGATCTCGCCCGAAATCACCGCCATGGGAACACGCGGATCGGCGACATGCTCCGATTCGTGCCGAAATTGTTCGGGCATGTTGCGCGGAAGTTTCTCGTATATCCGGGCCCGGGCGGCGATTCACTAAAAGCTTCTCCTGAAGCCTTCTATTCGGGGACCCGATTGGTGCCCGTTCCGCGGCAGATAGCGGAATCAGGCTGGAACCTGATATCAGAGGTTCTCGAGAGCACCCTGCCTGAGGCCGCCAGGGGCCTCGCCTATGCCGTTGAAGTGGATATTCTGGTTTATCCGACGTCCAGCCTGGGCGTGGACGACGTCGATGCTCTTCTAGCAGATGGCGGTTTGCTGGCTGATTCCACGAGCTCGGCCGGGTTTTGGTCACGACTCGGCCATCGCCTCGATGCGCACAAAAATAACGCGGCCGGAATATTCAAGACGAAAGGAATCAAGGACCTTTTCGCGATGGCGTCCTTGATTCCCGGATTGAGCAGGCTTACTGAAGCGCTGAACGATAAAATCTCGGCCGCGCAGGAAGGGGCGATTCCGAAAGATTTCCACGTGATGGCCCCGTCACACGTTGACCGAACCAGGTATGTTACCGGGCTGATGGGGCGCAGAGCCAATCTGGACACCCAGATTCTCTGGGGCGATCGTTGGATCTCGCTGCCTGTCACCGATGAATCGCTGGCGATATTTCCCTCCGCCAGAATCAGTTCCGTCAGCGATATCCCTGCAACCCGCCATCGCGTTCTGGTGCATGAACCGCCCGACCGCGTAAACACTGACTCACGAAACGTGACTGTGAGCTTGGCCGTTGTGGACCTTCCCGTAAATCTGACGCGGCATTGAGCGTTCGCCGGCCGGCAGCGAACGCGATTCGTTTCTCGCAAGGCATCGCTTTCCCATCCGGTACGATTCGCTTCACGTCCGTTTACTCGATTTGACAAACATATCCCGCCAGGGCCGACCGGCGGCACATCCGGCAGCTATCCGCAGCACCTGGCGAGGCGAGAATCTTCTACAGTTACGGCCTCGCCGCTGCCGCTATCGCGCATCCTGGCTCAACGGCCTGGAATGGTCGCCACCGAGCGGCGGTTACGAGGTTGCCCCCCCCTCGCTGCTTCATCGCAGGAACTTTAATCGCTCCTGCAATCTCCTCCGGGCCGCGAAGAAGCGGAACGCGTTCATCTAATCTAATCTTTTAAAGTTTAGTCCGCTCCGGATGGGTCAGTCTTAAACATGGGCTGGCCGCACCAGCGCTCGTAATTGACCGCTGGGGACATAATCAGGAGCCGCATCATGACCGTCTTGCTGCTTAACTACGTAAAGATCGCCATTGTGCGCTTATGCACGAAAAGCGACTATGGGCGCGCAACTTCGCGTCGCTGAGCGTCACAGATTTACACCAACGACGGCCCTTGCTCATGGGAGGGCGGACGCGTGCCCGATATCTGATCCTCTCTCAGTTCATTTTCGGAATAGAAGTTCCGAAGCGATGGCAGAGTGTTCGCCTCGCCGGTCCTCCTCGGCCGCAAGCGCTGCGCGCGTGACGACCGCGATTCGTACCCAACTGGCATTATTTACTTTCAACACAAATTCTGAGGTGAGCCATGGCTCAGAGCACGACGCTTGATACGTCTGGACTTCATCGGGGTGAAAAGTCAGGCAAAAATGGGACGCTGCCGACGGGCCTGGCTGCGAACGCCACTTCGCGGCCGGATGCGGGTTCGCGCCCTCCGGCCTCCGCTGACATTCATCCCGGTGTGGGCTTCCGAATCAAACGGGACTTCCTGAGGCCGAATTACGATGTCGCTCGCATGTTTCAGGATTTTCCCGTCCCGGACATTTCGGATCACCTCAACCGGCTTTATGCCGTCGACAGTTCAATCAAATGTCTGTCCGGCGCGAACCGCCGCTTGGTCGGCCCCGCATGTACGGTGAAGGTTTATCCCGGCGACAATCTGATGGTTCACAAGGTCCTCGACATCGCGCAGCCCGGTGACGTCGTCGTTATCGATGCGCGCGGATCGACAACCAACGCGGTGCTTGGGGACACGGTCAGCATGAAGGCGATGCATCGCGGAATAGCGGGTTTCATCGTGGACGGCTATGTGCGCGATCTGGCAGCCGTACGAGAGCTTGACTATCCGGTATATGCGCGCGGCGATATGCCTATTGGCCCACTGCATCGCGGGCCCGGGGAGGTCAATTACCCGGTATGTTGCGGCGGCGTCGTGGTCGCCCCGGGAGACGTGTTGATCGCGGATTCCGGCGGCATCGTGGTGTTGCCGCGCACCTGCGTCGAGGATCTTTGCGCTCAGCTCCGACAGTACAAAGCGCGGTTGTCGGGTTATCTGGATAAGGTTCGCAAGGGGGAGTTTTCCAATGCCTGGGTGGATCAACTGTTGGAAGAAACGCACTGCGAAATCGCGGACTAAGGTTCGCCGGTCATAAAGTCCTCCAGGGAACAGAGCTGCAGTTTTCCTCTCCGGAAAAGCTAATGAATGTGTTCACCTTCAGTCCGAGAACGTTTGTACAAGAGTTTAAGCGCAAAGGGTATGTTCACGTTAGGGACGGCGTCAGTCAGGACTTCCTGGAGTTTGCCCGAAGGCAGCTGGCCGAAAGCCTGACGCTGGGCCGGAACGAAATATCGAATAGGGCGATCAAGAACAAAAAAAAGCAGTACTTGTTCGAGCTGCCCGCAGGAGCGGACTTCCTTGCTGAATTGATGGACTCCATTTCCGAACTCACCGATTTACCCCGCTCGGAGATGACTTTGTCTGAAAGGCATATGATGGTCTACGAACGGCACGCGCCTGCGGTGCCTCCGCTGCACAAGGATCGCCTCGCTACCCAAATTGCAGTCGGCATACCCTTGGACACCCATGACGAGGCGAGAATCGTCCTGATTCCTGATTGCGCTCGGGCCATCAACCCCATGGATCATGCGATTTACTGCCCAAATGAGTTGAACGCGGATTCGCCATCGGTGGCGAAATGGAATTTGACAGGTGCCGATTATCCCGAGCTTGAAACGCAGCGCGTGGCTCCCGTTGCCGTCGAGCTGCCTGCGCAGGCGGGTGACGTTGTCGTTTTTGCCGGGTCGTCGATGTATCACGGACGTCTGAACTCGGCCGATTCTGCGATTCTTTATCTCAAGTTCAATGCGATGCGCCTGGATCCGTTGGCCGAAGACCCTTCGACACCAGCACAAAGGCGCAGGACGCTGGCTATCCTTGAGTGCAAGAGCGATGAAGAGATACTGGCGAGCGTGATTGAGCTTTCCCCGCGTCTGTTGCGCGTGAGCCGTCATTACACAAGATGCAACTGGCAGACCCTCTTAGAGGCATACGTCAGCGGCGAGAAAGAGTTTATTGTCAGCGAGCAGGACTTGCGACTGCTGCTGAGCTTGCGCACACGCTCTACCGTCAAGCAGGCACTTGAGCATCTCGACGTTTCGGAAGGAAAACTGGCCGAGAACGTGGCACAGGTGCGCAGGCTGGCGAAGTTGGGAGCGCTTGAGTTGTTAAGCTGAGTGTGAGCGCGAACCACAGGTCGACCGCCCGAAAGTAAGTTCTGCGTGTTATGGAAGGCAAATGGATACAGTCATTCAAGGCGAGACATCCGAAGTGCGGAGAGCGGACCCGGCCCGTTGGTCGCTTCCTCGGCTGATCGCGCTCTGCGTTTACTACGGGGTTTTGCGGCGCATGCGTGAGCGGATGAGCCCCCGGTTGTGGCGCATGCGCATCTCCCGCAGCGAATTTTATTCAGATATGTGGCGCCGCGCCGTGGAAAATTCCAGTGCGACGCTAACGGCTTTGAGTAATGGCGCCACCAGAATCGAACGCAACGGCACGTGCCTCGACGTCCGCGACAACATCACGTCGTTGGATTCTTCCGCTACGATGTCTCGTGCGGAGGACAAGCCGCTGATCCGCACACTATTGCGTTCGTCTCACATTCCGGTCCCCGAAGGCATCCTAATAGGGTTCGGCGAGTTCGCGAAAGCAGTGGACATGCTTCGTTCGGCCTCTGGTCCTCTGGTGGTTAAGCCGGCCGAGGCGACCAGCGGCGGGGCCGGCGTAACCATGAACGTGACGGAGGTTCGGCAGCTTGAAGTTGCGTTCGCGTGGGCGCGTAGTTTCGGCCCGCACGTCGCGATTGAACGGCAAATCGAGGGAGACTGCTATCGCGTGCTCGTAATGGATGGCGAGGTGCTCGACACAGTCGTGCGGCATCCGCCCCGGGTCACCGGTGACGGCAAGTCTACAATTCTTCAACTGATACTCCGCGAGAATAAAGTCAGACTCAAGGCAGGTGCAAAGCGCGCACAGGTGCTTATAGGCTTGGATCCGGATCTCCACAACATGCTCGCGACCCGTGGGTTCAAGCTAAATTCGCGTCCCGTGGCCGGAGAGATCATTGCGCTCAAGGGCGTGATCAACGACAACGGCGGAAAGGACAATGTTCCCGCCAACGGAACTCTGTGTCCGGCTATTCTCGAATCAGCCTGTACTGCGGCCAGAATTGTAGGAGCACGCCTCGCGGGGATCGATATTATCTGTAGCAATCCTTCGGTGCCGCTGGAGTCGTCAGGCGGAGCTGTGGTCGATGTGAACGCGGCACCCGGGTTGTACTATCACTGCCACAGAGCGGACTCGAGCGTTCCGATCGCTGATCGCGTCCTGCGCAAGGCCTTTAACTTGTCGGCCGCGCTGTGATCTGGATTGCTGCTGAATGGAAATCCCGAAACTTCGCGTACTGATGTATCACGACGTCGGGCCGTCGGTCCCGGGCGCGTTTCCGGGCGCGACCGTTCATCAGGCCGAATTCGAAAAACAGATTGCCTGGTTGGACGATCACGGCTATGTGGGCATTCGACCGTCGGATTGGATTGCCGGATGTCGCGGACGTAAACCCCTCCCCGACAAACCCATATTAATCACTTTTGATGACGGCTTTGCGGGAGTAGCCACTTACGCGCTTCCGATTCTGCAGCGGCGTGGCTTCGGCGCGGGAGTCTTCATCGTGACCCAGCGGATCGGAGCTGCGAACACCTGGGACCAGATGCTGGGTTGCAACGGGGCACCGCTCATGTCCGCTGACGATATCATTCGCTGGAGTTCGCGAGGTATCGAATTCGGATGCCATACCCGCACGCATCCTGATTTGGCGAACCTCTCAGGATCGGAGATCCAAAGCGAGGTTGTAGGTAGCCGCGAGGATCTGGCGACACTTCTCGATCGGGTTCCCGCTGCGTTCGCCTATCCTTGGGGGCGTTTCAACCAGGCAGTTCACAACTGCGTCCGCGATGCGTTCGACCTGGCTTTCTCGACGCGGCGCGGAATAAATTCCGGCCGAACGGATCGACATCTGCTCCGGCGCGCAGCGATCCGTCCAAATCGCTCAATGCTCGACTTTGCGTGCCGGGTCAGGTTCGGGATCAACCCTGTCGGCAAACTTGTCTGGATGTTAGCGAAGCACCGCGAATCGGCCCGCTGAGCGTCGTTCTCCCGGCCCGAATCCAGGTGGAAGTGAACCCGTCTCGG
Source organism: Bryobacteraceae bacterium (assembly GCA_035652975.1). Taxonomy (GTDB): domain Bacteria; phylum Acidobacteriota; class Terriglobia; order Bryobacterales; family Bryobacteraceae; genus TMP-7. Next base: position 4,337 of record DASRCT010000099.1, on the reverse strand, counting down.
TGCGGGTCTGATTTCCTTTACGAATGCAAAACGCACTGCGCACGTCGGTCCCGGCAATCGTCCTCGGCGGGGCCGTGAACGCGTTGTCGGTGGCGCGCAATCTCGGACGCCACGGAATAGAGGTGGTGGCGGTCAACTATCCTCACGAGGCCATACGATTTTCGCGTTACGCTCGGCTCGTCTGCCTCAAGAATGGTTATTCCCCGGACGAATGGGAGCGGTTCCTGCTGAGCGGTGATTCGGACCGCCTTCGAGGTGCCGCGCTACTCGCGTGCAGCGATGAGGCGATCTCGATCATTGTCAATAACTACTGGGCGTTGGCGCAAAAATTCCTGCTGGAGGAGGGCGATCCGTTGGTGCGTCGCGACCTCCTGAACAAGTTCACGATCTGCAGGCGCGCCGAAGAGGCAGGCGTACCCACGGTAGGGTACTGGCACGTTGGTTCAAAGGAGGAACTCGAACAGATTATCGATCGACTGCCGTTCCCCCTGATCATGAAACCGCTCTACGGGCCGAATGCGACGCTGATTCGATCCAAGGCGGTGCTGCTGCCCGACCGAGGAGCGTTGCGGGAGCGTTTCGGTGCGGCCATGCAGCTCGGGGTGGGCGTCCTGTTGATGGAATATATACCCGGCGGAGACGACAGACTGTGCAGCTACTATACCTATCTCGACGAGAATGGGAACGCGCTGGTTCATTTAACCAAGCGGCTCAAACGGCGGTACCCGTGCGGCTCCGGTGACGGCACATATCATATAACCGAGTGGATTCCGGACGCGGCCGAGCTCGGCGCGCGGTTCTTCCGCCATGTAAAGCTGAGAGGTCTGGGCAATATAGAGTTCAAGCGCGATGCGCGGGACGATCAACTCAAAATAATTGAAGTGAACGCTCGATTCACAGCTTCGGACTGCCTGATAGCGAAGAGCGGCGTCAACCTCCCATTGATCACATACAATCGACTGACCGGTCGACCGCAGGATTCGGCTTTCGATTACAAGACGCCGCTCACGTTGTGCCGGGTTTATCAGGATGCTCGGGCCGCATGGGAGTTGCGAAGACGAGGAGAGCTGCGGCTGACTCAATGGATAGCTGACCTTGGTCGCATAAATCAGTTTCCACTATTTGACTGGAAGGATCCGATGCCCGCTATAGCGTCGTGCTGGCAGTTCGCAGGCAGAGCCGGGAAAAGATTCGTCGCCGGCCTGAGATCGTCACGAAATAGCTGGGCGGGTGAGAAGGTTCGAATGGAAGGGGCTGTCGCTATTGCCGGTCGAGATACCGGAAGGTTGCCGCACGATGCACGCTCTCAGGCGGCAGAATGAACGTATGAGGCGGATTGCGATCTTATACCCCGGCGGCCTGGGATCCGCGCTTGGGCGGGCTTTTGTCGGCGTGGGCCACGGGGTGCTTACCTTTGTAGCCGACCGAAGTGAGGCGACGCGGAGCCGTGCGCTGGCGGCTGGTTTTCAGGTGGCCGCTTCGCTGACTGAGATCGCCCACGAAAGCGATGTGATCGTTTCTTTGGTCCCGCCAGGCGCTGCGATCGAGACCGCGCGCTCTGTCGGCGCGTGTTTGGCCGACAACGGAGTGTCGACTCGGATGGCCCGTCGGCCGGTATTTGTGGAAGGGAACTCCGTCGCGCCCCGGACCAAGCTTCGGATAGCGCGGATTCTGTCTGAGTGCGGCGTGCGCTGCGTGGATGGCGCCTTTTTCGGTCCCGCGAACCGGGTTGGTCGTGAGAACCTGCTGGGTTTGAGTGGTCCGGATTATCTGGAGATCGCTGACTTGTTTCAGGAAGTAATTGAGGTGCGCGCGATTGGCTCGACAGTGGGTGACGCCGCGGCGCTAAAAATGGCGTCTACCATGCTCACAAAGGGCCTTCCCGCTTTGTTCCTGGAAATCGCCGCCGCTGCGGCGAAGCAAGGCCAGCTCGAGGCAATACTCAGTGTATTGCGGAAATTCTATCCAGGAATAGTCAATTTTCTAGAACGAACCTTACCTACCTACCCGGCGTATGTGTCGCGTCGCAAGTGCGAGTTGCAAGAGGCGGTAAGCTGGCTTGACGACATCGGGCAGTGCGCAAACATGACCAGGAGTGCGGTCACCGTCTTCGACAGCCTCCAACATACTCGCCTGCCAGGGAGAAATGACTGGTCGTTCGAAGACCTCTTAAGCGATTTGGGCTCTTCTGGGTTCCTGTGCGCCAGCAGGCCTGGCTAGCGGATCGTTTGCGGCCGGTTATCGAAACCATGCTTCCAGCGCAGAGATGGCGAAGCATGGGGTGCGGTTCGCGGCACGCCTTTGAGAGCTTGTCGTCGAGGGCGTGGGCGAATTCACAACGCAGCTTCGGAAATCGACCCGTCGGTCGTCTTCAAGCCTACAGTTCGACATTCTTGAAAGGGTCTCGAGCAAAATGGCCAAATTGAATCGCGTTTCCCGCGTTCTCATCGGAATTTGCACCGTGGGTTCACTGCTGCTGTACGGGTGCGCTGCCTCAGCCGGTCCAGCCGGCGGAGAGCCGGCGAAGACCGGCGCATCCGCGCCCTCCGAGACGAGCGTGAGTGCGGCTCCGAGCCGGGTGGCGGTCGACCCGGACGAAGACGGCGCCGCCAACGTCAGGGAACTGCAGGAGCTGTGGGAAGAGCGGAACGGTAACAGGCCGGCTGAGGGAGACACGTCCGGTTTCATGCTTGGGCCTGGGGATATACTGCGGATTTCACTTCCGCAAATTGATCACATGAAGGACCGCAGGGTTCGGGTCTCCGAAAACGATACAATTGACCTGCCCATGTTGGGCGTCATCAATGTCGCCGGGATGACGCAAGAATCGTTACATGCGGAGTTGTCTCGTCGGATCGAAAAGTATGTCTACAAACCGCAGGTTGCGGTCTATCTTGAACATACCGAGAACCGTGTGGTCGCTGTCTTGGGAGCCGTCAAAACGCCCGGCCGTTACATGCTTGCGAGCTCGTCGGATACGATCATGACTATGATCAGTCGCGCCGGCGGCACCACGGAAGACGCCGCCTCGCGCGTCATCTTTATACCGAGTCCGAGCACAATTCCGGGCGCCCACCAGGTGGCCGTGGCGGATAGTCGCCAACCAAGGATCGAGACGGGTGCCAATGCTGCTCCGGGTGTCAGGCTTGCGTCCAGTCAATCTCCGGTCGCGCAGCCGCCTCTTCCTCCCAACCTGGGCGAGCAGGGTCTGATCATCGATTTGTTTCATGCAACCAATGAGCGTTATCTCGAGATGCCCGTGAAAATGGGTGACGTCATCATCATACCGGTCGCCGGGGAAGTTACCGTGCAGGGTTGGGTCGATAAACCCGGATCCTACAAGATAACGCATGGAATGACCGTGCTCAGCGCGATCGCTGCCGCGGGTGGCGCTCTCTTCAGTTCGCATGCAACATTGCTTCGCGAGCGCGGCAATGACAGCAAAATGGCCATATCACTGGATCTGAACAGCCTCAAGGATGGTACGCAACGCGATATCGCGCTGGAGGGAGGCGATGTAGTTGTGGTGGAGCGTTCCGCCGTCGGTGCGGTTCCCTATACCGCGTATTTCCTTATCAACAAGATGGGTTGGGGCGTGTTTCCCGCCCTCTAGCGTGTGTAGCGGCAGCTTGCTCTCTAGCCTCCGGCTTCCGATCGCACGCTGCAGCTACTACTGGCTAGCGACGAATTCCGGATTGTTTATCTGAAGTTCTTCAGTTCGAATCAAGCAGTCATAACCGGCTTAGGCCGAGCCTTCGTAAGAGATTTCAGAAATGTCACTGCCGACTCAATATGTAGCCAGTCACTCAATTCCTGCCTTAGCGGTTGGCGGTTCATTGCAGGCGGTGAATCCGCCCAGCAGCAGCGGTCCGACTTTTCGCGAGTATTTGCGAGTCCTTCGCAGGCATTGGCGCATAGTCCTGCTACCGCTGCTGATAGCTCTTTTGGCCACTTCGTTGGCGATGCTCCTGATGACGCCGATGTACACCGCACGTTGCACGATCATGATTGAGCGGCAGGCTCCTCAAATCCTTACGATCAAACAGCCGGTGGCGGAAAATGCAGATGCCGCTGAAGAACACGATTTCTACGCCACGCAGTATGAGCTGCTGGCCAGTCGCAGCCTCGCGGCCCAGGTGATTGAGAAACTCAAGCTCGCGAAAGATCCGTATTTTCTCAAGCTTGTGGGCAAACTCCGGAGTATTCATAAGCAAACACTCGAGGCGTCCAGCAAGCCGGCCGATCAATATGAATCCCTTACCTTCACACCATCCCGGCAGACCGCGGTCGGATCTCGATTGATTGACGCGTATCTGGCGCAGCTAATGATTGAGCCC
>DASRCT010000098.1:0-20122 GCA_035652975.1 Bryobacteraceae bacterium | reverse complement strand
AAGGGTATGATGATCAACATCGAAGGTCAGATTCAAGTGCAGGTGAAGGGTTTGATGACGCAGGTCAACGGCGATGCGATGCTGAAGATGCAGGGCGGCATCACCCTGATCAATTAACGCGATGACCGCCGCGGAGTTGATTGAAGCCGCCGCGCTCAACGAGGACGCCGCCGCGCTGGCGACGGCGGAGATGGGGTGCGGGGAGCTGATCGAGGCGCTGGCGCGATCGGGACGGCAGACGGAGGGGGTGCGCGCGCTGGCCCACGCGCTTCCGCCGCGAGAAGCGATCCGGTGGGCGGCCGAGTATATACGGCGGGCGGCGCCGGCCAGCGCCGGGGAGGCGAGCGCGCTGGAGGCCGTGGAGCGGTGGTTGGCGGATCCCTCCGATGAGAACCGCCGCGCGGCGCTGGCGGCGGCGGAGCGCGCTTCCGGGAAAGCCGCGGGAGTTCTTGCCATAGCGGTGTTTTTGAGCGAGGGGAGCGTTGCGCCCCCGCAGGCGCCGGTCGTGCCGCCGGTCCGATTTGCGGCGGCGAAGGCGGCGTCGGGAGCGATGGCGCTGGCGGTGGTCTCCTCCGAGCCGGCGAAGGCGAAGGAGAGGTTCGCGGCGCTGATTGAAGACGGCATGCGGCGCGCGCGAGAGTTGAAGATCTGGTAGGAGGAGCGCCATGGGAATGCCCGCTGCTCGCGTGACCGATATGCATGTGTGCCCGATGGCGACGCCCGGAACGCCGCCGATTCCGCACGTCGGGGGTCCGATTCTCCCGCCGTGCGCCGTCACGGTGATCACCGGGGGGATGCCGCAGGCGCGAGTAGGAGATCTGGCGGTTTGCGTAGGCCCGCCAGACGCGATTGTGTTGGGCTCCTTCACGGTGATTGTTTGTGGTCAGCCGGCCGCCCGAATCGGAGATTTGACGGCGCACGGAGGCACGATCGTAGCAGGCTTTCCGACGGTTCTGATAGGGCCGTGAGTATACTGGAGCTATCAACGCGCAGTCAGCAGCTCTCAGCGCTGGGGCCCTGGGTGTGCGGCGACTCGGCACAGGCTGAACTGTCCGGGCTGATCGTTGATCGTTGAACGCTGAAATCGAATATGAGAAACTTGCACCGCGTCGTCTGGTCCAAGGGGATGTTTCTCACCCCGCAGCATTTCCAGGCCCAGGACGATTACTTTGAGCAGAATCTTCAGTTCCGGTGCACAGCATCCACCTCTGTTAACTGGGGTCTGACCAGTCTCGCCGTTGATCAGGAGAGTCTCACGAATGGTCTGTTCACCATACGGCATTGCCGCGGAGTGATGCCGGATGGCCTGACCTTCAGCATGCCGGATTCTGACGAGCCGCCGCAGGGGCGCGAGATTGCCGACTATTTTCCGCCGACCCAGCCCGAGCTGGATGTCTATCTGGCGGTCCCGGAGTCGCGGCCGCGTGGAAAGAACGTCACGGCCAACGGCGCGCGCGGCGACGCCGGCACGCGCTACGTCGCTCAAACGCGCATGGTGCTGGACGAAACCAGCGGCCTTGAGGAAAAGGCGGTTCAGTTCGCCAACAAAAATTTCCGGCTGGTGTTTGGCGGCGAGTCGCTGGACGGAACGGTGTTTCTTCGCATCGCGCAGATTACGCGCAGCGCCGCCGGCAGCTACATCCTGCGGCCGGATTTTATTCCGCCGGCGCTCAGCATCGATTCGAGCGAATACCTGCTGATCATGCTCCGCCGCCTGGTTGAGCTGCTGGCGGCCAAGGCTGCTTCGCTGTCGGGGCTGCGGCGGCAGCGCGGGCGCAGCGCCGCTGAGTTCGCCGCTGGCGACGCGGGCAATTTCTGGCTATTGCACACCGCCAATACATTCCTGCCGCAGTTGAAACATCTGTGGAACGCGCGCCGGCGGCACCCGGAGATGATGTACTACACAATGCTGGGGCTGGCGGGGGCGCTCTCCACGTTTTCGCTGGACGAACAGGCGCGCAATCTTCCCGACTACGATCACGAGAACCTGGGGCGCTGCTTCACCGAACTGGACGAAAAAATCCGCCTGCTGCTGGAGACCGCGATTCCCTCCAAGTGCGTGGTGGTCTCGCTGCGCGCCATCGAAAAATCGATTTTCACGGGCCAGATTGCAGAGGAGCAGTATTTCAAGAAGACGCAGTTCTTTCTGTCTGTGGGCGCGCAGATGGGAATGGATGATCTGATTCAGCAGACGCCGAAGCTGGTGAAGATCTCGGCGCCCTCGGAAATTCACCGGCTGGTGCGTCTGTCGCTGCCCGGCCTGACGCTGCGGCATACGCCCGTGCCGCCAGCGGCGATTCCGGTGAAACTCGACCGGCAGTATTTCGCGCTCAATCAAAGCGGCATCCTGTGGGATGGCATCGTCAAGTCGTCGCAGGTGGCGATTTTTGTGCCGGACGAAATTCAGAAGCCCGAACTCGAGCTGCTGATCGTACTGGAGTAGCGGCCGGCTGCCGGGTTTTGCGTGCCAGGCTTTATCGACATCGAGCAACCGGAGGCTCTGGCCGCCTACCTGCGCGCAACCGGCCGCATTGCGCCTGAGGAAAATCCGTGTATTCGCGTCCTGGCGGGGGGAGTTTCGAACCGCACGGTTCTGGTTCAGCGCGCCAGGGGTGAAAGCTGGGTGGTGAAGCAGGCGCTCCCGAAGCTGCGGGTCGCTGTGGACTGGTTTTGCCCGCCGCACCGCGCGGCGCGCGAGGCGCTGGGAATGCGATGGCTGAACGCGATCGCCCCGGAGTCCACGACGCGCCTCCTATTTGAAGACAGCGCCAACTATCTGTTCGCGATGGAGGCCGTACCGCAGCCGCATGAGAACTGGAAGGCGATGCTGCTGAGCGGACGCGTGGAGCTGGACCATGCGCGCCAGTTCGGCGCCCTGCTGGCGACAATTCATCGACGCGGCTACGAGCAGCGCGGGCATCTGCCGCCGCAGTTCAACGACAGATCCTATTTCGAGGCGCTCCGGCTGGAGCCTTATTACGCCTACACTGCCGCTCAGGTCCCGTCGGCGGCGGCATTTTTGAACGAACTGATCCGACGCACGGTGGAACGGCAAGTTACGGTCGTGCACGGCGACTACAGTCCCAAAAACATTCTGGTGCATGAGGGCCGCCTGATCTTACTGGACCACGAGGTGATCCACGCCGGCGATCCGGCGTTTGACGTAGGGTTTTCAATGACGCACCTGATCAGCAAGGCGCGGCACTTACCCAAGCATCGCGACGCGCTGACCAGCGCGGCATTGACGTATTGGCGAACTTACGCCGAAGGAGTGAGCGGCGCAGGAATCGTGGATGAATGTGCATGTGTGGCGCATATCTTAGGTTGTATGCTGGCGCGCGTAGCGGGAAGGTCGCCGCTGGAGTATCTCAGTGACGATGAGAAACGCGAACAGATTCACGCAGTACTTGCCCACATCGTTAAGCCGCCTCACAGTGTAGCCGATACGATTGCGAACTTATCCAAAAAATAGTTTATAGAACTATCTTTTTGGCGGTACTATAAATCCGACTTCATTTCCGGAGCACACACATGCGAAAAGTGGGGGGAGTGGTTGGGACATATTTAGTAGCGGCGCTTACGGTAAGTGCAGCGCCGTTCACCTTCAGTACCGGAGCCGTAACAAACTCGATCGGCATGGCAACACGGCCGGAATCGGCAGGCAAAATTGAGATCGAAGCCGCGGACGATTTCGTTACGACGGCGTCGCAAACTCTGATCACGAGCGCAACCTTTACAGGTCTGCTGACTGGCGGCGCTACCACGGCCAGCATCGGCGAGGTCGTAGTGGAAATCTATCGGGTATTTCCGAACGATTCCAATGTCGCCCGGACGTCCGGAGCGCCGGTATTCTCGACTTCACAGGTCCCCACGCGCGTGAATTCGCCATCCGATGTGGAGTTCCAGGGGCGTGATTCAGCGGCGGGCGAGTTGTCGTATACGACGAGCGTGGTGGCGACCACGGTCACCGCACTGAACAGCGTTCTGAATGGAATCCACCCCACGCCGGGGCAGACGACCGGAGGGGAGGGGGCGATAACCGGCCAGGCGGTCACATTCACGGTCAATTTCTTGACGCCGTTCAGTCTGCCTGCGGATCATTATTTCTTCGTGCCGCAGGTGCAGATCACCACCCCCACTGGCCAGTTTTTCTGGCTCTCGGGCACGCGCCCGCTTAGCCCGTCGCCCTTTCCGGCAGGCGCGACGGACCTCCAGGCGTGGATTCGTAACGCGACTCTCGACCCGGACTGGCTTCGCGTCGGAACCGATATTGTCGGCGGCAACCCGGCCCCGACGTTCAACGGCGCCTTTTCGCTGACCGGCGAGGCGGTTCCTGAGCCCTCAACCGCAGCTTTGCTGGCATTGGGCGGAGCGGCCTTAGCGGTTTTGCGCCGGCGCATTCACCAGATGTAGTGCTTGGCGATATCGCGGCGCGAATAATCGTCCAGCACGTGGACTACGCGGATGCGCTTCAGTTGCACCGGCGATAACTGGCCGATGGGGATGTATACGATTTTGCGGTTGAGATGCGCCGCGATGGACCGGAAGATGGACCGCGGCGGGCGGGCGGCGACATAGACGACATGCCGCTCGAGCGAGTAATCGAGCGCGGCCATCAATAATCGCTCGGGTTTGGTTTCAGCGAAGTCGTAGTCGGGATCGGTCCAGACGTCGATGAGACGCCGCGGCGGAAGCACCATGAGGAAGCCGCCGTATTCAGCGCGGCCGATGCCCGGCCCGACGATGTGATCGAAGGGCTGAGTCGAATAGTAGGCCATATCCGACTCGTTCTGGTGCTCGCCCAGCCAGGTGGTCAGGTAGGTGTAGCGATCCTCGCGGTCCTCATCGAAGATGACGACCACGGCGCCGACGTCGCCGGCCACGCGATCCACCTGCCGCACGTAGATCTTCCGTTTGTGCCAGTTCCGTATTGTCTCGCGGAGGTCGATGCCGTCCAGGATGGAAGTTGTGAACGGTTCCACCCGCGCCCGCTCTTCGGAAAGCATGGACCTGGCTTTCTGTTTGAGGAACCGGCCATAGCCTTCGATGACCAGGTCTTCGGGCGGATAGGAACAGATTGCGTTTCCGGTCGTCTGCCGGGCCCATTCGCCGGGCGATTTTTCCCGCTTGCGGCGTTTCAAACCGACGCTTTGCAGTCGCTGTTTGGGGCGGGGCAGCCGACGCCGGATCCTCACGCGCCGGGTATTGATCCAGATCTCCTCGCCCGAGAGATTCACTGTTTCGAGTTCACACTCGGACTGCTGGGTGGGATAGCGGTTGGCCTTCTGCCAGACTTCCCAACCGAAGTTGTCATCGACGATGGAACGCGCGGCGACGGCGAGATCAAATGCGCCCGCGACGATGCCGCCGCTGATCTGCGCCAGGTTGCGCGTATACTTTGCGATGAGCCGCCGGCACCAGGGCGCCAGCTTCTCGCCCGTGTTGCGGACATAGTCCGCTTCGGCGTCGCGGAGCAGATCGAGCTGGACGCGGGGCTTGTCGATCAGCCGTTCGTCGCCGAAATCCAGGCGATAGAATTCGTAGCGATCCTGCAAATAGGGATATTCGGTGGTGATTTCGGCGAGGCAATCCGGGTGTGGATTGATGAGGTGAACTTCGCCCGCGTTGCGGCGTCCGGCCGGTTCAGCCTGCGGCGATTCCATGGCGTCGAGGACCGGGTCCAGCAGATTCAGCGAGAGCACCACCAGGACGTCCGCCGACGGATCCGCGCCTTGCAGTTTCCAGGCGATTGCGGCGGCGTGCGCGTCGATCTCTTCGCTGCGCGGCTGCGGATGAATCCGGTAGGCGCTGACAAATGCGTCGAGGCCGATTCGCCGCACCGCATAGGAATCCGGATAGCTGTCGGGAAGGTGGGGGCGATCGCCGGAATCGGGCTCAAGGAACATCAGCTCGGCGCCCGTCTCGACGGCGGTGCGCACGGCTTCTGTGAAGGGATCGGCGGGCTCGACGGGCACGTAAATGGCGCGCTCGTCATCGAGAGGGTCGGGGTAGACGATGACGGAGATCTGCGGGAGCCGCTCTATGGCTCGTCGGTAGGCGCTCTCCAATTTTCCGGGAAGCTCGACGGCGATCACGCGCGGGCGAGTTTGGAGGATCCGGCGGCGCAGCTCGGCGCTGAACTCGACGCGCCCAGGCACGACCGGGAAATAGGTAAAGCGGCCGCGTTTCAGCCCGGCGGGGTCAGTGTCGGGGGACATAGCGCATCGCCTCGTCGCCGAGGACTTCGAGAATCGCCGTGCGCAGCGCCTGGCTGAGAGCAAGCGAGCCATCGTGCGCCTGGCTGAGTTTCAGGGCATACCTGGCGATATTGATTCCGTCGCGGACGGTGTAGCGTTCGTCGGCGGCGTGCGCAAGCTGGAGGAAATCGGTCACATAATTCAGAATCTGATCGTCGCTGAACGGCAGATTTTCTTTAAGGATTGCGAACTCTTCGTCCCGTTCGGGGAAATCGACGAGGATCTGCGGTTGCAGCCGCGAATGGATATATTCCGGCAGGTCAAAGGTGGAAGCGTCGTCGTTCATCGTCGCGACGAGGCGGAACAGCGGGTGCGCTTTGATCTTTACGCCGGCGACGATCGATTCGACATACCTGCGGTTGTCGAGCAGCGGCGCGAGGCTGGCCCAGCTCTTCTCGCTCATGCGATTGCCTTCATCGAGGATGGCGACTCCGCCGCGCAACATCGCGGTCACCAAGGGCGATGCGACATATCGCAGCTTGGCTTCGCCCTCAATCACGGGCGTGATCAGAAGATCTTCGGGACGAGTGTCGACGGTCGCCTGGAGGATATACACTTCGCGTCCGAGGCGCTTGGCCGCGGCGTAGGCCAGCGTTGTTTTGCCGACGCCGGGCTTGCCCAGAAGACGTGGATTCATTGGAAGATCATGCTCGTCAATGACCAGCCAGGCAGCCAGCAACTGCCGCATCACCTCTTCCTGGCCGACCCAGGCAACGGGGAGTTCGTCCGGATGGGCCAGATGAATCGGTACGCCGTCGATTTGAGCCAGCATAATTTCAGGATACAAAGGATGCCTGCAAGCGCAGCCGTTTTTGCGCCGGATGGGGATCACTTCGGCGAGAGCTCGGCGACATACACCTGCGTCACGCCGGTGCGATCGCTTGCGAATGCGACCAGCGTCTCATCCGGGGAGAAGGATGGGTGAGGGTGGGTCCACTGGGGTCCGTAGACGGTGTCGCCGCCGGACTCCATCCAACTGAGATTTTCTTTCGCCGCGCTGCGCGCCGCCCGGAAGTCTTCGGCCAGCGCGTAGCGGCTGGTCTTCCACTGTGATCCCTGGTTTGACGACTCGGAGAGACACACCCGCGTGCGCTGGCCCGAAGCCACATCGATCAGGAAGATGCCTTGGTCGGGGTGATTGGTATCGCACAGCACTTTTGTGCCGGCGCGATTGGGCGTGATGTGCCAGGCGTTGAAGCGCGTAATGTCGGTGATGACTCTGGAGCTCCAGTCCATGCGGCGCAAGGCGAAGGGCCACACCGTGAAGACCAGGTCGCCGGTTTGGCCCAGAAACGTTTCATGGACGACGAATTCGTCGTTGCCATGGAGGTACAGGCACGCGAGGCCCGCGCCGTCGCGGCGCACGCGATGCATTCGCGGCGCGGGATCCGCGGCGAACTCGATCCATTCCGGCTCGAGCGGGTGAAATTGAGGGTGGATCACGGTGCGTGGAAAGGGGATGAGACGCCAATCGCGGCCGTCGATCCGGCCGACGACGATGCCAGCCTGAGATCCCTGCCTGATGGCCGCCGTCGCCCACTGGCCGTCCGGTGAAAACGAGCATTCACCGAGCTGCGCATTTTCAAATGCCACGATGCGCTTTTGTTCGCGCGTGGCGCGGTCTACCGTCCAGATGGCGCCGCCGCGCACGAACAGGATGCGGCCATCGGGGAGGATGGCGGGGGAGAAGGGGTGAATGGGATCGCCCTCGGTAAGTCGCCGAATGGGACCCTCCGGGAAAGCCGCTTCATACAGTTGGGGTGAACCGTCGCGGTAGGAGGTGAAGATCAGCGCGCGGTTGTCGGGCGTGAAGGACCGCTGAAGGAAGTAGGTCGGATGGCTGATCGAGGGGCGATTGGTTATTTGGTGAATGAGCGCGCCGGTTGCGCGGTCACGAAATGTCGAGTGTTCCGACTCCACGTGTAATATTGTCTCCTGTGCGGCTGCCCGACCCGATCCGCGAATTCATTGAAGCGCGCGCTGGCGCCGCGCCGCTGGCGGTTTTGCAGCGCGCGTCAAAGGCGCTGTCGGATCATTACCGCGCTCGCGGGAGTACGCGAACGCTTACCCTCAAGCCCGACGAGGTGGTTGCGGCGTACCTGGCGACCCGATTTCCGGCGACTTACGCGGCGGCCTTTGCCGTCTTGCGGGAGCTTGCGTCGCGGATGGCAGGGCAGCCGGCGAGCATTTTGGACCTGGGCGCGGGCGCGGGCGCGGCGACGCTGGCCGCGCGCGAGGCGTTTCCTGCGTTACGGCGCGCCACGCTCGTCGAGGCTGATGCGCATTTGATTGAGGTCGGACGGGATCTGCTGCCTGGCGCCGCCTGGATTCGCGCCGACCTTCGAGATGCGCCTGGCTTCGGCTCGCACGATCTCGTCATCGCAAGTTACGCGCTCGGCGAGCTGTCCCAGGCCGGGGCGCTTGCGGTGGTCGATGCCGCCTGGAACGCGGCGCAGAGCGCGTTTGTACTCATTGAGCCGGGAACGCCAGAAGGGTACTCGCTGGCGCTTGCGGCGCGGTCGCGCCTGATCGAGCGGGGCGCGCACATCGTCGCTCCGTGCCCGTGGGGAGGGCCCTGCCCGCTGGCCGGCCGCGATTTCTGCCACTTTGCCGAACGGGTGGAGCGGTCCGCTGTGCACCGGCGCGCGAAGGATGCCGAATTGAGTTACGAGGACGAGAAATTCTCGTATGTCGCATTTTCGAGAAGCCCGGCGGAGCGCGCGGCCGGTCGCATAATCCGCAGGCCGGAGCACAGCCCGGGGCTGATTAGGTTGGAGGTATGCCGCGGCGATGCGGTCGTCACCGAGCGCGTCGCGAAGCGCGAGCGGAACCGGTTTCGCGCGGCGCGGAAAGCGCGGTGGGGCGACGCGTGGAGCCCGTGAGGGCGGCGCTGCTGCGCAGGGCTTCCGGTTGAATGCGGGCCGCCCGCGGCGGCGCCCTATTGTTTTGCCGCCGAACGGCCGATATCAGACCAGGAGCGTACTGTGTACACTTGCACGGAAGGCGTGTTGCCCGCGAGGCTGACGGTCGTGCCGCCGTTCCCGCCGATTGCGACGCGTCTGCTGTGCTGCCTGGCTCGCGAACAAGTTGAAATCAGCGAGCTGGCCGATTTGATTGCGTCGGACGCGATGTTTTCCGGCCGGGTCCTGCAATACGCCAACTCGGCGGAATTCGCGCTGAGGGAGCCGGTCCGGAATATACGTCAGGCGCTGATGACGCTGGGGTTGGATCGCACCCGGCGGATCACGGTAACAGCCTCCACCGCGGCATACACGAAAGCGGCGCTCCGGACGAAAGAATTAAAGCGATGCTGGCAGCATACGTTGGCCACGGCGGTCTTGGCTGAAGAGATCAGCCGAAAATGCGGCGCGTTCGTTGATTTCGCCTACGCGGCAGGCATTATGCACGATATCGGCAGGCTGGGTCTGCTGGTGGCGTATCCCGACGAATACGAGCGGACCATCCGAGATGCCGCAGACCGCTGCCTGGATCTGCTGGACTTCGAACGAGAGATATTCGGAATCGACCATGCCGAGGCGGGCCGGCTGCTGGCGATCCAGTGGCGGCTGCCCGAAGAATTTTACGTCATCGCCGGACGGCACCATGATCCCTGCGAGGGATCGGAGCTGTCGCTGCTCCGGATTGTCCACGTCGCTTGCCGGCTCGCCGATGCGCTCCACTACGACGTGAGCCGCCCGCTGGTTGCTCAGACCATCGATCAGGTTGTTGAGGAGCTGCCCGAGTACGTCAGGCGACGCATTGTCGCTTCCGCGGTTGAGCTTCGGGCCAGAGTTGAGCATACGATCCGCGCATTTGACGGCGAAGAGGAGATCGAGGACGCTCAGGCTGCCAGAGCGGCCGTGCGCGTTGAGGAGACAGACGAGGAGCCATCAACCGGGGAAGCAGGGATGCAGGCCGGGAACGCCGGGTTCACCGCATCCTTGTACCGGCTGTTTCTCTGGCTCTACCGCTCAATCTGGCCGAATTAGCCGGCGGTTTGCGCGGGCGCGCGTTGACACTTCGTTGCCGGTGTTGGAATAATGACTCCACGCTGGACGGAAGGCGCGCTCCTGGGCCTTCCGTCCGGCGCGGTGTTGATTCCATGCACGAATTCTCCCGAAGACGAATGATTCAGGCCGCCGGAGCGGCCGCGTTCATGCCGCAGGCGGCAACATCCGCGAGCGGGCCGGGGATGCCCGGCGAAGGACCCAATACGCCGAAGATATGTCTGGAGATGGGCGCGGGCGGTCTCTCAGCCGGCAATATCGATGAAGCCGGCATCCGCCGCATCAAGCAGCTCGGCGTCGATTACGTCCTGACGGGCGGCCCGCGCATTCCCTGGCAGGAGGCGCAGCTCCGCTCTCTCATGGACAAGCTCAAGGCCGGAGGGCTGACGCTCGGCAACATGATGATTGCAGGATTCCCGAACACGATTTACGGGCGGCCCGGCCGGGACGAGGAGATCGAGAAGGTCATCCAATCGATCCGGGTTGCGGGACGCGTCGGGCTGCCTGTGATCGAATACAATTTCTACGCACACCGCATCGTGGAGGGCTATTACGAAGAGATTGGCCGCGCAGGCGCAGGAATGACGGCCTTCGATTACGACCGCGTAAAAGACCTGCCGCCGCTGCCGGAAGAGGGCGCGCACAGCCTGGAGGAGATGTGGGCCAACATCACCTATTTCCTCAAGGCCGTCATTCCCGAAGCGGAGAAGGCGGGCGTCCGCATGGCGCTGCACCCCAACGATCCGCCGTCGCCGCTCAGCCGCGGATCGGGCCAGATCATGGGCACGGTGGAAGGCTGGAAGCGCCTGATCGACATCGTTCCCAGCAAATCGAACGGCATTACGTTCGATTGCGGCGTCACGCGCGAGATGGGACACGATCCCGTTGAAGTGTGCCGTTACTTCGGCTCCCGCGATCGCATCAACCACGTGCATTACCGCAACGTGAAGGTGCGCAAGCCGTATGAGAAGTACACCGAGGTGTTTATCGATGAGGGCGAAAATAATATGTTCGCCGTCATGAAAGAGCTCGTGCGGCAGAAGTACCCGCGGCTGGTCTATCCCGAGCATCCGCGCGCCATCGATTACGATCGCGAACGGCCGGGCGGAATCCGCAACTTCTATCCAGGAGGCGGCGGATATGCGGCGTTCGCCTACAACGTCGGATACGCACGCGCCATGCTGCAAGCGGCGCTGCTGACCTCGTAAGGCGGTTAGCCCGGGCGCCGCTGGGGCCTGTCGAGCCGCGCCCGGGCCGGCTCTCGCCTAGGCCGGCCGCTCAAGACCCGGCGGCCATGCGCCACACCGTTCCCGGCAGCTCGTGTCCGACTCCAGAGGCGCGTGCAGCGTCCGGCGAGGCCGTTAAGCGCTTAGCGCTTGTCCGTCAGCGCCGCGACGCCGGGCAGCGTAATGCCCGACAGAAACTCGAGCGAAGCGCCTCCGCCGGTGGAAATGTGCGAAATCTGGTCTGCTACGCCGGCCGCCTTGACGGCCTTTTCCGAATCGCCGCCGCCCACGACTGATATTGCGGGCGATTCCGCCACGGCCTTCGCCAGCGCCACGGTGCCGCCGTCGAAGGGAGGCATCTCGAATACGCCCATCGGACCGTTCCAGATGATCGTCTTCGCGCCGAGAATAACCTCGATGTAGCGTTTGACGGTAGCCGGTCCGATATCCACGCCCATTGCGTCATCGGGAATCCGCGTCACCGCCTCTGATGCGGCGCCGGGCTTCAGCTCACGCGCCACCACGTGGTCCGCCGGCAGCATGATCTTGTCGCCCGCCTCGGCCAGCAACTGCCGGGCGAGGTCGATCTTGTCTTCTTCCACCAGGGATTTCCCCGTTGCCTCGCCGCGGGCGCGCAGAAACGTATAGGCCATCGCCCCGCCGATGAGCAGGCGATCAACAACCTTCATTAAGTTTTTGATGACTTCAATTTTGTCGGAAACCTTTGCGCCTCCGAGAATGGCGACAGCCGGCCGGTCGGGGTTGGTCGTCACTCGAGTCAGGTACTCGAGCTCCTTGTTCATCAGCAGGCCGGCGGCAGCCACGGGGACAAACTTGATCATGCCCACCGTGGAGGCGTGTGCGCGATGCGCGGCGCCGAACGCGTCGTTCACATACACATCCACGCCGGTGGCAAGCTGCTGCGCGAAAGTATCGTCATTGGCTTCCTCTTCCGGATGGAAACGCAGATTCTCCAGGAGCACAATTTCGCCTGGCCGGGGCCGCGGCACGTCGGGTCCAATGCAATCCGGCGCCATCAGGATGCGGGGACCGGGCATCAGCTCGCCGAGCCGCGTGGCGACCGGCATCAGACTCAGATCGGGATTGCGTTTGCCTTTGGGGCGGCCCAGGTGACTGGCGAGGATCACAGCGGCGCCCCCGTCCAGCGCCAGCTTAATCGTAGGAATTGATGCGCGGATCCGCTTGTCGCTGCTGATCTGGAGCGTTCCCGGCGTGAACGGAACGTTAAAATCCACCCGTATGAACACGGTCTTGTTCAGTAAATCCACATCTCGAATCGAGATTTTGGCCATAAACGATCATGATATCGGATGCGTGCAGGCGGTCTCCGGAGTTGCTGTTGCGCCGGCGTTGAATCGGAGCGGGGAAGGAGTGATTTGGACGGGAATTTCATCTTTTCGAATTCAAAATCGTGTTAGGATACGTAGTACTTTTTTCGGAATGATGGGTTCATCCGTCGGAAGGTCGCCCGCGGGTTGGCGCCGGCTTCAGCGGAGTTTTTCATGCGACGCGGCGTTGTTGTAATTGCGGCGCTGGCTGTCGCATGCCGCATGCATCCGCAAGCGGCATACACGCCTGAGTATGGGAAATCGCCCGCGGTCGCACGAACCGCTGCCCGGTATTCGTTCGGCGTTCCACCCATTGGGTCCGCCCGCTCGACATGGGAGCGATATTCCCCTTTAGTTGCCGAGCTGAACGCTTCCGACCTGGGATTCGAGTTGCGGCTCGAGTCCGGACAGACCGTCGACGGGTACGAAGCGCGGCTGACCGGGGAGCAGCTGGATTTCGCGATCGTCGATCCGGTGCAGGTTCTTGCCGCTGAGGACAAGAAATATCAGGTCATTGCCAGAGCAGGGACTCGTGACCGGGTTCGCGGCGTCATCGTGGTCCGCCGCGATTCGCACATCGCCAGCGCCAAGGCCTTGCGTGGAAAGGTCATCGCGTTCGCGTCGGGAAGCGACCTGGCGACCATGCTGTGTCAGTACCGGCTGGCGCAAGCCGGCGTCAACGTCCGCCGGAACGCCTCGCCTTTGTATACTCACGCCAGCAATTCGGCGCTGCTGGCTGTTTTTCTGCACCGCGCCGCCGCTGCTGGCGTTTCCGCAGAAGACTGGACCGATTACCGCGACACGCAGCCCAGCCGCGGAGACGAGCTGGTGGAGCGATTTCGAACCGATGATCTGCCCGGACCGGCGGTAATGTGCCGCGACTCCATACCCATCGAGCGCCAGCGCGCGATGCGGCGCGGGCTATTGCGCCTTGGCGCAAGCGCAAAGGGCCGTGCGGCTCTGATTTCGGCGGGCATTTCGGGTTTCGTTGCCGCCGAGAGCGCCTCCTACGATGAGGTTTGGGAATTTCTAGGCGCATATCGCCGTATTTTTGGCGGGAGCGCAGGGTACGGAGGCGCGCTATGAAGCTGCCTTCCCGGCGATGGTGGCATGCCTCCATTCGCAGACAACTGATTCTTGGCATTGTGGGCGTTCACGCCGCGCTTATTCTCACTATCGTTCCCGACTTCATACACCGCCAGAGAACGCTGCTCATCGAGCGCTCAAATGCTCGCACGCTGTCGCAGGCCGACCTGCTTGCCGAAAGCGTGGTCCCGCAATTAATCACTAACGATCTGGCAGGCATTTCCAATATTCTCGGCGCGCTGGCGCGCGACCGCAAGGTGCGCTTCGCGATGGTGACGGATCGCGACGGCCAGATCGTGGCGCACACCGAGGCGGCGCGCATCGGGGAGTATCTGATCGATCCGGTGAGCCAGAAGCAGTTGCATGGTCCGGTCCGCACCGCCGTGGTGTTCGATTCGCACGACATGATTGAGGTTGCTGCGCCGGTAGTGGTCAAGGACACGCTTCTCGGCTGGGCGTGGGTGGCTGGCGACCGTACAGCGGACAATGCGCAGGTCGCCAGCCTCATCCGATCCGGCGTAGCATACGGCGCTATTGCAATCGCTGCGGGCATCCTGGTTGCAATAGTGATCGCGTCCACGATTACCCGGCCGATCCGGCTCTTACTGGCCGGGGCCGACCGGCTGGCGCACGACAATCTCGATGTCCCCGTTCCCGTAACCACCACCAATGAGGCGGGGACCCTGGCCTTCGCATTGAATTACGCAATGACCCAGCTGCGAGCGAATCGTACTGCGCTTGAGAACGCGCGCGCCGAACTGGAGGCGGAAGTGGCCGAACGCAGGCGCGCGCAGGAGGAACTGGAGGCGGCGAATCGAATTATACTCAGCGCGAATGAAAACTTGCGGCAGTTTGCTTACGCCGTTTCGCACGACTTGCAGGAGCCCTTGCGCGCGGTCTCGAGCTTCAGCGAACTGCTGAGCACGCGCTATCGCGCCACGCTCGGCAGCGAGGGCGGCGAATTCGTTGACTACATTCGAGAGGGCGCGGTCCGGGCGCAGGACCTCATTCGCGCCGTGCTCCAGTATTCGCGCGCAGGCGGCCGGGGCGACGCTCTTCCGGAGCCGGTGGATGCCGGCGCGGCGCTGAAAATCGCTCAAGAGAATCTTCGCACCGCCATCGAGGAGAGCGGTGCGGTGATTGAATGTTCCGATCTGCCATCTGTCAAGGCCAATGAGGTGGCGGTGGCGCAATTGTTCCAAAATCTGATCGGCAACGCAATAAAGTATTGCGCGTCAGAGCCGCGCATCCGCATCTGGGCCGAACGCGACGGTTCCCACTGGAGATTCGCCGTGGCCGACAATGGCATCGGCATCGATCCCCGCGATCACACCCGCATCTTCCGCATGTTCGCGCGCGTACGCGGCAATTCGTACCCTGGAACCGGCATCGGGCTGGCGATCTGTAGTAAGATCGTCGACCGTTTCGGCGGTAAGATTTGGGTGGAGTCGGAGGCGGGCCGCGGCTCGACATTTTATTTCACGCTGCCGGCGGCATAAGCCGTTTTCGGAATTCTCCGATTTCGAAATAAAACAACTTTCGCCGGCTCAATAACTTCTGATCTCGCAGCGTGGGGGTTGTTGCCGACAGGACGGTATTCTGAGGGCGAAAGAGGAAACTATGACTAACGAACTCGCCGGCGGCGTCAATCCGCCTCAGGTTCCGGCGGCCGAGGTTTCCGGCCCCGAATTCGACGCGGCGTACTGGGCGCACCAGCCGCCCGAGGTACGTGCGCTGCGCGACATCTCTGTCGCCGATCAGCGCCTCTCCCGAGCCTCCGAACTGGCCATGAAGGGCTTTACTATTGATGTCCCGATTATGGCCTGGGGCTTCGATCCCTACTACACGATGAAGATGCGGCGGGATTACGGGTTTACTTGGGTGCCGAGCGCCCTGCAATCGCCGATCAGCGTTGCGCCTGGTCTGAGCGTGCCTGGCGCGCAGCCTTACAATCCGGATGCCCCACCTCCGGGAAGCATCAAGGTTTCGCTGGACATGGCGGACTATCCGCCGTTTGAGTCGCCGGCGCCGGTTGCTCCCGCGCCCGCTCAGAGCGGCAGTCCGGTGGGCGATCAGAGTCTCGGCAACATTTATCATGCTCAGCCCTGGGACAACTCGCCGGATGGGACGCAGGTGGTTGAGGCGCGCGGCAAGTTTGTAAAGCGCCGCATTGCCACTCCGTTCGGGTTCATGCAGTTCTGGGAGAAGATCGGCTGAGACTGGTCTCCGTATGCGGCTCAGTAAGGCAACTGGACTGAGCCGCGACGCATAACCTTCACGATGGCCCTGGCGTCATTGGCTATAGTAGAAGGCATATCCCGTTCAACGGAGCTACATCGATGGAAAGACGCCATTTCTTGATGGGCGCCGCAGCTGCGGTCTCAGCCCGGCCCATGTTGGCCAGCCCCAACGACACTGTGCGCGTCGCCTGCGTCGGCGTTCGCGGTCAGGGACGGTCCCACATTAACAACTACCTGAAGATGCAAAACGTCGAGATCGCGGCAATCTGCGACATCGATGAATCGATTCTGAACGACCGCGTCGCCATGGTGGAAAAGGCCTCCGGCAAAAAGCCTGCGGCTTACACGGACCTGCGCAAGCTTCTTGAAGACAAGAATATCGACGCCATTTCGATTGCCACGCCGAACCACAACCACACGCTCCAGACCATCTGGGCTCTTCAGGCGGGCAAAGACGTGTATGTAGAAAAGCCATGCTCGCATAACATCTTCGAGTGCAAGCAGATTGTCGCGGCAGCCAAGAAATACAACCGCATTGTGCAGCACGGCGTCAACGCGCGCTCGAGTCCCGGCGTTCAGGAGGCAATTCAGAAAATGCGCGATGGCCTTATCGGCGACGTCTATATGGCCCGGGGCTTATGCTTCAAATGGCGCGATACGATTGGACGCGCCAAGCCGGAGCCCGTTCCCGCCGGTGTCCATTACGATCTCTGGCTGGGTCCCGCGCCGCAGCACGAATTCACGCGGAACCGTTTCCACTACAACTGGCATTGGTTCTGGGATTACGGCAACGGCGATATTGGGAACCAGGGGATTCATGAAATGGACATTGCCCGATGGGGACTGGGCGTGACCTATCCGACGAAGGTCAGCGCCATCGGCGGTCATTTCATGTTCGACGACGATCAGGAAACGCCGAATACCCTAACCGCCACCTATGAATTCAACGAGAACGGGAAGCACAAGATGCTGGTGTTCGAAGTCCGCCATTGGATCAGCAACCACGAGGCGGGCATCGGGGAAACGCGCGGCCGCAATGGACGGGTGGATTCGAACACGGTGGGAAACCTGTTCTACGGCTCGAAGGGGTATCTGGCGATTGACGGCTACAACAAATACTACACCTTCCTTGGCC
The DNA here is from genome assembly GCA_035652975.1 of Bryobacteraceae bacterium. Taxonomy (GTDB): domain Bacteria; phylum Acidobacteriota; class Terriglobia; order Bryobacterales; family Bryobacteraceae; genus TMP-7. The sequence goes on along the minus strand of DASRCT010000098.1, from coordinate 2,822 downwards.
GCGACCAGCAGCCCGGGCCATCAGCCAACGAGGGCGGCAACAACTGGCAGAACTTTATCGATGTGGTTCGCAGCCGCGACACTTCGAAGCAAAACAACCGGATCGAGGAGGGCGCTGTCTCATGCGTGCTGATGCACCTGGCCAACATCTCCTATCGGGTGGGGCGTACTCTCCATTTCGACCCCACTACGATGACGATTCCGGGCGACAAGGAAGCCAACGCTCTGCTAACCAGAAAATACCGCGCCCCGTTCGTGGTTCCGGAGAAGGTTTGACGCTTACCTGAGCGGCGGGAGCGAATCCTGATAGAATCAACGCCATTCACATGAATTCCAGAGATCCGCTCCTTGCGCCGATCCCGGACGCTCAGCATCGCGAAATCGGCGGCGCCACGCTGGACATCGTCCGCACTGGAGCCGCCCGCGTCAAGCGCACGGTGTATCCTCCCGGTTTCCGCTGGTCCACTCACATGAAGGCGGTGGTGGGTCTCGATTACTGCATGCATGCCCATGTGGGTTTTCTCGCGCGGGGGCAAATTCACGTCCAGTACGCAGATGGCTGCGTGTCTGAGTTTGCCGCGCCGCAGGTGGTTGTGATCGAACCAGGGCATGATGGCTGGGTGGTGGGAGACGAGCCAGCGGTGTTGATCGAATTCGATTTCGAGGGCGAGACTGCGATCAGGCTTGGATTGCCGCCGATGCACCGTCATTAGACATCCGCGCGGCGGCGTGCGCCAAATTGCGCGGCGCCCGGAGAGGCGCCGCGATGGTTTGAACTCTGGGCGCGTTCAGCGCGGTGAAGCGGGCGGCAAGGGCGCCGTTGCTTCCGGCCGGCCGCCGTTTAGCGGCGTTCCAATGATTGTTCCGGACACCACCAGCTCGACCCGGCGATTCATTTGCCGCCCCTGTGCCGTGCTGTTGTCGGCGATGGGCATGGTCTTGCCGAAGCCGCGCGCTGTCACGATCGCAGGACTGATGCCTTGCGCAATGAGGTAGTCGCGAACTGAGTTGGCCCGCCGCTCCGACAACCGCATGTTGTATTCATCGCTTCCAACGCTGTCGGTGTGGCCTTCCACCTCGAGCGAGAGGCCGGGATGGCTGAGGATGATCCCAGACACTTTCGCCAGCTTCTCGCGGGCAGCGGGGCGTAAGGTGTACTTTCCGGTGTCGAACAAAACATCGGACATGTTCACGATGAGGCCGCGGGCCGTGTCGCGAGTCTGCAAGATCTGGTTGAACTGATCGAGAAGCTGCTTTCGCAACTGCGCCTGATCCTGCTCCGCCTTGGCGCGCAGCCGTTCCGCTTCAGCGGCTTCCTGTTTGGCGCGTTCCGCTTCAGCGGCAAGCTGCTGCTGTTGTTGCAGCGCAGCCTGACGGGCGGCTTCGGCTTCGGCCTTGGCTCGCTCGGCCGCCTCCCGCTCGCGCTGAGCCTGCTCAGCGGCGGCCAGAGCCTCTGCCTTCGCCTTTTCCGCGGCAAGGCGCTCCTGATCAGCCTGGGCCCGGCGCGCCGCTTCCACACGCGCCTCCTCTGCCGCTCTAGCGGCCGCTTGCTTGGCGGCGTTCTCGCGCGCGATGGCCGCCTGCCGCTCCTTCTCCTGACGCTCTTCCTCCTGACGCCGGAGCGCAATCACGCGCGCGTCCTCGGCCCGAAGAGCCGCTTCCCGCGCCATTGTGATGACCGGCTTCTGGCCGGGCTTCTGCGCCTGATACCGCTCGGCCTGTCCGAGAGCGTCCTGGGCCTTTTTAAAGCTGTCCGCCGCATACTGGTCGGCGCCGGCGATACGCGCAAGTTGGACTGCGTTCTGCGCTTCGAACAGCTCGAACGGCTGCTTCTTACTGACTTGGACCGGCACAAATCCGGGCGCCTTCCCCTGGCTGGTATACGTGCCGCGCGGCAGCAGTTCGTACTTTGCGTTGATGGTTTCGACCACGCCCATGGTGTCCGGGCGAATAACGTTCTCCATCACGACCACATCACTTGGTTGCGTAACCGCGTAATACGGCTCAGCGGTGACGATCATGCCGAACGCCTGAATGGGACAGGTCGTATCGATTTTGCTGGTAGAGCCCATGCCGTAGTCGCTGAGCGTCAACTCGCCCAGGTTCTCGGGACGACCATCGGGCGACACCGCCCACAATACATAGGTGAGGTACTCCGGACCGAATACGCTGGGCGGCTGAAGATTCTTCATCTCGGCGGAGATGTGAATTACGCCCCGTTCGCTCTCTACTTTCGCCTCCCCCTTCGCCATGGGCATAATGGCCGTGCCCTGGAAATTGACCTTCGTAGCGCCGCCGCGGTGCCGGTAATTGACCGCCTGGATATTTCGCGAAACAACCTCAATGCGGAACACAGGCATCGGGTTGTCGCCTGGATTCGCGGCGACGCCTTGCTGGGTCGGATTGGGGGGAGGCGCCGTGCCGACCTGCGCCCACAGGGCCGACCCCGTCAAAATCGCTGCGAGAATTCTTCCATTCATGGCTAACCGTGACCTGCACACCGCCTGCCATTTGATTCGGCCGTATTTTCAATTAAATACAGCGCTCCGGGCTGACGAATTCGCGGGCTTCAGGAAAGTTTTACTGGCGAGCGCTGCTGGTCATGCCGCCCCCATTTGGTCGGCGTCGCGCCGATGCGTCTTTACTCGTGACTGAGCCGCACCCTGGGAATACACTGCGCAAGCCGTGCGGGTCTCGCGCCTTGCAGGTCAAGCCCGGCAGAATGGCCGGAAAACGGCCCTCATCGCCGGAGGACGTTCACTTCGAAAGAGACGGGCGCGCCGTCGCTGCGAATCCCTTGCACCGCCACTCGCCACATGCCGG
>DASRCT010000097.1:0-81397 GCA_035652975.1 Bryobacteraceae bacterium | reverse complement strand
CTGCTGCTCGACAAGGTTCAGTTCTGCCGCGGCTGCTGGAACGACATCCGGCAGTCAGTAGAAGACGCGAGCGGCCTCATCGACCGCCGCCAGGAGGACTGAACGCCATGGCCATCACGCGAGAAGAACTCGTCGCCTGGGCCACCCGCAACGGCTGGAAGCTCGACCGCTGGGGCCACCTCAAAAAGGAGTTCTCGAACGGCGCGCACCGCATCAAGCTGAGCCGCATCGCGGCGCGCCATGAAATCGCTACGCCGTGGAGCTGGGCGCGCCTGGCCAGCGGCTACTACAAGAACTTGCATCTCACCGCCGATGATCAACTCGCCGGCATGACCCGATAGAAAGGACTGACCGTGACGACTTTTGCTCTCGATTCTGACAACACCATCACCGCCTATCTCGCCGGGGAAGCGATTCCCGAGGACCATGCTCGATTCTCGAGCGAGAAGGAACTCGCCAAGCTCGCCGCCAACTGGCCCACCGAGCGGCTGGTCGAGATCTGGAACGGTTTCGCTGGCGTGCCGCCCTTCGGCGACCTGAAGCCGGTGAAAAAGTTCACCGACCGCAAGACCGCGGTCGCGCGGATCTGGCGCGCCATCCAGGCCCTGACGCCCACCGCCGCGCTCCAGGGCGCGCCTGTCGCGCCGAAGCCGGCCAAGGCCACCAAACAGGCCACCACCGGTGACGGAGCAAAGCCCGCGCGCGAAGGCTCGAAGAAAGCCATCGTCCTCGAGCTCCTGCGCCGCCCCGAAGGCGCCACGCTTGCCGACATCATGTCCGCCACCGGATGGCAGGCCCACAGCGTCCGCGGCTTCCTCAGCGGCGCGCTCGGCAAGAAGATGGGCCTCACGGTCGAATCTCTCAAGACCACCGAAGGCGCCCGGGCGTATCGGATCAAACCTCAATAGCACCGGCCTCGCCCCTCCGCCGCCAGCCTCAATCGCTGGCGGCTTCTCTCTTCTGCCGTACGATCCCCTCGATCCGTTCTTCCAGCAGCGCATTGTGCAACTCGCATTCGGCCCGCCTGATGTACAGACCGTTGAGGCGCAAAATAATCCGGCTCTCGAGCTCGGCCAGTTCCTTGCGGACCTCGGCGAGTAGCGCGCGGTTCTGGAGGCTCACGTAGGTGGCGATCAACCCCGAGACCAGCCCGATGGCTGGCACGATGGCCGCCAGGATCCGTTCATCCATTGCTCACGCTCCCTCTGCAAGATCCGCAGTTCCTGCGCCCAGTCGTGAAGCGCGAGGCATAGGCCCGCGACGTCGGGATGGCCCGCGCGCAGCAGCACCTCGGCCTCGGCGAGTTCGCGTTCGCATCGTGCAACATCACGCCGCCACCGCTCCTCGCTCCACGGCGAGTTCATCGAAGCCGCGGCCGTCTCCTTCGAGCACGGCGCGCTTGCCGGAAAACTCTTCAAAGCGGCGAATGATGACATCGCAGTACTTGGGCTCCAGTTCGATCAGCCGCGCCTGGCGGCGGGTCTTCTCGCAAGCGATCAGCGTCGAGCCCGACCCGGCGAACGGATCAAGCACCGTGTCGCGGTTCTTGCTCGAGTTGCGGATCGCGCGTTCGACCAACTCGACGGGCTTCATCGTCGGGTGCAGGTCGTTCGCAACCGGCTTCTTGACGAACCAAACATCGCCCTGGTCGCGGGCGCCGCACCAATAGTGGTCCGTCCCTTCCTTCCAGCCGTAGAGGATCGGCTCGTATTGCCGCTGGTAGTCAGACCTGCCCATCGTGAACGTGTTCTTGGCCCAGATGAGGAACGTCGACCAGTGGCCGCCCGCCGCGGTGAAGGCCTTGTGCAGCGTGTGCAGCTCCGAGGACGACATGCAGATGTAGACCGCGCCCGTGGTGACGGCCAGGATGTTCGCGCAAGCGTCGCGCAGGAAGGGCTCGAACGCGGGTCCCAGGTTATCGTTGGCGATCCGGCGATGCTTCTTTCGAAGCTTGTCCTTCATCGTCGCGCCGTAGTTGACCCCATAGGGAGGGTCTGTCCAGGTCATATCCGCAAGACCGCTCGCCAGCACCTTCTCGATTGCCTCCATCTGCGTCGAGTCGCCGCACACCAGGCGATGGTCTCCGAGCAGCCACACGTCGCCCGGCACGGTGACTGCGGTTTCCCGCGCCTCCGGAACGGCGTCTTCGTCCGTCAGTCCTGGAGACTCGCCTTGGGGCTCCGCGAGAAACGCTTCGATCTCCGCGTCCTCAAAGCCCAGCAGATCGAGATTGAATTCGTCCTCGCGAAGCGCCTCGAGTTCGACCCGCAGCATCTCTTCATCCCACCCAGCGTTCTGGGCAAGCCGGTTGTCCGCGATCACCAGTGCACGCCGCTGCGCTTCGCTCAGGTGATCCAGCACGATCACCGGCGCCTCGGCCATCCCGAGCTTCCGGGCGGCCATGACTCGAGCGTGGCCCGCGATGATAACTCCGTCGGCGCCGACCAGCACGGGATTGACGAACCCGAACTCGGCGATCGACGCTGCGATCTGCGCCACCTGTTCCTCGGTGTGAGTGCGCGGATTCCTGGCATAGGGAATCAGCCGCTCGAGAGGCCAGCGCTCGATGTGGAGGTCGGGCTTCACTTCTTGATGTAGGGCGCTTCGGCCGGAGTGCCGTCAGGATTCGCAAAGTGAGCGAGCACGGCCGCCACGCCTTGCACGGCGGAAAGCCCGACCATGGCCCAGAACTTGCCGCGCCCCGGCAGCAGGTCGATCGAAGCGTTCAACCCTTGCGCCGCGAGCGCCAGCATCTGAATCGCGACGTTCAAAGAGAACTTCATCTTCGTGAGCTCCTGGAATCGGTTGACGAGCGGCCGCAGCCGCCACCACAGCCGCAACTCGCGGATCATCACTTCCCCAAAAAGCAGGGCGGCCCTGCGGAGGAGTGCGGGACCGCCCATTCCTTGCGCCTTTCAGGAGAAAGACTACTTGCGGCTGGCCAGCGCGTCGGCCACGGCGGCGGCGACCACCGCCCCGATGGCCTTGAGCGAGACGTCGTCGATCGAGACCGCCCGAGCGGTCAGCGTGTCGCCCGCGCCCTGCTGCACGGGGTTCCATTGGCCGTCGATGGCGATGTCGCCGTGACGCACGGCCTGCTTGGACACCAGATTCGCCGTCTCGACGGCGTTCTGGAGCGCCTGCGAGGCGATCTGGTTCAGGCGCGTCTGCTCGGTCAGCGCCTGGCGCGCGGCCTGGATGTCCAGGTCCTGGTAGACGTCGTAGGTCCGCTTGATGTTGGCGAACGTCACGCGCTGGTTCTCGTTGTGAGTGGCGCTGCCGGTGGCGTTTGCGTTCTTGAAAGACTCGTCCGTCCCGGTCTCGAACTCGCGTTCGGCCTGGTTCGGCGTGGCAACTTCGGGCATAAAACTCTTCTCCTTTCGAAAGGTTTCAAATGGTCTGAACCACATCGCCGGCGGGCCTGCGCGGCGCGTGGCACGGCATGCCGTTAGGTTTTCGCCGGATGGACTTCCGGTCGCGCCCGCGCAGATCCGCGGCGGCGTTCAGATCGATATCCCGCTCCGCCGCCACCTGCTCGAACGTCCGGCCGGTCGCGGCGAGGATGGGAACGCGCTCGTGTTCGTTGGCGCTCTCCTGGGAAATGGCTCGCTCGATGCGGCGCGCGATGACGTCGCAGTAGGCTGGACTGATCTCGCAGCCGTAGCCGATGCAGCCGAGCACGGCTGCCGCCGCCATCGTTGTTCCGCTGCCCATGAACGGATCGAACACGATGTCGCCGGCGTCCGTGAAGGCCTTCACGAAGAACTCGACCAGCGCCCGCGGGAACGGAGCCGAATGCGCACCCTGGCTGCTCTCGGACTTCACCTCGATCACGTTGCTCGGCCGCGCCAGGCCGCGGTGCCTTCCGTCATCCTCCGCCGCGCCAGGTTTGCCGGCCGCCTTGCCGCGCGCGCCCGTACCCAGCAGCCCGCTTCCGGAAGCCGACTTCGGGTTGTCGGGAGAGTAATCGAAGCAGTCGTCGGAGACATGCCCGACCGCCTTCGGCCGGAACTTGATCTGGCGATTGCGGCTGAAGTGGAAAATCAACTCGAAGGCGTTCTTAAACCTGTTGCTCCATCCGCCCGGCACGCCGTTGTCGGTCTTGCGCCAGCAGAACTCGTCGACGAACCGCCAGCCCCACTGCCGCTTGTGCGCGATCACGAGGTCCTTCACGTACAGGCTGCGCTCGCCGCCCTCGGCGTGCTCCTTCATGTTCAGGAGGTACGAGCCGTCCGGCGCCAGCACCGATTCGATGGCGGCCGCCACATCTCGGTACCACTCGACGTACTCGTCCGGCGGCACCGGCTGGAAGCCGCTCGCCGGATCGTATTCGCGCTGCCGGGCATAGGGCGGCGAGGTGACGACCAGGTTGGCCCTGGCGCCCTCGAAAAGCCGCGCAATTGCGCGGAAGTCCCGGCAGTCGCCGCACAGCAGCCGGTGCGGACCGATCAGCCACACGTCGCCGGGCCGGGTGACCGGTTGAAGCGGCGGCTCCGGAATCGCCTCTTCGGTTTCGGGCTCCGGCCGCGCCTCGCGTACCTCGGCGAGCAGCGCCTCGATCTCATCCTCGCCGAAGCCCACGACGGAGAGGTCGAGTCCTTCCCGCTCCAGATCCGCGAGTTCCAGCGCCAGCAAGTCCTCGTCCCAGCCGGCGTTGAGGCTCAGCTTGTTGTCCGCGATCAGATATGCCCGCCGCTGGATCTCGCTCAAATGATCCAGCACCACCACCGGAACTTCAGCGAGACCCAGCTTGCGGGCAGCCAGCAGGCGGCCGTGGCCAGCCACGATCCCCGCGTCGGAGGCGACGAGGATCGGGGAGTTAAACCCGAACTCCACGATGGACGCCGCGATCTGCGCGACCTGTTCGTCCGAGTGAGTCCGCGCGTTCCGCGCGTAGGGCACCAGCCGCTCGACCGGCCAGATCTCGATCCGGCGCGCCATGGCGGGCGCGATCTTCGGGGGCGTGGTCATGCGAAGAGCAATTCCTGCCGTGGGTCGATGAGCCGAGGCGAAACCCCTTGGGCTGCGTTCGGCCCAAGGGGTTTTGTCCCGAGGCCCCTCTGCCGGCTGATCTCGTCGAGCCAGATCCTGTACGGATGGTGCTTGCGAGGCCCGAACGGGTACGCCGCACGCAGCGCCGCCCTAACCTCCGCCTCCGACCTGCCGGCATTCTCGGCCAGTACGCGCGCGATGATCGGCGCCGCGATCCTTCGCCACCGGGATTGCATCGCGCGCGTGTCAACCAAGGTGTCAACTGTCAACTCGAAATTCCGTGCTGGGGCTGCGTGCAGCGTGCCATCGCCTTACCCGCCGCCGCGCCGCCGTTCCGAGGACCCGACGGAGATCGAATTGCATGCGTCCATGGCCACGAGGTCGTCAGCGTCGCCGGTTGCGCCGCAGGCCAGGCATCGGAACCGCTCGCCGGCATCGTGATAGCCGGTCTCCGGGCAGACGCCGAAGTCATACTCGCGGACAATGACCTCGCCGCTCAAGCACTCAGGGCAGGGCATGTCACACCGCCGGAGCCAGGCAGTCAAGCAGCACGCGCAGGAAGATCGGCCGCACCTCCTCGGGCGCGAGGTTGGTTTCGCTGCGGCCGCCGGCCAGCGACTTCAGCCGCCAGCACCGACGACCCTCCTCGAGGTGCTGTCGGAACGAGTACGCCTGTCCCATGTAATCGGTCGCCCGCATGGGCGCCGGCTCGCCCGGCATGCGGTGCAGGATCACGCGGTTGATCGTGCCCTTCTTGTGGCGCACGAGCTTCGCTCGTCCCATGGCGGCGAGCCTTCCGGCACGCTTCGGGGAGATCCAATCTACAAGGGCGCCGTCGTACCGGTACAGCGGAATTTGGCGTTCGGCCACACGTCACCACCGGCGCTCAGTTCCGCTGCTGGTTCTCTCAGGCGATTGGCTGGAGGGTTGAAAACACTTCGCCCGGAGCGGATGCGGGAAGGAGTTGGTAAGGAGTGTCCCGGCACTCCCTATTGGCAGCGCGTTGCCGCGCCTGAAGGGATTGTCTCACGAAGCCCGATTTGTGTCAATCGCGAAATCGCGATCGAGGCTTACTCCGTGAACTCGGCTCCCAGAATCTCCGCGATTTGGACACGCAGGGCAGGCGCTTGGTCCGTCGCCTTCGCGATCCAACCCAATGCTTCCAGGATGTCGTTCAGTCGCTGCCGATCACTCCGCGTAGATCAACCGAGCCTCGGCCAGCACGCCGGGCCGGATGATCGGCTTCAACGCCGGTTTGACGGCGACGTCGACACGGCGCCCCAGCAGAGTGCTGAGTTCGCGTATCAGCGCCGCGACACCCAGCAAACCAGGACGGGCTTTGGGCAGGAAATCAACGAGGAAATCGATATCGCTGTCGGGACGCATCTCACCACGCGCGGCCGATCCGAACACGGACAACTCCCTGACCTGGTGGCGGCGGCAGATGGCCGCAATCTCAGCCTCGGGCAGCTCGATGCTGGCGGCGGTCGTCATAAACTCGACTCTCCTGACCCATTATCTGTCACTGGGCAAGAGGAAGTAACGGCCGGGATGCCATCCAGCGGTGATTCTCATGTATAGGGGAGGGCCTGTTTTTTTCTCCTTGAGGAGCAGAATCGAAAAAAACGCATGACATGGCCATCATGACCACCCAGCCCGGCGGAGAAGGGCAGGCGAACGAGCGAGGCCTGGCGACCAAAAATGGACGCCAAACCGCCACCAAAAGGACTCCGGGAGAGGTTTTGGGGTAGGTCGAGGTCGGTAAGTCTTTGAAAACACTGGTCGGGCCGCCGGGATTTGAACCCGGGACCTCTTGCACCCCAAGCAAGCGCGCTAGCCAGGCTGCGCCACGGCCCGATGTCGAAGAAACTTTTCCCATTCTAACGCACCCCGCGCACTAGCCGATCGTTCGCCGTGTTCAGCGTCACTCAGCGGCGCAAGCCCGCCATCAGAACTCCGGATCCAATTCTCAAAATCCGCCGCGGGGCCGGTAGCCCGGACGCGCCCGCACCCGATATTTTTTCGCCACGTCCGATACAATCTCCACGGAAATTTTGCGAAAACCTTCATTCGGATTCGGCTGCGGGTAATATGTGATGGTGTAGGAGTTGCCTAAATCTTCGCGTATAGATTCGAACGCTTCCACCTGCTTCTGCCAGGTTTTGGCGAAGTATGATTTGCCGCCCGTGCGCTGGGTGATGCGGCGGAAGACGCCGCTTGAAATTGGATCCTTGTTGACCTCATTCGTCGAGATCACGTAGATAGGTATGCCTTCGTCCTCGGCAACGGCCCGAACATCATCCGGCGCCACCATGCTGGCGTTGTCCGGACCGTTAGAAAACACGATGACAACCTTGCGGCCCGGCACCTTGGCCGCATCCCGCAGAGTGAGCAGCAAACAGTTATACAGTGCGGAGTCATCGCCCGCGACCGCTTTCCGAAGTCCAATGATTGCATCGTTGCGCTCACGCGTCAGCGTTGCCGCCCGGTTCAGATTTCGGCTGTAGGTGTAGATCGCGACGGAATCGGCCCGGTCCAGTCCGCGTACGAAATCCGCAATGGCGTCCGACGCGTACACAAAGCCTCGATACATGTAGTTGCTGGTATCAAACAAGACGAATACGTTGGTGCCTACGAACGCATCAGCGCGCGCCTCAGGACCCGATTTGATATCGCCTTCGGTGACCAGCGGCTTGGTCGAGCCATCTTCCATGACCTGAAGCGGCGGACGGTTGCCTTCGGCAAAAGTCGCGATCTTTTGCGGGATCCCGTCCTCCAAAATGCGGAAATCTTTCGGCTTGAGCCCGTTGATATAACGGCCTTTGCTGTCGGTCACCGTGAAGCTCAGCACGACCATATCCACCTTAATTCGGAAGACAGGTCGCTTCTCCTCCTGAGCTTTGAGCTGGTGCGCCAACGGAAAGAAAGCCGCTGCACATACCGCAGTGGCAATGCCGGCCATTGTAAAGTTACGAATTACGGTCACTGCAACTCCCCTTTGTACGCGCTGGTCTCTCGCCGGTTTCATTCACCCGCTCCCGCCGCTGCGCCTGCCAACTGCCGCCGTGCTTTCTGCCTGGCATCATCTCCCACCATCCTGAGCGACCTCAGCAGCGCGGGCCAGTCCTCCAGGTGGGTTGCGAAGATCTTCTCCACTGTCTGCTGCGTCCAGGACGGAATCATTACGTTCAGTTGCGACGGCGGGATGTGAATCTCATCGGCCAGCGCCGCATAGTACAACAGGTTCGACTCCCAGCTCTCGGCCATGATGCGGCTCGAATAGCCCATCAACGTTGGGAACGTCCGGATATTCAGAAGCTCCGGAGCGTATGAATTGGTGAGCGTCGGCTTGGGAGTGCCGAACGCTCTGGAGATTGCGGCATAGTTCAGCTCCCGGGGTGATTCCTTCGCCCTCTGGCGTATCTCCGCAGCCAGCATGCTGGTTGCGTCGTTCTCACATAAGTGAGCGGCCATCGCAAACATCTCGGCCGGCGTTACATTCTCCAGAGCCTCGCGCACGTCGCCCTGCTCCACCAAACTCTGGATCTTACGGACGCGGGCGGGCGGCGCGTGCAGTTCCAGAACCGCCAGCGCATTCTCGCGCATTTTACTGTCCAGGGCAGCCTGCGCCAGCACAGCTTCGCCATAGGCCATGTGCAGGTTGACCCAGTGCAATTGCGACGGCGTCACGTGCCACCATCGCGGCACCGTCGCCGTGACAAGCATCTGCGGCACCAGGTCGCCCCAGATAAGAGCCTGTTCCCGAGATGGCACAAGGAAGTTCTGCTCAGCTTCCGCGAGCGCGTACGGAAGTCCCACGAGCGAACCAACCAGCCGGCCTCCTGCATTGGCCGGCCAGCCGGAGCCGAACAACTCCGTGTTCTTCCAGGTCTGCGCAATGCCCTGTAGGCCCAGAAAATCGTGGCTGCGGACGAACACCGGATTGGTTTGCAGCACCTGCGCGCCGGGAGGCGCGTAGTGCGCATAGTTGAATGCCACCAGCGTGTCCCGCAGGAATGGCGCAAGCAGCCCCCGCACATCGCGCAGCTTTTCTGCGTCCGAACCGGCCTTCTCAATGGCCGCCTGAATGTTCACCTTGCGCTCGTTGTCAATGTGCTTTTCGGCCCAATATCCGAATGCAAGCGAGTTCCGCTCGACTGTAGTCAGCGACGCGCGCGGCGGCTGGATCTCTGCGATCCGCGACGACAGCTTTTTCACGAGCGCGGGATCGAGTTTGGCGCCGGCCGCAACCTTCTCCAGATTGTCAGCCAGGTCAAACAGCGTACCAAGCGAGATCAACCGCTGGGCTTCGAAAATGCGGACCATGTCCTGCACCACCTGGGTGGCCGTTTCCGTGTCGGACGCATGCACGGCGCCAGCGATCAGGTCCATCATGGCGTCTTGCGGCGACGCGTTCGCCGGCGCGCCTGCCGCCTTTAAGATCACGTTGACGCCATTTCTTCCAGCGTCGAACAGTTCACGCTCCCGGCGTATCTTCGTGAAAGGTGAAAGAATGGATGCGAGCGTCGCATCGGCGTCGGAGGCAGAAATCGCGCCCTGTCGGCATAAAATTTCCCAGATCGAGACCAGCGCCTGGACGGTTCCCGCTGTGTCGGACTTAAGCAGCTGATCGCGCATCTGCATCGTCTCCTGCGCCACATCCAGGAACATGACAATGCTTTGATCGGAAACGCTGGGAACGTCGCCGAAAATGACGTATTGCGCGCCAAGCGAGCGGTAGTCGCGGATCAGACGGGCCACGGTACCCGGCTCGAGCGGCTTCGAGCGGCGCCGTTCCACATCGCTCACGGCCATGAACATCTTCAGCGGCTCATTTTCAACCGCCTTCCGACACAACGCGAACAGCGCTTCCAGAACGTCATCCGGATCTTTCCACCCGGCGGCCGATTTGGTCAGTTTGCCATCGTACTTGCCGTGCGGATGAGTGATAAACAGGTCTTTCCACACCTGGATGTTACCCGGCACATGCGGCTTGCCGTTCGGGTCCAACCGCAGCCGCGTGGTCAGCAGCATCATGTCCGTGTTAGACCGAAAAACCGGCCGCGCCGGACCCGGGCTGGTGACCTTCCCCCGTATGGCCGCATAAAACCGCTTCATGCGTTCGGGTTCCGTCAGGTAATCGCGAACTGGTCCGTTGATGCGGAGCAGCGCGTCGAAATATGAAGCCAGCCATCCATCGTCGCGCGTAATCAGCTTTTCGAAGAAGGCCGCGCCTTTGTCTGGACCTACCCCAGCCAGTTCGGCCCAGGCCTTATCGGAGCGCGGGCTGCCGGGCACGACCGCCTTGCCGTCGCGAATCTGGAACATACCGCCGAAGAAATCCAGCACATGCGCGTACGCCTTCAGCCGGGGCGCCGGAGTGGTTTTACGAATAGCATCGGCCGTTATCGGATCCAGCTTTGCCAGGCCAAGATACAGGCGGCACATAGGCGGGTCGGAAATGAAATAGTCGATGAACTCGCCCGTCGCTTTTTCCCGCGCGGATTGCCAGTAGTCCACGCCATACAGGATGGGGATCTGGGTTGGATGGTAATCGTATACGAACGGACGGTTGGTTCTCAGCGCCTGTTCGAGCTCAGCCAGTGGGAACCCGGAATCAATCGTCAGAAACGCGCGCGTGGCGTTCACCGTCTCGAGCACCAGGTCCGCGCCGCACCCCCCGCGCATGCGATATCCGAGCACGCGCAGCAATTCTCCGGTCGCCTCTGATTCGCAGGTCGCGATTTTGATCGTGTGCTCAGCGCCCGCCAACTTCTCCAGTTCCCGCGCCTGGGAGAGGTAGCGGACGATCAGCTTGAGATATTCGGTCTGTTCCAGCCCTTCATTGCCGCTTCCAGCCTGGTAGCCGTTCGTGACGATATTGCGGGCCAGCGCGGGAAGCAGATCTTCCGGCGCCAGGTCCGGAGACAGAGCCGCCATTCGCGCAAACGACCGCAACGGGCCGGGGATGCTGATGGTTTGACGCTCAGCGCTCTTGTGGTTCGTCGCCGGCGGCATCGACAGACCAGCGCCCCCGGCGGCGCGGTACGCCTCCAGGTGCTGCGCAGCCGAGGCGCGATCGCCCGCCAGCAGATCCAGAATCACCAGCCGACGCGCTACGTTGACCCGGTCCCCGCCGTGATCGGCCGCCAGGAGCCGCTCGTATGCGGCCCGGGCGCCCGGATCGCGATGTTCGTCCAGAAACTCTGCATACGCTCGCAACGCCGCCACATCGTTGCTGTTCTCTTGAACGGCGCGCATGAGAAGTTCGCGCGCCTGCGCGGCATCCCCCTTGTATTCCAATTCCTGCGCCCGCCGGGCGTAATCCTGCCCGACAGCGCCAGCAGCCATCCCCAGGGTGATCACGAGGACCGATCGGAAAGCAGTCATGCTTTCTTCGCCTCCCTTTCCTTGGATAGAGAGTTTAGCACTGCCCTAGACTCCGCGCATGAGCGCCGTGTGTCGAAAATTACAGTAGAGCTTTCGCCGCGGCTGTTGTGCGCCCGCCCTGGCCGCGGGAATCGGTCCGGATAGGCGCCCGACTCTCGCCGCCTCTTCTCCTGGCCGCGCCGCCTCCGTATCGCCTGTCGCGCTCTCCAGCGTACAGGCTGATAGAATCGTGGTTCTGCCATGAAAAAGCTCATTTTGTCGGCAGGGCTGCTGGCGAGCGTCCCCGCTGCGGCTCAGCAATATAAGATTGCCGTGGTCGGACTGGTCCACTCCCACGTATGGGGACATTTGAATGACATGCTGCGGAACGAGCAGGCAAGGTTGGTCGGTATTGCTGAACCGAACCAGGAGCTCGTGGCCGAGGCCAAGAAGGACGCCGCGCGGGCAGGCAACGCCACGGTGCAGTATTTCGAGGACTATAAGAAGATGCTGGACCAGACAAAGCCGGATATTGTCTGGGCCTTTGTTGAAAATAACCGCCACCTTGAAATCGTCCAGGCGTGCGCTCCGCGAAAAATTCATGTCATGTTCGAAAAGCCGCTCGCTTCCTCGTACAAAGATGCGCTCGCCATCCGCGATCTTGCGCAGAAGAACGGCATTCAGGTCATGACCAACTACCAGATGGCTTGGTGGCCGACCAATTATCAAGCCAAGGCGCAAGCGGACGCCGGAGCTGTCGGGCAAATCTGGCGTCTTCACGGCATCGTTGGCCACGGCGGGCCTGGATCGGAAGGCGTGCGCAACAAGTACTTTTTCGCGTGGCTGACAGATCCCGAAAAGAATGGCGCCGGCGCCTTGATGGATTTTGGCTGCTACAACGCGCTGTGGAGCCTGTGGTATCTGGGACGCCCGGAAAGCGTCTACGCCGAAGTCCTGCATCTGCGCCCGGACCGCTTCCCCAAAGTTGAAGACAACGCGACGATCCTTCTGCACTACCCCAATAAAGCGGAGGCGCTGCTTGAAGGCAGCTGGGACTTGCCGCGCAGCTACCAGGATCTGGAAGTCATGGGCCGCGAGGGCGCGCTGTATATGACGCAGCGCAGCGTCCAACTTCGCAAAGGCCGTGAGACGAAAGACATCGCTTCGGAGCCGCTGCCGCCAGAGCGCGCCAAGCCGGTCGCCTATATGGTTCAGGCCATCAAATCGGGCAAGCCGCTGGAAGGTCTGGTGGCGATCGATATCAATGTCCAGGTGATGGAAATTATCGACGCGGCAAAGGAGTCTGCGCGCACCGGAAAAGCCGTCCGGCTGCGTTGATCGCGCCGGGCTCGCCCTCTCGCCGCCGGGACGAATTTTCCGGAGTCGCGCCGCCGTCCCTGTTAACCTGAAACCAGAGGCTCGCGTCCCTCCTCTGTACATTCATGTTTCACGCCGAGGCGCTCAAATTCAGCGTCCATGCCCTGCGCGCAAATAAAGTGCGCACATTTCTCACTGCGCTCGGACTCGTGATCGGAAATGCGTCAGTAATTCTGGTGGTTACGATTTCGATTACCAGCCGCGATTACGTACTCGATCAGATCCGCGGCATTGGATCGAATATGATTTATGCCCAGTACGAAGCCGGAACGAACCAGGTCGCGCCGGCTTCAGCCGATTTCGTCAAGCTTGCCGATGTCGAGGCCGTGCGCCAGCAGCTCGGTTCCCGCATCGTGGCGGCCACGGGCGTCATGGTGAACTATGACAAGATGCGGATCGAAGGCCGCGAAGAGGACATCGCCGTGCTCGGCTCGGACGGATATTATCCGGAAGTCCGCAATCTGGTGCTTCTGGCTGGGCGTTTCATTGACGCAAACGATGTGGCCTACCGCGCCAAGGTTGCGATGCTCACCGAACAACTCGCCAAGCGCCTGTACGGAAGCCAGACCGCCGCCATCGGACAGGTCATCAAGCTTCACGGTCTTCAGTTCGACGTAATCGGAACATTCAAAGAAAAGACGACCAGCTTTGGCCTGTCCGAGCTTGCCAGCGAAACAGTGTTCATTCCGATTACGGTTATGCGTTATTTCGTTCCGACCGAGCGCATTGACCCCATGTACGTGCAGGTTCGCAACGCCGAAGACGTCGAGCCCCTCACCGGCGTCGTCAAATCGATTCTCGAGAGCCGTCACCGGCCGGGCGCTCGGTATAAGGTCGAAAATCTTTCGGCCATTCTGGACGCGGCGAAGAAGATCGCGACGATCCTGACCGTCGTTCTGATCCTGGTCTCGGCCATTGCCCTGATCATTTCCGGCATTGGCATCATGAACATCATGCTGGTGACCGTGACCGAGCGGACGCGGGAGATCGGTCTCCGTATGGCTGTGGGCGCGGCGCGGCGCGATGTGCTGGAGCAGTTTCTCGCCGAAGCCGTGCTCATCAGCGTCTCAGGCGGCGTGCTCGGAATTCTGATCGGCGTTTCGATTCCGCTGTCGGTCGAGTTGGCGGTTCCCGAGATCAGGATTCCGATTTCGGCCGTATCGGTTGTCGTGGCGTTTGGCGTGTCGATGATCGTAGGACTGGTGTTCGGCATTATTCCGGCGAACCGCGCGGCGCGCCTCAACCCCACCGAAGCCTTGCGCTACGAGTGATGGCCGAGCGCTGGATACAGAACCGGAAGCAGCGTAGTAGTCCGTTTTGAATCATGATGAAAACTTCTTTTCTTGCTCTAATTGCTCTGGCCGCCGCGGGCGCCGAGATCCGCACCATGACCTTGCGCGAAGCTGTTGCCGTCGCCATGAAGCAGAATCCGGAGCTTGTGATCGCCCGGCTCGATCAGGCGAAGGCGGAGTTGAACGTCAGCATTGCGCGCGACCCTTTCGTCCCTAAAGTGTACGGCGGCAGCGGCGCCGCGTGGACGACGGGATACCCGGTTACCGTCAACGGACAGCCGCCCTCAATCTTCGAGGCGCAGGCAAGGATGGCGCTCTATAACCGGCCCCAGAGTTACGCCGTCGCGCAAGCCCGCGAGAATGTGCGGGCCGCTGAAATCGACGTCAGCCGGCAGCAGGACGAAATCGCCTATCGGGTGGCGTCGATGTATCTGGACGCCAGCCAGGCTGCGCGCGGCGCTGACATCGCCCAACGGCAGGTGGACAGCTTGCGCAAGGTGCGCGATGCCGTCCAGGCGCGCATTGCCGAAGGGCGCGAACTGGAGATTCAGGCCAAACGCGCCGCGCTGAACGTCGCTCGCGCCGAGCAGCGCGCCAGTTTGCTGGCCATGGATCAGGAGCGCGCCGAGCGGGCGCTCGCGATCGCGCTGGGATTCGGCCCCGGGGACCGCGTCCGGCCGGCGCGGGAGGAATCCGTCGCGCCCCCCCTCCCGGAGTCCGAGCAGGAGGCCGTCAGAGAGGCCATTCACAACAGCAAGGAACTTAAGGTCATGGAATCGCGAATGCAAGCCAAGAACCTGGAAATTCGCGGCTATAAGGCTCAGCGGCTGCCCACCGTGGATCTTGTCGCGCAGTACAACCTGCTCGCCAAATATAACTTTCAGGATTTCTTTTCGGGTCGCTTTCAGCGCAACAATGGCCAGCTCGGAGCGTCTATCACCGTTCCGTTCCTGACCGGGTCCGCCGCCAAAGCGTATGTCACCCAGAGCGAGACCGACCTTGCGAAGCTGCGAGCCCAATTGCAGCAGCTTCGCGCCCGCATTGAAACAGACGCCCGCAACGCTTACGAAGACGTGCATCGGGCGGAGATGGCCCGCAACGTCGCGCGCCTGGATCTCGATGTCGCGCGCGAGCAGCTCTCAATTCTGCTGGCGCAGGCCGATGAGGGGCGCGCGTCGGTGCGCGATATCGAGCAGGCGCGAATCGACGAAAACGAGAAGTGGGTCGCCTATTATGAAGCGCAGAACAACTTGGAGCGGGTCAAACTCAACTTGTTGAAGGAGACGGGAAATCTCATGGCGGCGCTGCAATGACGGCCGCTCGCCCTGCCGTTCTGCTGCTCATTGCGCTCGCCGCGTCGCCGGCCCACGGGCAGCTCATCCCGCCCGGCATGCCGATTCCGCGCGGGACAAAGCCGCCGGTCGTATTCCTCAATGGATATCAGCGGGACTGCTCGTCTGCAACGTTCTCCAATACCTTCGGTTCAGCGGACCAGGTGTTGGCGGCGCATGGTCAGGTCAGCATCTTTTTTAATAACTGCACGGTATCGGGAAAGCAGCCCATCGAGATTCTCGGCGCGGCTTTCGGCCAGTTTCTCGCCGCGCTCAGGTATAGCGACGGCCAGCCGGTTACAACCGTGGATGCTGTCGCGCACAGCATGGGCGGTCTCATTTTGCGTAGTTACCTTGCGGGCAAGCAGGTCGCCGCGGGCGCGTTTCAACCGCCCGCTTCGGTCCCGATCCGCAAGGCCGTGTTTCTGGCAACGCCGCACTTCGGGTCTGGCCTGCCACTGAACCCTCTGGTGGGCGCATTCGCCAATGACGCCCAGACGCAGGAGCTCACGAGCGGCAGCCGGTTTTTGTTCGATCTGGCGACCTGGAACCAGGGTACGGACGATCTTCGCGGCGTGGACGCAATAGCCATCATCGGCAACGGCGGCTCAGGATTTACATCCGGCAACGTTGCGTTCGACGATGGCGTGGTGGCCCTAACCAGCGCGTCGCTCGAATGGGCGCTGCCCGGGCGCACGCGCATCGTTCCACTATGTCACATCGACGGACCTACGCTCGAGGCGGCGGTGATTTGCGGCTCAAACCCGACCGGCATCGCCAATATCACCTCCGCCAATCACCTCTCGGCCAGGATCATCGTGTCATTTCTGAACGACGGGACGGAGTGGCAGAGCATCGGCTCAGCGCCGGCTCAGGATAGGTTTCTTTCCGTGAACGGCGGCGTCATCGCGATGTCTCAGAATGCCGCCGGGAATGCGCTCGCCATGGACTCGGCGAGCGCAGCGCGTTCGGATCAGAGCAAAGATTTGAATCTGCCAACGCACGACGTCGCTTATACCGATCTGTTCCCCGCCGGAGTCACGGCTCTCAGCGCAAAATCCGGATCGACGATCGTCCAGCGTAACTTCACGCTGCCCGCCGGAGGCGTGTTTCCGTTCACCATCAGGTCCGGACCGCTGATTGCTCCTGGCGGCGTTCTGCCGGCGGCGAGCAAGGTTTTTCCGCTGGCGGTGGCGCCCGGCGAGTTCGTCGCCATCTACGGCGATTCGCTCGCCTCGCACGCCGCGCAGGCCTCCGGACCGCCCTATCCCTCGCAGCTCAGCGACGCCCAGGTGCTCGTCAACGGCGTTAGCGCGCCCGTCCAGTATGCCTCGCCGGCGCAGATCAACATCGTCATGCCGGACGTCGCGCCCGGACTTGTCCGGCTCACCGTGCAGAATGGCGCAGGAACGCACTCCGTCAACGTGACGGTGGAACCCGCGGCGCCCGCGATCTTCACGCAAAACGGATCCGGGTCCGGGCCAGCCGCTGCGCTGAAAGCATCCGATGGTTCGCTGGTCACGGCGGCGAATCCGCTGCACGCAGGCGACTTCGTCGAATTGTTCCTGACGGGTCTGGGGGCCGCCACTTCTCGCGACGGGTTGGATTATGCAAATCAGCAGCCCAGCGTTGTGATTGGCGGAAAGGACTGCGCACTCAGCTACGCCGGCCGCGCCCCTGGTTATCCGGGCCTCGATCAAATCAACTGCGCCGTTCCATCCGGCGTTTCAGACATGGCTGCTCCCGTCGTCGTCAGATCCGGCGCGCGCAGCAGCAATATCGCGACTCTCGCCGTCCAGTAACGGGCATGCTTTGCCGCAGCGGCTACTCCTGTCCGGCGATTTCAACCACGATCTGCCACAGCAGTTCGACGCCGTCTTCCAAATTCTTGATCGAGATTCGCTCGTCGTTGCCGTGTGCGCGGCTGTCGGGACCCTCTTTGATAAAGAGCGGCGCGCCGTACACCGCCATGCCGCGCGCGCGGAGAAACGATCCGTCCGTCGCGCCGCGGCTCATGTAGGGGATGACTGTATCCTCCGGATGCATCTTGAATGTGTGCTCCATGGCTCGATACAGGCTTGTCGTGAGCGAGCTGGGTTCCGTCGCCGGCATCTGCTGCCCCGGCGCGAACGCAATTTCGACGGTCGGATCGTTGATGATCTGCCGGAACCGGCTTAGCACCTCCTCACGCGTTTCGTTCGGGAGCCGTCGGACATCGATCTGCGCTTCAGCGACGTTCGGAATGACATTGATCTTCATGCCGGCTTTGAGCATCGTCGGAGAGATGGTGGTGCGCAGCATAGCGTCCATTTCGGGATCGTGCGCGCGGATTTGGTTCGCGGCGGCGGTCGCCGTCGCCGGATTGTCCAGCTTTGGAAGATAGGGCCGCAGCCACGCGAAGTCTGCGAGTTTGGACATCTCGCGGAAGTAGCGCCGCGTGGTCGTGTTGAGGCGAACTGGCTGGTCCGCATCAACCAGTCGCGTGATTGCGCGCGAAAGGCGCACGACGGCGTTGTCGGGGCGGGGCAGAGACCCATGGCCCGCCGCGCCGTGCGCGGTCAGGATCATTCGCGTCGGAATTTTTTCCGTCGTCTGGACCTGATACACGCGCCCCCCGCCGGGCAGCTCGAGGATAAAGCCGCCTTCATTGAGCGCGAATTCAGCGTCGATTTTTGACCACGCCTGCTGGATCAGCCATTGGATGCCCGTAGAGCCGGCCTCCTCATCCGCTTCCGAGAGCAAAATAATGTCCCGTTTGAGCGGCACCTTGCGACGCTTCAGCTCGACGATCACTGCCAGCTCCGCCGCAAGCAGCGATTTGTCATCCACGGCGCCGCGCCCGTAAATGACGCCGGCGCGGGTCTCCGCCTTGAACGGGTCCACGCTCCACTGAGCGCGATCCGCCGGAACGACGTCGCTGTGAGCCATGAGCAGCAGCGGTCGGCCGCGCCCGGCGCCCTTCAGCCGCGCAACAAAGTTCAGCCGGTTCCTGTCCCCTCCGAGTAGTTCGCCCGGAATCCCATGCGCCTCCGCAACCTGTTTCAGGTACTCGGCGACCCGCGTCTCGTTGCCAGGCGGATTGGTCGTGTCCAACTTGATCAGATCGACCAGGTATTGACGCGTTCGCTCACCGAGCGGAACGTTGTCGTCCACCGCGGCCGAGGCGCACGCAATCAGCAGACATGCACCCAACCACCGCATTGAACACGATCTTATCAGGCCGCGACGCTCCCGCCACAGTCCAGTGCTACACTGTCGGTACAACACGCGCACGCTCGCTATGAAAACCGCCCTCTGTTTGACCGTCTGCGCCGTGATCTGTTCGGCTGCGCCCCGTACTGAGCTTGGCGAAATTAATGGCGCCCGGTTCAGGATCGATATTCCCGAACAGTGGAATGGCGGTCTTGTGATTTATTGTCATGGCTACAGTCCAAAGCCTGTGACGTACGAACAGCAGAAACTCGCGCCCCTGCTGGCGGTGTTCACCGATCAGGGGTACGCGGTCGCGCAGTCTGGGTATGCCAAGGGCGGATGGGCGATTCAAGAGGCTGTTGTCGATACAGAGAACCTGCGCCGCTACTTTATCCATAAGTACGGCCCTGTAAAAGAGACGTTCATCACGGGACACTCCATGGGCGGCTTTCTGACCATGATGCTGATGGAGTCGAGCCCGACCGTGTATGACGCCGGGCTCCCTTTGTGCGGACCGCTCGCCGCGCCGAATTATTTCATGGCTCGCGCCTTTGACAGTCGCGTCGTCTTTGATTACTATTTTCCGAACCTTCTTCCCAACCCTTCGAAAAGCGGCTCTGATTTACAGAGCGACAAAGAAACGCAGTCGAAAATTCTTGAAGCGCTCGATTCAGCGCCCGATAAAGCCGCCGTCCTCCGGCGCTTGAACGGCGCCAATATAAAAAATAATAAGGATCTCGCCGGAGTCATCAGCTTTATCAGCTCGATGTTGCGGGAGTTGCAGCAGCGCGCCGGCGGAAATCCGTTCGATAATCGCAACACGATTTACAGCGGAACGCCTGACGATAACGCCCTCAATGCCGGCGTCAAGCGCTATGCCGCCGATCCGAAGGCGGCGTCGTATTTGCGCGAGTACTACACGCCGACGGGCCGCATCGAGAAGCCAATGCTGGCCGTGCACACCAGCTATGATCCGCTGGTGCCCGCCTGGATTCCGACCGTTTACCAGAGCCTGGTGGAGCAATCCGGCGCTGCGCCGCTGTTCGTGCAACAGTATGTCCCGCACGACGGGCATTGCGCAATTCTGCCCAACGAAGTGGCGCGCGCCTTTTCGGAGCTGCGCGAGTGGAAATCGAGCGGCGTGCGCCCCGCCGGCGGCGAACTGGTGATTCCCGTGGCGCAGCAGGCGCGGACCGGCGCCCAGTGATCCGGCCGGGGGTCCGTTCCAATCAGATATCATGGGTTTGATGACCCCGCGGGACACGGTTTACGGCCCGTCGGTTCCGCTTTCGGCCGCCAAAGAGAAGCTGGACGATCTCGAGCGGGCGCTGGGACAGGCGATTCGCGGGAAGGCTCAAGTTCTTCGGCTTGCGCTTGTGTGCGCGCTCGCCAAAGGGCATCTGCTCATCGAAGACGTGCCCGGCGTCGGCAAGACGACTTTGGCGCATGCCCTGGCGCGCGCGGTCAAATGCCACTTCCACCGCCTCCAGTTCACGAGCGACATGCTTCCGAGCGATGTGCTCGGCGTCAGTATTTATAGCGCGCAGTCGCAGGCGTTTGAGTTCAAGCCGGGCCCGATTTTTACCAATTTCCTGCTCGCGGATGAAATTAACCGCGCAACGCCCAAGACGCAGTCGGCGCTGCTCGAAGCGATGAATGAGCAGCAGGTGACCGTGGACGGGCGGTCGTATCCGCTCGCGGAGCCTTTCATGGTCATCGCCACTCAGAATCCCGTGGAGCATCACGGAACGTATCCGCTGCCGGAATCGCAGCTGGATCGCTTTCTCATGCGTATACGGATCGGTTATCCCGACGCCGCCGCTGAGCGGGAGATCCTGCGAAACTCCTCGCCGCACCGGGCTGATATTGTCGAGGCAGTGATCTCAGGCGAGGAACTGATCCGCTTGCAGGAGCTTGTCGACCACGTATCCGTCGATCCGAGCGTGGTGGATTACATGCTTGCGGTAGTCGACCGCACGCGGGCGCATGAGTCGCTCGCGCTAGGAGTCAGCCCCCGTGGGGCGCAGGCTCTGTACCGCGCGGCTCAGGCGCTCGCGCTGCTCGAAGGCCGCGAGTACGTGATTCCGGATGACGTCAAAAGGCTCGTCGTGCCTGTCTTTGCGCATCGAGTGGTGGTCAGCTCTCGGGTCGCCTTGAGTAATCGCGGTTCTGAGTGGGCGGAGCGGGTGCTGCAAGAAATCCTTACCATGGTTGACGTTCCTCTGTGAAGACAGCGATCATTGGCCTGCCCATGACGGGCAAGACGTCACTGTTTACTATCCTCACCGGCGTGCATGACACGGCCCGCGTGGGCAGCATGGAAACGCGAATCGGCGTGGCCAAGGTTCCCGATCCGCGGCTCGATGCGCTTGCAAACATATTTAAACCCTCGAAGGTGACCCACGCGACGGTCGAGTACCTCGACTTCCCCGCGATTTCCAAGGAGGCGCTGCGCGACCCCGGCTATCTCTCCAGCCTCCGCGTCGTCGATGCGCTAGCCCACGTGGTCCGGGTGTTCGAGAGTGACGTTGTGCCGCATGAAAAGGGATCGGTGAACCCGCTGCGGGACGTTGAGGATCTCGAAACCGAACTGGTCCTCAGCGATCTGGTCGTCGTGGAGAAGCGGCTGGAGAAGCTGGAGAAAGACCGGAAGAAAATCAAAAGCCCGGACCTCGATCAGGAGTTCGAAGTGCTCTCGCGCGCCAGGGAGCTGCTCGAGGAAGGCCGGCCGCTGCGCAACCTGGAGCTTTCAGCCGATGAAGAGAAGCGCATCCGCGGATTCCAGTTTCTGTCGCAAAAACCGATGCTCTACGTGCTCAATCTCGGCGAAGAGGACGCGCCGAGGTTGCACGAAATCGAACAGCAGTACAGGAGCGGCCCGCTGGCGGGACGACCGCGCACGGCCGTAACGGCTGTTTGCGGCAAAATCGAAGCCGAGCTGGCGGAGCTGTCGCCCGAGGAAGCTCGCGACTACCTGGCCAGTTACGGCTTGACCGAACCCGGACTGGAGCGCATGATTTCGGCAACCTATGCGCTGCTGGGATTGATGTCGTTTCTGACCGCCGGCGAAACCGAAGTGCGCGCCTGGACCATTCCGGTCAACAGCAGAGCTGTGAATGCCGCGGGCGCGATTCACAGCGATTTCGAAAAGAAATTCATTCGCGCTGAAGTCGTGAACTGGAAGGCGCTGGTGGATAGTAACGGTTACGCTGGCGTGAAAGAGAAAGGCCAGCTCCGGCTG
Organism: Bryobacteraceae bacterium; assembly: GCA_035652975.1. Lineage (GTDB taxonomy): Bacteria > Acidobacteriota > Terriglobia > Bryobacterales > Bryobacteraceae > TMP-7. Next base: position 59,603 of record DASRCT010000097.1, on the reverse strand, counting down.
GAAGGCAGGGACTATATCGTAAAAGACGGCGACGTGCTCGTGATTCGCCACAGTTGATGGCTATGCCTGCCTTCCTGTTCGATCTCGATGGGACCCTGATCGATAGCGTGTACCAGCACGTTCTGGCGTGGCATGACGCGCTTGCGTCGGGCGGAATTCAGCTCTCGGTATGGCGTATTCATCGCAGGATCGGAATGAGCGGCGGTCTGCTGGTGAATGCCCTGGCGCGAGAAACCGGACGGAGCATCAGCGCCGATGAGGCTGAGCGCCTTCAGAAGGAACACGCCGCGGCCTACAAGCGGCGCGCAGGCGATGTCCGGCCGCTGCCCGGAGCGCGGGAATTGCTGCGCTGTTTGAGGGAGTGCGGCGTGCCGTACGCCATCGCCACCAGCGGCCGCAGGGAAAGCGCGCAGCCGGCCCTCGACGCCCTGGGAATCTCCGAGAACGACGCGGTCATCACCCGCGACATGGTTCGACACGCCAAGCCTGACCCGGACCTGTTCCTCGCAGCGGCGGAAAAGCTGGGCGTGGATATCACGCACTCGGTAGTGGTCGGCGACAGCGTTTGGGATCTTCTCGCCGCCCGGCGGGCCCGCGCCCTCGGCGTGGGGCTGCTGTCCGGCGGCTACGGCGAGGACGAATTGCAGAGCGCGGGCGCCTATCGCGTCTATCAGGATCCCGCCGACCTGCTGACTCACCTGGACGAGGTCGGCGTCCGCACGGCTGAGTAGAGCGCGAGCGCCAATCCGGCAAGCAGGCAGGACCACGCAAACCAGTCGCCGTGCATCGCGTAAAACGTCGCACTTGAGACATAGCCGAAGCGCATGCGCGCGACCTGTTCCGTGTAGGACGGCAGGCGCTCCGCCACCCGGCCCGAGGGATCAATCACGGCCGTAATTCCGTCGTTTGTGGCGCGAATGATCCATCGTCGATTCTCTGCGGCGCGCATCCGCACGAGCTTCAGATGCTGCTCCCGCGCAGCGCTGCGTCCAAAGTAGCCGTCGTTTGAGATATTGGCCAACACGTCGGCGCCTTGCCGGACGAACTGGCGCACGAGATGCGGAAATGCGGACTCATAGCAGATGAATGTCCCCAGCCGGTGCTCGCCAAAGCGGAACACCACCACGCGCGAGCCGGCCGCGAAGTCGCCCGCCTCTTTTGTGATGCGGTTCACGAACGAGAACATCGGCGGCACGAACTCGCCGAATGGAACCAGGAACATTTTGTCGTAGCGATCAATCAGGGCGCCGGAGGGAGCAAGCATCACCGCCGAGTTAAGCGGCGAACCTTGCGTGGTGTAGGCGACGGCGCCGAACAGGAAATACGTCTGCGCGATGCGCGCAAGATCGGTGGCGGAGGCGCGGAAAACCGGATCGGTATAGTAATACAGCGGCCCGGGCGCCTCAGGCCAGACGATCAACCGCGCGCGGGATTCGCCAGGACGCATGGCTGCGGCGAGCGAGCGCGTTTCAAGGTCGCGCTGCATGGCGCGGACGCTCTGCGGCGTCCACGCCGCCTCTTCCGGCATATTCGGCTGAACCACGATGGCCGTGTCGGCTCCCACGCCGGGGGAAGGAATTCGCGGGAGCGCCAGCAGCCCCGCAAGCGGCGCGAGCCACGCCAGTTCGCGCCGCGCCCGCCGCAGCAGCACAAGCGCCAGCGCTGCCGCCGTCATCGCAAAGACAAACGACAGGCCATAGACGCCCACCAGCGGCGCGAGGCGGAGCGGGACAGGCATATCGATCCCCGCGTTCCCCAGCGCGAGCCACGCGAATCCCAGCGGACCATGCGTGCGCTCAATGCCGGTCCATAGCGCTGCCGTGGCGGGGATCGCGTACCAGCGGTGAATGAGATACCCCGCAACCCAGGTGAACACGCCGAGGTGCAGCGCCTTCGCCAGACAGAACAGAATGAACGTCGCCCATCCGCCCCAACGGCCCATTCCGCCGTGAACTTCGAGCACAAACTGGATCCAGTAACAGACGCCGAACCAGAAGACGATGCCGGCAGTCCAGCCGTACAAAAAACGCCGCGCCGCGCGGCGCTCGCGGCCCGCTACGATCAGCAGCGGCGTGAGCGCAACCGGCGCGATCCACACAAGATCTGCGCCGGGAAAAATGAGGATCAACAGCGCGGCGGAGAGCAGCGTCAGCAGCCAGTTCAAGGCGAGACCGCCAAATCGCTCACCTGATCCGCCATGTACGAGCTGCGGACGAAAGGACCGCTGAAGACAGCCTTGAATCCGATCGATAGGCCGTAGTCGCGCCATGCGTCGAATCGCGACGGCGGAACATATTCGAAGACCGGCAGATTGCGGCGCGTTGGTTGAAGATATTGCCCGATGGTCGCAACATCGACGTTCGCTTGGCGAAGATCGCGCAGCAGTTGCTCCACTTCCTCCGGTCGTTCGCCGAGTCCGACCATCAGACCGGACTTCGTGAGGGCCCCAGGTCGGTGGCGTTTGGCGAAAGCCAGCACGTCAAGGGACTGCTGATAGTCCGCCTGCGGGCGCACCCGGCTATAGAGGCGCCGCACGGTTTCCATGTTGTGATTGAACACGTGCGCTCCGGCGTCGAGCACGCGCGCCACGGCGTCGAGGTCGCCTTGAAAGTCCGGCGTCAGAACTTCAACCCGAGCTTCGGGCAGAGCGCTGCGGACTTCCCGAACGGCGTTGGCGAAGTGATGCGATCCGCCGTCTTCGAGATCGTCGCGGTTCACGCTGGTGATTACCACATAACGCAGCCCCAGATCGCGGGCCATGCGCGCGACCTTGGCCGGCTCGTCGGGATCGAGCGTGAACTCCCGCTTATGCGGCGAACCTTTGGGCACCGAGCAAAACCCGCATCCGCGCGTGCACAGATTGCCGAGAATCATGAACGTCGCGGCGCCGCGATGAAAGCACTCGTGTATATTCGGGCAGCGCGCGGATTCGCAAACCGTGTGCAGATTCAGCCGCCGCAGGCGGCGCTTAAGCAGGTGGACAGACTCAAAATGAGTTTCGCCTTTGCGGAGCCAAGCCGGAAGACGGGGCCTCGCCGCGGAAATCTGAACGAGCGCGTCGGCCAATTCAATATTTTCGCACGAGCGCTTCGAAGCCCTTGAATCCAGCCTTTTGCAGATCCGTCCGGGCCTGGGCGATGGCGGACGGATCCTTGAAGGGTCCCACGAGCACGCGATAACTGCTCGGCTTATCCGGCACCGGCGTGTACAGCGCGTGAAAGCCCTTCTTGGCCAGGACGTCGACGAACAGCTCGGCTTCGGCGCGCTGCACGGCGGCCACCTGCAGATAGGTCTGACCCGGCGCCGGTTCTTCGGGCGTCGGCGACGCGGATTCCGCTTTCGCCTGTTCTGGCGTTGCAGCCTTGGACGACGATGCGTCGGCATCCGCCTGCTTGGAGTCTTCAGCGGCGGACTTCGCCGCCGGCGCGACGGCCTGGCTGGCGGAGGCGGGCTGCGACGGCAAGGGCCGCGCCGACTCCACTTCAAGCGGCTTCGATTCGCGCGAGCCCGCGCGGGCTTCAGCGCTCAACGGCGTGGAGTTTCGGCCAACAATGTATCCCATCGTGAAGAAGACGCCCAGCAGCACCACCACGATGAAGAAAACGCTCAGCAACTGACGGTTGCCTAGAATCAATTCAAATTCGCCGTTTTCGTTTTTTGGCACTTCACCTTCCTATGACGATGGAGCCGCGGATGAATTCGGACGCATCCAGAGAAAATAGTTGCGCCGCCATCGTTTGTCCATCCGGGTTCATCCGCAATATTTTTTATTTGGCTCCAGAAAGCTTATCGAGCGCCCGGCTTATTGACGAGAATATATCGACCGGCAACGGGAATACAACTGTAGTGTTTTTTTCTGACCCAATCTCTACAAGAGTTTGCAAATATCGCAACTGTATCGCTACCGGCTGTTTCTGGATCTGCTCGGCGGCCATGCTGAGCTTGACCGCGGCCTCGTATTCACCCTCGGCATGAATGATTTTGGCGCGCCGCTCGCGTTCGGCCTCCGCCTGGCGGGCGATGGCCCGGATCATCTGCTCCGGCAGGTCCACCTGCTTCACTTCCACCAGCGTGACCTTGATGCCCCAGGGTCCCGTATGCTGGTCCAGCACGGATTGCAAACGCACGTTCAGCTTTTCGCGCTGGCTCAGGAGCTCATCGAGCTCCACTTCGCCGAGCACGCTGCGCAATGTGGTCTGTGCCAGCTGAGATGTAGCGTAAAGATAATTTGCTACCTCTATAACCGCTTTGATGGGATCGAGGACGCGGAAGTAGACGACCGCGTTCACTTTCACCGTGACGTTATCGCGTGTGACGACGTCTTGAGCCGGAACTTCAAAGGCTTCGATTCTCAAGGATGTTCGAGCCATCCGGTCAAAAGGGCTGAAGACCAGAATGACCCCGGGGCCCTTCGTTCTGGGCAGCACGCGGCCCAGCCGGAAAATGACGCCGCGCTCATATTCGGCCAGGATTTTGATTGAGGAGAGGATGTAAATTGCGATGATGATTACGGGAATCCACCAGACCTCGAACATGAGTCACCTCCGATAGACAGCGCTTAATTTCCAACCGGCTCCACCTTCAACAGCAATCCCGTGACGGCGACAACGCGAACGCGCGCGCCCGGCTGGACCGGGGTGGACGACTCCGCATCCCAGTATTCACCGCGAACAAACACTTTACCGCGGGGCGTGAGCGCAGTGCGGGCCTCGCCGATCTGATCGAGCAGTCCTTCCTCGCCGGTTACGACCTTGTTGCGGCGCGCCTTGATCACCAGCGACACCAGGAACATGGTGATGAGAGCGAACGGGAGAGCGACGGCGACGGCCGTCGTCAACCGGATCCGGATCGCAGGCGGGCCCTCAATCAACAGCAGCGCGCCGAGAATCATGGCCGCCGTTCCACCGGCGCCGAGGATGCCGTGAGAGGCGAACTTTGCTTCGAGAATGAACAGCGCAATCGCAAGCAGCAGCAGCGCGACGCCAGCCCAGTTGATCGGGAGCACTGACAGCGCTGACAGCCCGAGCAGCGCCAGAATTCCGCCGGCCACACCCGGGAAGATCAGCCCCGGGGAGCTGAACTCGACATAAATTCCCAGCGCCCCGACCACCAGCAGAATAAAGCCGATGTTCGGGTCGGCGATCGCCGAGATGATCCACTCGCGGATGGTTTTCTGATATTCAACCACTTCGGGCGAGGCGAGATCGAGCTTCTGCTTGGAGCCGTCAAAGCGCATGATTTCGCGCCCGTTCAACTCGCGAAAGAGCGCCGCTTCGTCGGCCGCCACGACATCGATCAGTTTGTTGTCAAGCGCCTCTTTCTCGGTAAAGGCTTTCGCCTGACGGATGGCGGTTTCGGCCAGTTGCGCATTGCGGCCGCGCTTGGAAACCATGCTGCGGAGCATGGCGGCGGCGTCGTTCTCGATCTTAGATCGCATGACCGGGTCCATTTGCTGGCCGATCAGCACCGGCGAGGCGGCGCCGGTATTGGTTCCGGGGGCCATCGCCGCGATGTCGCCGCACTCGAGAATAAAAAAACCGGCTGAGGCCGCTCGCGCGCCGCTCGGCGCGACGTAAGTGATGACCGGCGCTGATGAAACCAGCAGTTTCTGGTCGATCTGGCGCGTGGCGTCGAGCAATCCGCCAGGAGTGTTCAAACGGATGAGGATGGCCGCCGCATGTTCGTGGCGGGCCTGTTCAACAGCGCGCGAGATGATCTCAACCGTGATCGGATGGACGACCCCGTCCACAGACACGGCAAGGACGCGAGCGGCGGATGCGGCCGCCGCAGATGCTGCCGCCATCAGCGCCGCAATTGTGACTGCCTTCATGCCTTGCGTCGGCTTCTATTCTATTGGAGTTGTCAGTTGCGCGTTGGCGTGCATTGACGACTGGGCGGCCGTTGCTGCCGTCAAAAGCTCTGCGCGGAGATGCGCGCTCGCGCCTACCCGCTTCCCTCAGCCAGCGTGCGCGAGCCCCGTCGTGAGGGCATACAGCGCCGCAGATAACCGCTGGAGCGCAGCGTACAATCGGTCTATGTCGGAACATGCGAGGGTGCTCGACGCGCTTGGCGGGGAGGCTGGCTGCAAGCGCCTTTCAGCGGCATTCTATGCGCGCGTGAATGCGGATCCGATTTTGCGGCCGCTGTTTCCAGGCAAAACGCTGAAATGCGCCATCGAGGAGTTTGGCGCGTTTCTCATCCAATTTCTTGGCGGCGATGAAAAGCAAACGCAGCGGCGGTGGTGGCTGAGCCTGCGTGAATCGCATGGCCGGTTTCGAATTGGCGATGCGGAGCGGCGCGCGTGGCTAAAGCATATGGCGGCGGCTCTCGATGCAGCGCCGGTGGATGAGACCACCCGACAGGCGCTGATGCAGTTTTTTGAATGCAGTTCCGTCTATGTAACCGGACGCGAGGCCGGCTGTCCGGAACATAACGAGCTGGCACAGCGCTGGAGCGAACAGCGCATGGTCGATGAGGCCATCGCGGCGATTTCCGCAGGCCGCGATGACGAGGCTGTTGCCCTCGCACCACGATTGATGTCCCGGCCGGCGGTATTCACCGGGATGCTGGCGCGAATGATGCGATCGGGTCGGGCGGATTTGATCTCCTATGTATTGCTCGCGCTGGAGCGTGATCCTTCACTTGCAACAGGCCGTTACGGGGGACGCGCGCTGCTCCATTACGCCTCGGGCGCGGGCTGCCTCGCGGTGGTGGAACGGCTGCTCCGGCTCGGAACAGACCCCGACATACGCGATGACGGAGGCCGCACACCGCTCTACTGTGCAGCGAACGAATGCGCGTCGGAACAGGGACCGCCGATCGCGCGGGCGCTGGTCGGGGCGGGCGCCGATGTGAACGCGCGCTGCGGCGTGACCAGGGCGACGGCGCTGCATATGGCGGCGCGGCGCGGGCATGTGGAGATAGCGCGTGTGCTGCTGGAGCGCGGCGCCGAGATCGATGCGCGGGATTACAAGGGCTGTACGCCGCTTCAGCGGGCGGTCAATTGCCGTAGGCATGCTGTGGCGCAACTCTTGGCTGAGGGCATCGCGTGAACCCTCCGCCTAACCGGACAACCGTCGCCGTGCGCGGATATTCATCCACCGTAAAGGCGTAGTCGGCGATTCACCAACGCGCGAGCCGTCCGCCGCCTCCAAGCTCCCCGGCGCTGGCTTCGCGAAGGCGCGCGAACCACAGCAGTTTGCGAGCGCTCGGACGCAACGCTCACGCTTGAGTGATTCTCATTGTCCACTCGCCCTGCCGCGGAGGATTTGCGGCGCGGAGGAGAACTCGATAGATCCGCTCGCCCCAGACGTTGCGCAATCTGGCGTCCTCGAGCTGGATCTCTTCGATGGAGGCGGACAACATCGGGTCGAAAGCCACGCGCGCCCGATTTTCAAGCTGCAACGCTCCCGGCTTTTGGCTGACGCGGCACGGCGTCATGAGAGTCAGGGTGATCTCGTGGGCGGCGTGATCCAATGAAAACCGATCCACAACCTCCACCTGGTTGCGCGCACGGTCCAGACGGACTGTCCGTTTCCAGCTTTCCAAGCCTGCATTCTTTGGATATGCCCCGGCAATGTCCATGCGCAGTTCGGCGGCTTCGCTGTTTTGAACACAGCTCACGGCTGAGGCGGCGTACTGGCGCCCTGGCGACTGCATGACGCTATCGATTGTGGGGCAGTTGTGAAACGCCGACTGCATGGTCCAGATTTCGTATCGTTTCGGGCTGAACGTTTTGGCCGTATAGGTTTCAACTCCAACGTCGATGATGACCGGCTGGCCGTTCGCGTAAACGATAAAATTGCCGACGTCGTTGTGATTATGACTCTTGCCGTTGTTGCCGGCTTCGGCGGCGACATACAGCCCCTCGATCGAGCCCTCGCGAACCCGGCTCGCCATGACGCCGATGCCGGGCAGCCATACGTCGCGCAGGAGCGCCTGGGCGCGCGGCGCGCGGCGCAGTTCCGCGAGATTGAACAGCGCAGGCAGCTCACGGCCGATGCTGCCGTGCGGAAGGGCGCTCTCGTTCGCGAGAAATGCCGCATAGGCGCCGTGGCGCTGCATGGTTTCGTCGTTCACCCGGCGGCCGAAACGGTACACCAGGTCGCCGTCGACGTTCACGCGCGCGGGCGCATCGGAGAAATTCGTGTACCACTCGCCGGCGATGTGCGCGCGGCAGATATACAGACCAATCTGGTGAATGAGGCTCTGGTCAAACGCATTCAAAGCCCCGCCGCTCGCCTCGTATAACAGTTCCAGACAGTCGAACAGCGATGCTCCGGCGCGGCCCCAATAGCTGGGACCCTCGTCGCAGCCGCCGTCATCGGCATAGCCGTTCAGGAAGTGATCAAGGCACTGGATGATTTTCTGAAGCGCCGCGCTGCGCCGCTTCAGATCGGCTTCGAGGAGCAGCGCTGAGGTAAGCCAGTTGGAGCAGATCCAGGGATCCCAGTTGTTCGGCGGCGGACTTCCGAATCCCATCCAACTGAAGTTCCGCTCCAGACAGGGCGTCAGAATCCGTCGGGCTGTCTCGATGCGGATGCGTTCCGGAACCAGGCGCGACGCCTGCTGGAGCTGCGGCTCCAGCAAGTACAACGTCCAGGCCAGGAGTGCGGCGGTTTCCGCCGCGAACAGGTCGACAATGGGCTCTGTGACATCGGGCAGGCCGATCTTGGCCTTCTGCGCGCCGAGATGCGCGGGCACGCCCCAGAACGTTTCTTCACACGTAAGCCAGACGCCGTTAATGATGTCGTCGACGAAGCGGCCTTTGAATTCGGCGCACTCGGCCAGCACGAGGTCCTGGAGTTTACGCCGGCGGCGGTCGCGCATCGCTTCGTAGTGGGAGCGGTTTCCGTTGCGCGCAAATTCGAGGAACACGCTGGCGGGCAGGACGTCCCAGGAGGTCTGTTGTTGCCGTTCCCCAGCCCGGATCAGCGCGGCGCGCGCATCCGCAGGCAAAGATTCCCAGCCTGAGCGCTCGGCGGCCGTGGGGAAGGGGTGGAAGGCGCCGCTTGCCGCCTTGGCAAGCTGCTCGGCGGTCCATATCGATGCCAGCAGGTCCCGCTTGCGCGGCGACTGCGTCTGAGCCGCGGCCAGCAGCCCTGGAGTTGCGAGGAAATCGCGGCGCGTCATATCTCTTTCTGTATCAAATTCACGATCACATCAAGGAAGCGCGCCGTACGGCGGCGGGCTCTGCTGAAGCGCGCTTCCAATGTAGGCGTCCGACTCTGTAGCCGCCCCCTCATGACGAACCCGGAGACAAAACATCCGGGGAGATCAGCAACGGTCCGCGTCGCGTTATCCCATCCACTCCGGATGACGCGCAGTCCCATCAAACTGCGCCGAGGTCTTAAATCGCTCGTATTTGCCTGTCAGAGCCGCTTCGCGCGTTCGGGCCACCAGCGCGGCGATCTGCTGCTGGCTGAGCGGCTTGAATGTGCGGACGGCCTCCAAGGCCTGGTCCAGCCGCTCCAGGCTGTCGCACCCCGTGATTACCACCGAAGTCGGCAGACTCAGCGCATAGTGCAGGCACTCGATGCCGGTTGCAATATTATTCTGCGGGATGGCGCCGCTTGCCATCGCTTTCATGCCCAGCACGGCGATCCCCTGCTCAACCAGTTTCGGAACCACCTGGCGGGCGAAGCTGCGAAAGCTGGCGTCAAGGATATTCAGCGGCATCTGCGCCGCATCGAAATGAAAGTTGTGTTGCGCCGCAATCTCCAGCATGCGCAAATGTACAACCGGATCTTTATGGCCCGTGAATCCGATATACCGGATCTTGCCGGCCTTCTTTGCGGCCATGAGCGCCTCGAGCGGCCCGTCGGGCGCGAAAAAACGGTCCGGATCTTCCATCCGGATGTTCTCGTGATACTGCATCAAATCGATATGATCCGTCTTGAGCCGTTGCAGCGACTCGTCAATCTGTTTGGCCGTTGCGGCCTTCGTGCGCCCGTCAAACTTCGTCATTAAAAAGACCTTCTGGCGGTATCCGTCGCGCAGTGCGTCGCCCATCCAGGATTCGCATTTTCCGTCCGCATAGTCCCAGCAATTGTCCATGAAGGTGATGCCGCGATCGATCGCCGTGCGGATGATGCGGATGGCTTCCTGCTCTTCGCGCGGGCGTCCGATGTGGGAACCGCCGAGGCCGATCGCGGAAACGCGCTCTCCGGTTTTTCCGAGCGTGCGGTAAATCATATCCCCGGAGCGCGTCTGCGCGCTCAGAATCCCGGCAGAGAATGCTCCCGCCGCCAGTTCCAGAAACTCACGCCGTCGCTGTTGCATGCCCTCCTCCTCCATCTCGCCCGAATTCTATCACTCCGTGAACCCCCGGTCCGTTTGGTGTACGCTGTCCTGTAAGCGCTACCAGAGCCGCTGGGAGTTTTGGTTATGAAACGTCGAGAGTTTCTTTCCCTCGCCGCCGCTCCACTTGTGGCTGCACAAGACCAGTCCAAGCCGGACATGCGCCGGGACTACCCGGTCAAGCCTGTGCCCTTCACCGCCGTTCACGTCCGCGATGTTTTTTGGGCGCCTCGCATCGAAACCAACCGCAAGGTCACCATCCCGTTCGCCTTTCAAAAATGCGAGGAAACCGGCCGCGTCGAAAATTTCATTAAGGCGGCCAAAGCGATTCGCGGCGAGGGCTTCAGCGATCAGCTGCCGCCATATCCGTTCGACGATACGGACGTATATAAGGTCATCGAGGGCGCCTCGTATACGCTGAGCGTGTACCCGGATCCGCAGCTTGACGCCTATATCGACGGCCTGATCGCCAAGATCGCCGCGGCTCAGGAAAAAGATGGTTACCTCTATACCGCCCGCACGATGAATCCGGCGCATCCGCACAAGTGGGCGGGTCCGGAGCGGTGGGTTCTCGAAGAGGAGCTCAGCCACGAGCTGTACAATCTCGGGCACTTGTACGAGGCGGCCGTCGCCCATTACGAGGCGACGGGTAAACGCAACCTGCTGGATATTGCGCTGAAGACCGCCGATCTGCTGGTGGCGACCTTCGGTCCCGGTAAGCGGGCCATCTGGCCCGGCCACCAGATTACGGAGATGGGTCTGGTAAAGCTGTACCGCGTCACCGGCGATGAGCGCTATCTGAACCTCGCCAAGTTCATGCTGGATGCGCGCGGCAATGGCAAGCCCTACAACCAGTCGCAGATCCCCGTCATTCAGCAGACCGAAGCCGTGGGGCATGCCGTCCGGGCAACCTATATGTACTCGGGCATGGCCGACGTTGCGGCCATGACGGGCGATGCTTCCTACGTGAAAGCCATCGACGCCATTTGGGAAAACGTGGTCACGAAGAAGCTGTACATTACGGGCGGAATCGGCGCAACCGCGAAAGGCGAGGCCTTCGGCGCCAATTACGAGCTGCCGAATATGACGGCGTACAACGAAACCTGCGCCTCCATCGGCAACGATTTCTGGAACCACCGACTGTTTTTGCTGCATGCCGACGCCAAATACATCGATGTCATGGAACGCACGCTCTACAATGGTCTGCTTTCCGGAGTGTCCTTGGACGGGAAGTCTTTCTTCTATCCAAATCCGCTCGAATCGGCCGGACAACACCAGCGCAGCCCATGGTTCGGGGTGGCCTGCTGCCCGGGCAACATTACGCGTTTCATGGCTTCCGTTCCGGGCTATGTCTACGCGCAGCAGGGCGACGCGCTGTTTGTGAATCTGTTCGTGGCGAGCGACGCCGAAATCAAAATGGAAGGCGGCCGCATCGTCAAAGTGACCCAGGAAACGCGCTATCCCTGGGACGGCGCAATCAAACTGACAGTGCGCCCGGCGCGCCCCGAGGCGTTCACCATCAAGCTCCGCATTCCGGGATGGGCGCGCGGCGAGGCCGTGCCCGGCGATCTCTATCGCTTCGCCGACCGGTCCGATGCGAGTCCTGAGCTGAAGGTGAACGGCAAGGCCTGGCCAGTAGCTCTGACCAAGGGCTACGTCACCCTGACGCGCGAATGGAAATCCGGCGATGTTATCGATCTGAACCTGCCGATGCCGGTGCGGCGCGTTATCGCAAATGAGAACGTCGCCGCCGATCGCGGCCGCATCGCCATTCAACGCGGCCCGCTCGTCTACTGCGCCGAGTGGCCCGACAATCCGGGCGGCCGCGTCCGGAATCTTGTGCTTCCACCGGACGCGGACCTGAAAGCGCAGTTCAGACCGGACCTGCTGAACGGAGTGGTCGTCGTGCGAGGGAAGGCCATTGCGCTCACCCCCAGCCAGAACGGCGTCAGTAAGAAGGAACAGGACTTCACGGCAATTCCTTACTATGCCTGGGCGAATCGCGGAAAGGGCGAAATGATCGTCTGGATTCCGGCAAACGAACAGACCGCCCTGGCGGCGTTGTCCGAGCCGGCCCCGGCCGGCGTCGGTCGAAACAATTGAAGAGCGATTATGACCATATCCCGAAGAGCGTTTTCCGGGGCGCTGATCTCCGCCCCTTTTGTCCTCCGCGCACAACAAACCCCGATGCGCGCCCGCATCAAGATCGATACCGAGCGCGTCATCGGCGACATCGACCCCAAAATCTACGGAAACTTTGTCGAGCACCTGGGCCGCTGTATTTACGGCGGCATTTTCGAAGAAAACTCGCCGCTTTCCGACGCCGCCGGATACCGCAAGGACGTCCTCGAAGCGGTGCGCAAGCTGAATGTCACGATCCTCCGGTGGCCGGGCGGAAATTTCTCATCGAATTACAACTGGCGCGACGGGATCGGCCCGCGCGACCAGCGGCCGCCGAGGCTCGAAATGGCCTGGGGCACAGTAGAGAGCAATCGCTTCGGCGTCCACGAATTCCTCCAATACGCCGAAATGCTCGGCGCGGAGCCCTATCTGTGCGCCAATCTCGGGACCGGGTCGTGGACCGAGGCGCAGCAATGGGTGGAGTATTGCAACTCGGCCGAGGATACGGCGATGACCCGCCTGCGCCGCCAGAATGGTCGCCGCGAGCCATGGAAGGTAATTTACTGGGGGCTCGGCAACGAAATGGATGGCCCCTGGCAAATGGGCCATCGCACTGCCGAAGATTACGGCAAGTTCGCGCTTGAGGCCGCCAAACTGATGAAGTGGACGGACCCGAATATCAAGCTGGTTGCCGCCGGATCATCCAACTTTCGTCCCGGCGCGGACTGGATCGGCTGGAATCGCACCGTTCTTGAATATCTCAAGAGCCACGCCGATTACATATCGCTGCACATGTATGTCGGAAATACGCAAAATGATTTCGGCGACTTCATGGCCAGCTCCGTCGATCTGAGTCACCGCATCAAGACCACCGAAGGCATTATCGATGCGGCGCTGTCCGGCGAGCCCCGGAGCCGGCGCATCTACATTGCCTGGGACGAATGGAACGTCTGGTATCGCGCCCGGGGCAGCAAAGAACGCGGCCGGCGCATTCTGGAGGAACACTACAACCTGGAGGACGCGCTGGTGGTCGCGACCTTCCTGAATACATTCATCAACCACGCCCATATCATCAAAATTGCGAACCTGGCGCAGCTGGTTAACGTTATCGCGCCGATATTTACAAACGAAAAGGGCCTGTATCTTCAGACCATTTATTACCCGCTGCAACTCTTTGCCAACAACAGCAAGGGGAAGGCCCTGGAGCTGTTTGTCGACAGCCCGAAGTACAAGACGCGGCGATTCGACGATGTGCCATATCTTGACGCGTCGGCGGCGTACGATAACGGAACCCTTGTGCTGAATGTCGTGAACCGCCATCCCGATCAGGCGCTTGAAGTCGAGTTTGAAGCCGAGGACAAGCAGTTTGCAGGCCCTGTGCAGGCCGCCGAAGTCAACGGCCCCGATATCAAGGCGGAGAACAATTTCAACGAGACCAAGGTCAAAGCGGTGGAGCGCTCGGCGACCGCCGAGGGCCGAAAACTGCGCTATCGCTTTCCGGCTCATTCCTACACCATGCTGAAAACAAGACTGGCGTGAGCGGGTCCCGAGCTATGCGCAGATTCGCAATCTTTGCAGCGCTCGTGGCCGCCTCGATTCACGCGCAGCCTGCCGCTGTCATCGAAGTCAACGCGGCGAAGGCGCTGCACCCCATTCCACGCACTATTTACGGCAGCTTTCTTGAGCCGATCGGCCACAGCATCTACGGCGGGCTATGGTCACAGGCGCTGGAGAATCCAAGCTTCGAGGACAATCTCTGGAGCGCTGACCGCATCGCGCAGATGGTGGCGCAACGGCCGGAACTTGGGGAGGCGTCGAGAATGGGTCTGCCGCTGCCGTGGCTGCCGCTTGAGGCCGCGCAGGGCTGGCGCTACGAGCCGCGTTGGGGCGACGCCCCCAATTCGTTTCGTTCTTTACTAATCATGGCGTTGCCGGGCAAAGAGACCGGCATCCGCCAGGAGATCTATTTACCCGTTCACCGTACTTTGCGATATACCAGCAGCCTGTACGCCAAATCCGTCAGCGGGCGTCGCGAACTCGAAGTCTCCCTGCGCAAGCGAAGCCGCCCGGCCGACGTGCTGACGAAACGAACTGTCGCCCTCGGCGAAAACTGGGCGAAACACGAGTTTTCGCTGGAGCTGCCGCCGGGCGCCGTCGCCACACGCGAGCCTGTTGATTTCGTGATTGCCGCTTCGGACGAAGCCCGCGTCCAAATCGATCAGGTGTTTCTGTTTCCAGCCGACCATATCGACGGGATGAACCCGGAAGTGGTCGAAATGGTCCGCGGATTGAAGTCGCCTGTGATGCGCTTTGGAGGAAATTTCACATCGGGTTATCACTGGCGCGACGGCATCGGACCTGTCGACAAACGCATCAGCATGCTGAATCAGGCATGGGGCATGCCGGAGTACAACCACTTCGGCACCGACGAGTACCTCCGGTTCTGCCAGCTGGTGAACGCACGGCCGCAAATCGCCTTGAATCTCGGCAGCGGGACGCCCGCCGAAGCCGCGGACTGGGTTCGTTATGTCAACGAGCGGTGGGGGGACCATTCGGGTGGCCTGCTTTGGGAACTTGGCAACGAACTGTGGGGCAACTTTCAGATCGGGTATCCGACGCTCGAACGGGTGGCGGCGAGAACCAAGGAGTTCAGCGATGCCGTCCGCGCCGTGGATCCTAAGGCTCGTCTGATTGCCACGGGCCAGGACCCCGACCGGTTCCAGGCCTGGAATGCGGCCCAGTTAACGCTCGGTCCGGAGCGATTGAATTATCTCTCCACGCACTTTGTGGTCGGAACTGCCGACGTCCTGAGACGCAATCCTTCGCGGGAGTTCATTGCCCAGGCGGCGCTCGCCCTGCCCGTGGGTCTTGAACGGCAGTTACGGGCGATGAAGGAGCAGATCGACGCCGATCCGCGCAACCGGGGCAAGGTGGACATCGCTTTCACGGAGTGGCTGTTCACGGCCCCGGTGAGCCGCGCTCCGAATTACGAAAACCTCGGCGGGGGGCTGTGCGCGGGCGGTTTCCTCAACATGCTCATGCGGGTGTCGGACTTTACTTCCGTCGCTGACATGACAGGCAACGTTGAGTTCGGCGGCGTGTGGCAGAAGCGTGGGCGAGTCTACGGAACGCCAGCCTATTGGGTATTCCGCACCTACTCGAACCGGGATGCGACCCGTCTCATCGAAACGAACACGCAGGTCGAGCGGTACGACGTGGAGGAAGGCGTGCGGCGGCTCCCGGTCATTCGCGGCGTCCCCTATCTCGATGTGGTCGCGGCGCTCAACGATAGCGGCAGCGTTCTCACGATTTTCTGCGTCAATCGGGATTTGGTCCGGGATTTTCGATCAACGATTCGCCTTTCGGGCTTTGCCGCCGGTTCGGCGCGAGGCTGGCAAATTTCAGCCGGCAGCCTTTACGAAACGAACGATGAGGTTCGACCGGAAGCCGTCGCGCCCGTGGAAATACGAGTCCCGGTCCCAGGCTCAGTAATAGATCATACGTTTCCGCGCATGAGCGTAACGGTCATCGAACTTCGTCGGGCGGGGCAGTAAGGTCCGTGGGGGAAGCTCCCGGCGTGAGTTCGTTGTAAGCGCAAACATTTTTCTTGACACATCTTGCAACTAGTAGAAAAATACTATCCAGTACGGAACGGTCTCAGTTCTGCGCGGAATTGAAGACTAGCTCTCAGGGGAGCGCTCTCCAATGTACGCCCGGGCTGGACCGATGGCGGTAGCAGTGATTGTGCCAACCTTTTGGGGGGACGCAATGGGCAGACATCGGACTGCGCTCACTTTGCTGGCTGCGCTGCTTGTGGCGGCGTGTCTCTTCGCTCAACGAGCCGATCGCGCAACGATCACAGGAATTGTCACGGATCCGACCGGAAACAGCATTCCCAACGCAACCGTGAAGATTCACAACGACGAGACGGGCGTCGACACCATCTTGCAAACCAACGCGGCAGGCACATACACGTCGCCCTTGCTGGTGCTTGGCAGGTATACCGTCACGGCCGAGAGCGCAGGGTTTAAGGCGACGGTGCGATCCGGCATTCAGCTGCTCGGGGGGCAGACGTACCGAATTGATCTTCCTATGGAGCTCGGCTCGGTGGCTGAGAGCGTGGAAGTCTCGGCGGCGACGGAAATGGTCAACACGGAGCAGCCGGACGTGGCGAGCACCGTCGGCGAACCCTATTACCGGAACCTCCCCATACTCATGGGCGCCGACATTCGGCTGGCGGAGTCGTTGCTGCAATTACAGCCGGGCTATACGCCCATGCGGCCGAACGGCGACCCCATGTTCCGGGGCAGCCAGTTCGGTTCGCGAATTAATGGCGGCCAGAGCTTCGCAACGGAGAACTTCTTTGACGGAGTGGCGTTCGGGTACGCGTCCGGTCACCAGGACAGCCATGAAAGCGCTCCCCCGGTTGAGAGCGTCGGAGAGATGCGCGTCATCGAGTCGCAATATTCCGCCCAGTATGGCCACACGAGCGGCGGCACCATCGAGTACGTCTCACGGAGCGGCACCAATGAGTATCACGGCAGCGCCTACGAATATTTCGCAAACGATGCGCTGAATGCGCGCGGCTTCTTCCCGGCCACGGTCTCCAAGCAGCGCAACAACTCCTACGGCTTCACTTTGGGGGGTCCGGCCATCATTCCTAAGATTTATAACGGCCGCAATAAGACGTTTTTCTTCTTCAATCTGGATTACTTGAAATACCGTTCCGGCGCGCTGCCCGGGTTCGGCAACACGACCCCTATAGACGCTTTTAAACGGGGCGATTTCAGCGCCCTGCTGACAAATACTCAGGTTGGGACGGACGCGCTGGGGCGGCCCATCTTCAGCGGCCAGATTTTCAACCCGGCAACCACGCGTCTCGTCAATGGCGTGCCCGTCCGCGATCCGTACCCGGGCAATATCATTCCGATCAGCGACCCGCTGCGGAGCCAAGTGGCGCAACGGATTATCCCGTTGATGGCGGAGCCGTGGCGGCCCGGCCTCCAATTCAATGTCGGCGGCAACCCGAACGGGGACCAAATCTGGGTTGGAAACTTCCGCACCATTCTTTTCCGGATCGATCATCAGATCACGGACAAGTTCAAATCGACGACCAGCTTCTACTGGCCTGCGCGTCCGGCGATTCGCAACTGCGGCGAAGTCCTGGGATGCACGCCGACATTCGACCCTCAGAAATACAAGGACTACATTGGAAACGGTTTCTTCCAGCGGATCGCGACGCATCACGCGACCCAGCAGTTCGACTACATTATCCGGCCGACTCTGTTGTGGCACACCACGGTGGCCTGGGACCGCTGGGTCATGTCCGGCAGCCCGCTGAGCGCGGGCCTCGATTGGCCTGACCGACTCTGGCCGAACGGGAACAGCGGAATTGTGGACAAGACCGCCGGTCCTCCCAACATTACCTTCAGCGGGAACATTCCATACACGCAGCTTGGGATGCAGTGGATCGGATACGGATTTGAAGCCATCAACCGATGGCAATTCGTCAACGACCTGACGTGGGTGAAGGGTAAGCATTCGATCAAGATCGGATACGAGTACCGCCTGCATCAGTTCAACTACCACGGCTGGGCGTCGAGCACGGGCGGCACGTTCAATTTCAGCCGCCTGGGGACGGGCGGATATGATGCGAACGGGAACTCCCTGGCTGCGACAGGCGATCCGTTCGCGTCCTTCCTGCTGGGGCAGGTGCAGACGGCAAACTACCAGATCCCGACGTTCACCACCTTCAACGGCGGCTATCACGCTGCGTATGTGAACGATGACTTCAAGGCGACAAGCCGCCTCACGCTCACGCTCGGCTTACGGTTTGAATATCAGGTGGCATTTAAGGAGCGGTATAACCGCTTCTCGACGTTTGATCCTAACGCGCCGAATCCCGGAGCGGGCAACCGTCCGGGCGCCATTGTCTTCGCCGGACCCAATCAGCAGACCTTCGATCATCCGCCGGCGGACGGCTGGGGCCCGCGGTTCGGGTTCTCCTACCGGCTGGGCGACAGGACCGTTCTTCGCGGCGGCTATGGCATGTACTTCGGAGGCGTACCGTTCACCGACGGCGCCACCCCGATTACGGGATACTTTACCAATCCGACGGCGCCGAACCTCACCAACGGGCTGTATCCTGCGTTCTATCTGGACAATGGATTTCCGAGGGAGAACATCATCTTTCCGCCGCAACTGACGCCCACCGTGGCCAACGGGACTTCGCCAATTGGCTGGAGCTCCAACGCCAACACGCTCCCGCGTTATCAGAACTGGTCGTTTACGGTGCAGCGCCAACTGTCCAACAGCATGTTGCTCGATTTGAGCTATACGGCAAATAAAGGCACGCGTTTGCCGGCGAACGATCAGCTCCTCGGCTGGTACGATAACGAGAACGACCCCAAGATTCTGGCCCTCGGCACCAGGGTGTTGCAGTCCGATATCAACTCGGACGTGGCCAAGTCCGCCGGAATTTCGCCGCCGTATCCCGGATTCACCGGAATTGTTGCGCAGGCGCTGCGGCCCTGGCCGCAATACCAGAGCATTAACTGGCATTCCTGGCCTGTCGGGAAGAGCATGTACAACTCCTTCCAGGCCAAGCTCGACAAAAGGTTTTCAAACGGGCTTGTCTTCCGGGTCTTCTATACGCGCTCAAAGCTGATGAACGATGGCGCCGACAACGGCTACAACAACAGCGTCAGCAGCGGCCCGCAAAACCCCGCCGCGGCGCAAGAGTGGTCTGTCAGCGCTGATGACGTGCCGAACACGTTTGTCGCGTCGTGGTCGTATGAACTTCCGTTCGGCAAGAACCGGCGCCATGACTTGCTGTACTACCTGATGTCCGGCTGGACTCTCAACGGTCTGCTGCGTTATGAGAGCGGCCGGCCGCTGACCATCGGTATGACGAACGACATGGCGGGTCTGTTGTTTAATCCCGCCAAGCGCCCGAACCGGGTGGCCGGCGTGGATGGGGTCACCACCCAGGGTCAAAGCGGAAGCTTCGACCCGAATAAGGACCGTTATCTCAACAGCGCCGCATACTCGGATCCGGGCCCGCTGACGTTCGGCAACACGCCGCCGCGCGACCCGCACGTGAGAGGCTTCAGGAATGCCGTGGAGGATGTCAGCATCTTCAAGGTCACTCCGATCGGCGAACACGTACGCTGGCGCCTGGAGGCGCAGGGCGGCAATATCACGAACCGCACCGTGTTCTGCGATCCCAACACGAACTGGAGTTCGGCGGCGTTCGGGCAAGTCTCGCTTCAGTGCAACCAGCCGCGGTCCATTCAGTTGGGGACCAAGCTGGAGTTTTGACAGCGCATTCACGAACGCTCGTTTCGGTTGCAGCTCTGCGGGAGTCGCAACCGGGCTGCGCCGGAGCGAGCGCCCGTATCCGACTTACCCGTCGCCGGCCGGTTCTGTGAAAATGGTGGAACCTGGGCAGGATGACGATGCGGCTGTGGTTCGTTCTGTGTTGCGCGGCAAGCGCGCTGCCATGCGCAGCTCAGGTCCCGTTAAAGGCAGTCCAGGAGGCTCTCCAACACGATCAGGCCGGACGCCGTCTCCTTGAGCAGAAGCAATGGAAACCAGCGCTGGCTGAGTTTGAACAGGCGCTCAAACTGAATCCGAAATCAGCGGATTCCTATATTGGCGAGGGCATTGCTCTGTGGGGCGCCGGCGATCGTCCGGCCGCTCTGATCGCATTTCAGCGCGCCACCAGCGTCGACCCGAACTCGGCGGAGGCCCACTACAACGTCGCGCTGGCCTTCCGCGACTTCGGCGAAAACGAAAAAGCCGCAGCGGAACTGGGCGCGGCGCTAAGACTCAGACCTGACTATGAGCAGGCCGAGATCATGCTCGCGCTGCTGTTGGCGCAAGGCGGGCAGGTGGACAAAGCCATTGTTCGGTATCGCAGCATCCTGAAGCGCCATCCACAGTCGGCGGAAGCCCACAACTGGCTGGGAGTCGCATATCTGCAAAACAATTCGTTTGCGCCCGCCGAAGCGGAGTTTCGTCGAGCGATCCAGATCAAGCCTGATTATGTCCGCGCATACAACAATCTGGGATCGACGCTGGCGCAAACGGGCAATTACAACGAAGCGATCGCGGTCTTAAAAGAAGCTCTTCGGCATGCGCCCGGCGACCTCGCAGTGCGGATCAATCTGGGCATGGCGCTCCGTTTGAAAGGGGATGCCGACGCCGCCCTCGATCAGTTTCAATCCTTGCGTAAAGAGCATCCGGACAGTCCGGAACTGGAATATCAGATCGGACAGACGCTCCGGCAGAAGGGGGATCTCGCTGGCGCGATTCAGGCATTCGAGCGCACGCTCGAGCTGAACCCGGAGGCGCGCGAGGCGTACTACGCGCTCGCTCAGGCGTTGAACGAATCTGCATCCAGGAATCGGGCACAGAAATCTCCGGGGCGGCGGGCCAGTCCCGCGGCTGAGGCAGAGTTCAAGCGCGGCGCTGAGGCGCTGAATCATGGCGAGTTCGCCGCTGCAAGACAAGCGTTCGAGAAAGCCATTGTCCTTGATCCGGAATTTGCCGAGGCCTACAACCAGCTTGGTTTCGTGATTGGAAGAACGGGAGATCTGACAGCGGCCATCGAAAAGTTCGAAAAGGCTATTGCGCTCAATCGCGACTACGCTGACGCCCATTACAATCTGGGCGTGGCGTTATGGTATCGGGGGGATCGGACGCGCGCTGCGTCGGAGCTTGATGAGGCGCTGCGCTTGAATCCGGCCGCCGCAAACGCCTCCAGCTTTCGCGGCATGATCTACCGCGAAAGCGGCGATCTGGGCGGCGCGCGACGCCTGTTTCAGCGCGCAGTTGCCTTGAACCCGAAGGCGCAGTCTCCTTATGTCGACCTTGCGCTGGTATTGTTGAGGCTGGGCGATTTGAACCATGCAATCGGTCAGTTTGAAGCCGGCCTGAACCTTCCCGCCCAGGCCGGACCGCTTCCGGACCTGGCGCTGGCGATTGAGGAGCTCCGGCGCGCGATTTCAAAAAAACCGGACTCGGCCGAAGCCTACAACGTCCTCGGCCGCCTGCTCGGCGCAGCGGGCGCCGATCCGCAGCAAGTCATTGGCGCATTCCGCGAGGCGATCCGGCTTCGTCCGGACTATGCCGAAGCGCATAACAATCTCGGCCTGGTATACGTTCAGACGGGGGATGACGAGAAGGCGGCGGCAGCGTTCCGCGAAGCCATCCAGCTCCGGCCGGACTACGCCGACGCCCATCAGAACCTGGGCGCCGTGTTGACCACCTCCGATCCGGACGAGGCTGTGCGCGAGCTGGAGAAGGCGATCGAGCTTCAGCCGGCGCTGCTGAAAGCGCAATACAACCTGGCCGTCGCGTATGGCGCCAGCGCCAGTCACGGGTCGTTGAAGGCCATTCAACAGCTTGAAAAGGTGTTGGCCATGGACCCGGGGTATCCGCGAGCCGAGTTCGCGCTCGGGCGGGAGCTGCTCAGGAGCGGCAAACCGCAGGAAGCGATCACGCATCTCAAAATCGCCGTCGAACGCGAGCCCAATTTCGGCGAAGCGCATTATCAACTGGGTTTGGCGCTGTCGCGCGCCGGACGCCATGCCGAAGCCACGGCGGAGATTCAGAAGAGCCGTGAACTGATTGCCGCGAGCGAGCGCGATCAGGCCGCGTCGCTCGATCTAGCCGCGGGCAAGGCTGCGCTGGATCGCGGGGAACTGGATCCGGCGATTGCGAAGTTCATGCAGGTCTTGCGTGCAAAGCCGGACGCCTCCGAGCCGCACTATCTGCTCGGGCTGGCGCTGGCGAAGAAGGGCGACGAGACACAAGCCCTCGCCGAATTGCGGCGCGCGTTCGAGTTGAATCCGGGCAATACGGAGGCAAAGGCAGCCCTGGACCGCCTGCTGGCCGCGCGCGAATCCCGCGATGATCCGCGCCAGGTCGCCATGTTCGAACAGTACATTGCTGACGGCAAATTCGCTGAGGTGGAGCCGCTCCTGCGAGCGTACCTGAACGGACGCCCGAAATCGGCCTGGGCGTGGTACGCGCTGGGCTACAGTCTTTACGCCCAGCGCAAGATTGGCGATTCCATCCGGGCTCTCTCGCAATCCTTGCAACTGGACGTGAAAAACCCGAACGCGCACAAGGTCATGGGTCGCAATCTGATGATCATCGGACGCTTCGATGCAGCCCGCTTCGAGTTTGAACAGGGAGCGAAACTGGACCCGAAGTCGCCGGAAATGCCTTACAATCTTGGCAAGTTGTACTCGATCGAGGACAACTGGGCGGAGGCGAAGAAACAGTTCGAGCTGGCCATACGGCTCGATCCATCGTACATGGAGGCCTACGACGGGCTGGGCTTCGCGATGGAGGCGCTGGGCGATGACGCCGCTGCGATCGCCAATTATAAAAAGGCCATAGAGCTGAGCGAAGAGCGGCGGGTGAAATATTCATCGCCATATGTGAACCTGAGCGCTCTGAGCAACCGGACTGGCGACCCTGAAGCCGCGCTCGCCTATGCGCGCAAGGCGCTGGAGGCGAATCCGAAATCCGACCCTGCGCTGTATCAGATGGCGAAGGCTTACGAGCGCCAGGGCAATCTGTCAGCCGCCGTGGATGCGCTTGAGCAGGCCATTGCGATCAACAGCCGGTCTTCGTCCTACTTCTATGTTCTGGGAACGCTCTATCGCAAGCTCGGCAAACCGGAGGAAAGCCGCAAAGCGATGGAATCATTTTCGAGGCTGGACCGGGAATCGAAGGAGCTCGAGGAAAAGCGCCGCCAGCTGCTGAGAGAGGAGAACGGAGGCGCTCAAGTCACGATGCCGGAACGCGCCGCCCATGACTAGGGGCAATTTGACGCGCAGAACTGTTCTGAAGCTGACTGCCTCGACCCTGCTTTTGCGCAGCCTCGAGGAGTCGCTGCGGGGCGGGGGCGCAGCCGGCTCAGAGGGGGTCGTATTCACCGATGTGACCGAAGAGGCCGGGCTTGCCGGCGCGCGCAACTTTTCCGGGGCCGCCGCCAACAAGCAGTTCCTTCTTGAGGAGATGGGCTGCGGGGCAGCATTCTTCGATTACGATAACGACGGCTGGCTGGACATCTTCCTGGTGAACGGCACGACGTTCGACCGATCGGCGCGAACGCCGCGAAGCTACCTCTTCCACAACAATCGCGACGGCACGTTTACCGATGTGACCGGGAAAGCAGGCCTGACGTACTCGGGCTGGGGGCAGGGTTGCTGCGTCGGCGATTACAACAACGACGGCTTCGACGACCTGTTCGTGACCTACTGGGGCCGCAACGTGCTTTACCGGAACAACGGCGACGGCACCTTTACCGACGTGACGGAGAAGGCTGGCCTGGCGATTGCCGGACGGCGATGGGGGGCCGCCTGCTGCTTCCTTGATTACGATCGGGACGGCAATCTCGATCTGTTCATCGCCAATTACGTGAATTTCGATCCCCGGACCGCGCCGCGTCCTGGCGCTTCAATGTATTGCCGCTATAACGATATTCCGGTGCCTTGCGGGCCGCAAGGATTTACGGGCGGCAGCAACCTGCTGTTTCGCAACCGCGGCGACGGAACTTTCGAGGACGTTTCCGATCGGTCCGGCGTATCCCGTCCGCGCGGCCTGCCCACGCCCGTTTTCACGCCGCAGAACTGGCGTCCGATCGGGTCGTACGGAATGGGCGCAGCCGCGGCGGATTTTGATAACGACGGTTGGCCCGATATCTATGTTGCGTGCGATACCGCGCCCAGTCTGCTCTATCACAACAATCAGGACGGCACATTCAGTGAAATCGCGACGCCCGCAGGCTGCGCCTTTGACGAAAACGGCGTGGCCATGTCCGGAATGGGCGTAGCGGTGGCGGACTATGACGGCGACGGCTGGCTCGATATCGCACGGACCAATTTCACTGATCAGCCTACAACGCTCTATCGCAACAATGGCGACGGTACTTTTCACGACGCGACGCTACAGTCCGGCCTGGGCGTCAACACCAAGTACCTGGGGTTCGGCGTCGGGTTTATCGATTTCGACAATGACGGCTGGAAAGATCTGTTTGCCGCGAACGGACACGTGTACGCGCAGCTTGAGAACCACAAGATCCACGTGAGGTATAAGCAGCCCAAGGTGGTCTACCGCAACCTGCGTAACGGCCGATTTGAGGACGTGTCATCCAAGCTCGGCCCGGCGATCCTGTCGCCGCGCGTAAGCCGGGGCTGCGCTTTCGGCGATTTCGATAACGATGGCGACGTGGATGTGCTCGTCAATAATCTCGACGGTCCTCCGTCGCTGCTGCGCAACGATGGAGGCAACCGGAATAACTGGCTGGCGATCAAGTGCGTCGGCGTACGATCGAACCGCAGCGCCATCGGGGCGCGGGTCAAGGTTGTTTGCGGGAATCGCAGTCAGATGGATGAGGTGATGAGCGGGTCCAGTTACTACTCGCAGAACGATCTGCGTCTTCATTTCGGGCTCGGCGCAGCCAGTAGGGCCGACATTGTAGAGATCGCCTGGCCGTCGGGTCTCAAGGAGTCTTTACAGGGCGTGGATGCCAATCAGTTTGTGACCATAGAGGAAGGCAAGGGCGTGACCAAACGCGAGACATTCCGCTCGGGCCGGAGAGCGTGATATCATCAAACTGCCCCGTTGCGAAGGGGACCAAGGTGTTCTAACTCTAGGGTCAAATTTGAACGACGCGGCGAAGGGGAGCTGAAAAGCTCCCCTTCTCGCTGAACCGGGCGCCTGGATCAGGCGGCAGTCGCCCCGGCAGCCCGCTCAGCGGCGCGCAGGAACCGAATTCCTTCCGACGCAATCGCCTCCGGATTCGGAGCGATATCGCGCCAGATGCATGCCGCCGCCGCGATCTCTGGAATCGCAAATCCGAAGCTCTCAATGACGATCCAGCCGTTATAGCCGGCGCGCCGGAGCGCAGTGAACAGCGCGGGCCAGTCGACGTGCCCTGTGCCCGGAATGCCGCGATCGTTCTCGCAGGCATGCACGTGCCGGATCCGCGGTCCCAGCGTTTCGACCGCTTCTGCGATGGTCTTCTCTTCGATATTCGCATGGAAGCTGTCCAACAGCGCGCCGATTCGCGGGTGGCCGACTTCATCGCACAACCGCGCCGCGTCAGCGGCCGTATTGAGAAAGAACGTTTCGAAGCGGTTCAGCGGTTCAATGGCGAGCATCACGCCTGTCGAATCCAGAGCTGCGCCGAGCGAAGTCAGACCCTCCACCACGCGCTTCCACTCATCGGCGGTGCGCCGCCGCCCGACCAGCTGGCCGACGGGGGCGCAAAAGGGTCCGACGAACACCTCCGCCCCAAGTTCGGCCGCCACCTCGGCGCCGCGCGCGAGAAATTCGCGCGCAGCGCGCCGCTCTGCCGAATCATTGCTGATGAGACTCAAACGTCCGGTGAGCGCAGAGCAGAATGTGCACTCGAGTCCTTCGTCCGCGGCTGCGCGCCGGATTTGAGAGGCAGGAAAGCCCGTGAAATCGAAGCGCGCGATTTCAATGCCATCAAAGCCCCACTGCTTGATTTGTGGAAGAAGGCTCAGGTGCGTGGTGTCGAAGGCCGCCGTCCAGAGCAGCGTGTTCACTCCGAATTTCATTGAAAGGGCTCCGGCGACCATCATACAGGAGAGTCAATCCGAAGAGGCCGGGGAAGGCCGCGCCTCCCCAGCGGCGGCGGACGATTTGATGTGAACTACTTGATTGTAATCACGGCGCTGTTGCTGGCCTGTCCGTTCACGGATTCAACCAGCGGATATGCGCCCAGCTGCAGGCGGACAACCACTACGTAGCTGTTCCGAAGGGCGTCATTCTCCGCCGGCTTACACTAAAGGAGTGATCTCCCGCAGAGCATTGCTGACGGGCGGCGCGGCTGCTGTTGCCTCGTGCGGCCGCCGCAAGAGTACGGGGTTTGGCGGCTATGCGTTTGTGGCGAACGAAGCGGGGCAAGCTGTTGCCGCCGTGGATCTGACCGCGTTCGCCGTGGTGCGGCACATTCGCCTCGATGGCAGTCCGACTGAGGTTCTGACCCATCCCAGTCTGCCCTATGTATATGCGCTCACCCCCGACCGTGAAGCCCTGTATGAGATCGAAATCGACCGGCTTGCCGTCCGCCGCAAAACATGGTTCCGGGCAGAGGCGATTGGCGCGCGCATGTGTGAGGGAGAGCCGGCGCTATACGTGCTCTGCCGCCAACCGCGCGTTCTGCTCGCCTTCGCTCCAGACGCGCTGACTCTGAAATGGAAAGTGGATCTGCCGGAGCAACCGGCTGACTTTGACGTCGACCTGGATGGGAATGCCGCTGTCAGCTTTGGCGCTGCCGGAAAGCTGGGCCTCATTGACGCGCGCACGCGCCGGCTGGCTTTGATCGACGCGGGCGGGCCGATCGGCATCACCCGTTTCCGGCGCGACGGAGCGATGTTGATGACCGGCGATCCGGCATCGCGTATGCTGCTCCTGCACAGCGTCGTCAAGCGGCGGCTGGTTGTGCGTTTGCCGCTGTCTCTTGAGCCTCAAAATTTCTGCATGAGCGCCGACCACGGACAACTGTTCATCACGGGACCCGGGTTGGACGCCGTTGTGGTGGTCTATCCCTATCAGACGGAAGTCGCCGAGACCGTTCTCGCAGGGCATGCGCCCGGCGTGATGGCCGCCTCCGGGACGCAGCCGCCGTACTTGTTTGTCGCAAATCCCGGATCCGGCGAGGTGACTATTCTCAACATCACCAACCGGCGCGTCATTGCGGTGGCATCGGTCGGCGTAGATCCGGGATTCATCACTGTAACGCCGGACAATCAGTATGCGCTGGTGCTGAATCGGAAATCCGGCGACCTTGCGGTGCTGATCATCCGCGACAATCTGGCCAACCGGAATAAGTACGCGGGGCTTTTCACGATGATTCCGGTCGGGTCGAAACCGGTGAGCGCGGTAGTGCGGGCGGTGTAGAGGCTTCCATGGGCCTGCTCCGCTCGGCGGCTGAGCCGTATGGCGCCGCGCCGGTCAAAGCCGTTCGGGATGACGATCGCGCGAGTCGCCTGCGGCGCGGTCTGCGTCTCGAATATGCCACCATTGCCTACAACAGCCTGGAAGGCTTGATCGCGGTCACATCCGGCCTGTTTGCCGGAAGCATCGCGCTGACCGGCTTCGGCATTGACAGCGCGATTGAGGTGGCGTCTGGGATGGCGCTCCTCTGGAGGCTGCATTCGGACGCAAGCCCCGCACGGCGAGAGCGCGCCGAATGGCGCTCGCTCAGAATCGTGGGCCTGTGTTTTATTGCGCTGACGATGTATGTAGCGGTCGATGCGATTTCGAGCCTGGCTTGTTCCGAGGCGCCGCGGGAGAGCCTGCCCGGCATCGTGCTCGCCGCCGCATCGCTGATCATCATGCCGCTGCTGGCTCGCGCCAAGCGCCGGGTGGCGGCTGCGATCGGCAGCGCAGCATTGTCCGCCGACGCGATGCAAACTCAACTCTGCGCCTGGCTGTCGGCTATCCTGCTCGGCGGATTGCTGTTGAATGCAGCGTTCAGGTGGTGGTGGGCCGATCCGGTAGCGGCACTGATCATGGTCCCGATCATCGCGCGGGAAGGCGTACAGGCGCTGCGCGGGCGCACGTGTTGCTGCGCTCACCGCGGGTGACTGGGGGTCTTGCCGCGCAGCTCTTTGAAGATATCGAACTCCTGCCGCGCCTCTTGGGTCTTGCCCTGACGGCTATACACCTTTCCAAGCAGATAATGCGGCTCCGGGTATTCCGGGTCGAGTTCAATGGACCGCTTGAGCCAGCGCACGCTTGTCTCCCATTGGTCGAGCTTGCTGAGCGCTTTTGCGCCTAAGTAAAAATTGCGAGGCGAGTGCGGATTTCTGCGCGCCGCCTCGACCGCCAGGTCGAATGCTCTGCGGTATTCTCCGCGGTTGATCAAGAAATTGGCGAGATTGGCGTACGCCCAGTCGTAATCCGGGTGATCGTTGTGGACCAGCTCGATTGCCTTGAGGAACGACGACATGGCCTTTTCGGGCTCGTTCAGCGCCTCGTAGCAGAGTCCCAGGTTGTCATACGCCCGGTAGGAGCCCGCTTCGAAACGGATCGCCTTGAGGAATTGATCGCGGGCCTCCTGATATCGCGACTGCTGATAGTACATGCGGCCCAGCTTGTACATGGCTTCGTGATCGCGCGGGTCGACTTGAATCGCATCGAGCAGACTGCGTTCCGCGGCGCGATCGTCGCCGGAGAAGTAATAAGCGTCGGCTGCGAGTTTCAACGCGGCGCTATTGCGCGGATCGACCGTGAGAAGGCGATGGAGCGTCTTCAGAGCCGCGGTAAATTGCCGCGCCATCAATTGAGCCTGTCCCAGATTGAGGAGGAGCGCTTTTCGTTCGGATGCAGGGCACAGGTCGAGCGCCTGCGTAAAATCCTTGGCCGCGCCAGAAAACTGCCGGTTCTGATACGCCTGGGCGCCACGATCCACCAGAGCCTGGCACTCCTGCCCGGCGGTGAACGCGGAGAGGAATGCCAGGAAAGACGTCAGCACCGGCGCTAGAACTCCATTCGCGCTGAAAGCTGGACGCTCCGCGGTCCCTGTTGGAAGCCGGTGATCATTCCGAAGGTCGGGCTGGCGATGTCCGTGTCGGGGTTGCCGCGTCCGGCGCGGTTGAAAACATTGAAGGCATCGCCGCGGATTTCGAACGTCACCTTCTCCCGCACGACGAAACGTTTCTCCAATCCGAAATCTTCGCTGAAGAAAGCCGGCCCGCGTACATTGGGAAGGTAGCGCGGCGCAGTCCCAAGCCGGAGCGCAATATTTTGCGGCGTCGTCGGAACAGGGCGGAACGCCGCCGGATTCAGGTACACTGCGCCGGGCTGTCCATAGTTCACCGGCTGTCCCTTATCGATGACAATCGGGACGCCGGGAACCAGGTCCGGCCGGATAGCGCCGCCCGTGGGATTGTTGATTCCGCTTACGCTGATGGCGAGCGGACTGCCGGAGCGGTAATTGTGGATGCCTGTAAGACGCCAGCCGCCAATGATGGCGTTGCCGACGCCGCCGAGGTCGAGCAGTTTGCCGGGGCCGATCGGCAAATCGTAGAGCCACGTCAACTTGAACACGTGCGGGAAGTTGAATCCCGTGACAGAGCGTTCCAGCGCCCGATTGTACACGTCCTGCGCCGTCTGGAAGGCATCCGGGCCCGGGTCGTCCATGAGATCGATGGCTTTCGACCAGGTATAGGCGGCGAGGATGCCGAAATCATTTGCGAAATGGCGCGTGAGCGTCAACTGCATGGAGTTGTACATGGACGTGCCGAAGTTTGGCCACTTCTGGCCGACGCTCGTATACTGCGGGAAGGGGCGCAGCGCCTGAGCCACGGTGCCGACAAAACCCGGATAGGGGAGCGGCGTGATTTCGGGATGTGCAGAGGCCTGATCGATTAATGCATCGCCATAGCGCAGCATGCTGACCGGCAACTGGTTCAGGCTGTCCATGCCGGGGGCCAGCAGGCGCGTGCCTTTGCTGCCGACATAGGCCGCCTCGAAAACCGTCCGCGACGGCAACTGGAACTGAAATCCGAGATTCCAGTTCTGGACATAGGGCAGGCGGTTGGAATCTGGCGCGATGTAAGTGATGCCCTGCCCGTTCGCCAGCGCTGGATTCTTATTGGGAAGAGTTCCCTGGAAGTCCGGGTAGCGCTGGCTTAAATAGAAGACCGGGTCCTGCGGAAATTGCAGGGGCGTGTTGCTCGAATTCAGACTGATGGTTCCGTTATAGCCGAACGTGCCCGGGAAGCCGAATCCGTTGCTGATCAGGGGCGTGTTATTGATGCCGTAGCCGCCGCGAACCACCATCCAGCTCTTGGTCTGGTACGCAAAGCCGAAGCGCGGCGAGATCTGCTTCCAGTAGCGGCTCTGGAAGCTGTTCCGCCCCATGTCCTCGACGAAAACGAGCGCGCCGGGGCGACCGCCCGCGCCGGGATTGGGCTTGTTCGGATCGAGCCCCGACA
Source organism: Bryobacteraceae bacterium (assembly GCA_035652975.1). Classification (GTDB taxonomy): domain Bacteria; phylum Acidobacteriota; class Terriglobia; order Bryobacterales; family Bryobacteraceae; genus TMP-7. The sequence continues at coordinate 29,190 of DASRCT010000097.1, read as the reverse complement.
TGCGTCCGGCGACTTCGTACAGCGGACCCGGAAACTCCCAGCGCAGCCCCAGGTTTAACGTGAATTTGCGCGTGACTTTCCAGTCGTCCTGGAAGTAAAACCCTGGCGTGTGAGAGCGGTGGCCGAAATTAACCGGGTTGATGGACCGGCTGGTGGCGGACACAGCGCCGAGAATGAAGCTGGCAAAGGCGTGTCCTGTGTCGCTGGCGAATCCGGGCAGTTGCGTCTGCACGGGGCTGAAGGTGAACGAGCCCGAGCTCGACCGATTGCGCGTGTTGTAGTAATAGTTGCGCTGCTCGAAGCCCATCCGGAAGCTGTGCGAGCCGTGGATGATGGTCAGGTCGTCTTGGACGATGGTGCTGCCGTTGTAGCTGCCGCCCGCGTTGGTGGAACCGAGCCGCCCGCCGGCGCCGATACCCCCTCCCAGATAATTTTGTCCGGTGAAGATCAGAGCCGGGAAGGTTGTCTGATCCACGTTCTGCAACCCGATTTTGGCTGGCCAGCCTTCGTCAATGTGTACGCTTTGATTCAGGTTTCCGAAACGGTTGTAGCCGATAGCGAAATGATTGAGAATTCGGGGGCTGATGGTCCAGTCTTCGGCGATCCGCACCAGCCGCCCGGGCGTGTATTGCAACTGATACACGCCGGTGGGCAGCCCGGGCGGCACGCCCCAGCGCCCGCCAGGAGAGTTGTTCCGCTGCCGGAAGTGATGATTGTAATACGCCGAGAGCCGGTGCCTCTCATTGAAGACGTGATCCCCCTTGATGCCGATAATGCGCTCGTCGAATACAGGGCAGCAGGTTCCGATCGCAGGATAATTTCGGAGCATATTCCCGTTAATCGGATCGGTAATGCCGATATTGAGAATATTCCGGGCCACGGGATCCCAGCGGTTTTGCGGGATGATGTTGCCTGGAAACGGATCGCGCACCACCTGGCCGTTTACGCTGCGCGTGCTTGCAGGGTCATAGATCTGGCCGGCGATGACCGGCCGGCCCAGCGCGTCCGTCCCGATCTGTGAGCCGGAATTGGGGCGTCCCGTGAAGGCAGGGTTCAACAGCTGCGAAAAGTCCCCGCGCTTGAAGGCGACCTGAGGCAACGTGGTCAATGAAGTCGACGTGAAATCTCGCGTACGGGTGGCCTCGTAATTAAAGAAGAAGAACGTTCGATTCTTCCCGTTATAGATCTTCGGAAGGTACACCGGGCCGCCCAGCGACCCGCCATAGTTGAGCAGCTTGTAGGGCGAGGCCGAGCGCGGTATGCCCAGCGCATTGTTGGCCGCGCTGTTGGCGCGCAGCGCATCGTTCTGGACATACGTGAATGCGGAGCCGTGCACGCTGTTCGTCCCCGACTTGATGGCAAAATTGGCCACGCTGGTCTGGCCTCCGTTATACTGCGCGCTCATGGTTCCCGCCTGCAGCTTGAATTCGCTCACGGCCTCCGCGCTGGGACTGAACTCGTTATTGCTGCCTCCCTGAAGATCCATGCGGCCGAGTGGAATGCCCTCGATCAGAATCTCGTGCGAATAATACTGGCCGCCGTTGATGGAGCCTTCGAATTCATTGCCGACCGCGCCGGGCAGGCTTCTGAAGATGAAAGACTGCAACTGGCGGTGGCCGTCAGAGACCGGAACGGGCCAGTTATCGAACTCCGCCGTGGAGACGTAGCGCGACAGTTCGGCATTGGAGGATTCGAGCATGGGCGCCTCGGCCGCAACCGTCACCTGTTCGCTGATCTGGCCCAGTTCGAGTTTGAAGTCGATATTCACCGCCTGAGCGACGCGGACCATTGCGTTCTCGACGGTCGCGGCCTTGAAGCCCGGAGCGGTGACAGTGACCCGGTACGTGCCCGCCGGCAGATAAGGAATTCGATACACGCCGGTCTCGGTTGTTGTCGCCTTGGTTTCGACGTTGGTGGCTACCTCTGTGGCGGTGACCGTTGCGCCAGGAACGGCGGCGCCGCTCGAATCCGTCACGGTTCCGCTCATTGAGCCGCGTTCACCCTGACCGTAAAGGAGCGCCACGGCGCACATGGGCGCTAGGAGAAACCGTATTTCCATGTCCTCTACCCCCTTCGAGGTGCTTGAAATACGGATATCTCAATTGCAGAAAGGTGTCAATCGGTCAGGGGAGCTGTCAGCGCGCGAGCGCCGCAGACTGTTCGGGCAGAATGATCACCGGCGAACGCGCAAACGCAAATTTCCGGCCGTATTCGTCAATTACGTTCAACTGCGAGATGTACCGACCCGGAGGAAGCTTGGCCAGTTGCGTCTGGAACTGGAACGCCACGACACCGCTGCGACCATCCGCTGTGCGGTCGAGACGGATTGGGGCGCTTTCAAACGCTTTGCGTCCGCCGTGAAGCAGAACAAGATTTGCGGCGACGCTTGGCTGCTTCGTTTCCTGGGACACAGCCGGGTCATACACCTCAAAGTAGACGTAGAGATTCTGGTTCTGACGAAAAACGCGTGTGATGTTGGGGGCCAGCTTCTGCCCGTCGTGCACCAGCGGATGATGCGCTAGGGTCTTCTTATCGACGCCAGCCGTGCCAACGGCAGCCGTCACCGGTTCGCGCTGTCCCGCAAAAATGACCGAGCTCATCCGCACCGTTTTCGAATCGAGCGTCAGATCCGGGATGGTGAATTTCGTCTCAAAGGAGCCCATTTTGCCGGAGAGGTTCTCGCGCGCCAGAAATTTCACGGTGTATGTTCCCGGCTTCAGGACCATGCCGGTGTCATATTGCAATCCGCGGCTTGCGATCTGAGCTGCGGCCGACGCCGTCAGCTTGATGGGGATCATGTCGCGCACGCTCGAAACCAGCTTCCCGGCGGAGTCGCGGACCTGGCCGATGAAGTCCATTTGCGTGGTTTCGTTCGAACCTCTTTTGGAGAGTCCGATTGCTGAGCCCGGAATTTTCACTGAGATCGGGACAAAATAACGATCTTTTCCAAAGCGGAAGTAGTCCACCTCGAGGGCGAGCGGAAGATCGCTCACGGGATCGCCGAGATCCAGCGCTTCCTCGAGTTGCCGCTCTTTGTCGGACGCGGTGAATTTCTTCCACTCCTTCGCCGCGTAATATCCGGTTCGATAGTCGAGCTTCGCTTCGAGCTGTCTCGTAAGCTTTACTTTGATGCGCCGGTAGCGGCCGTCCTGCTTGGGGTTGGTGCTGTAGTAGCCGAGGATATAGTAGCTGTCGATATCCTGCTGGGCCTGGCGGATGCCGAGGGTCAGATCGTTGGTATCGAAGAGCGCTTTGCCGCCGGTGTCCGCGGCCAGGGTGTACAGCGTTTCCTGCTGGTCATTGAAGTTGGATCGCGAGCGGGTCTGGCCGGCGCCCGAAAACAGCGCGGTTCCTTTCGGACCGGCCTGGGTGGCGTCGCCGCCCGGAATCAGCGCCATGAGTCCGCGCGCGTCAACCGGGTAGAAGGAAACGTTGGCGCGTACAGCGGTACTCACGGTGGCGCGAAGCTGCGCCTGGTTCTCCATGCCCGTCTTGCTGATGCCGCTGGAGAAATAAATGAGGGCCTTCTTTTCGGGGAACGGGGCGAGCTTTCGCGCGGCATCCTCGAGCGCGCTCAGCTTGCGATCCGTGTTAAATATGTTGAATTCGGTTTCGTCCGCGACAAAGCTCTGGTCAAGCCCGCTGTCGTCGGCATCGTCCGGAGTGGTCCCGGCAAGCGCGAGCTCGGAGGATTCACCGATGCGAAAGCTCTTGATCGTATCGATGAGCAGCTCCCGGTTGTCGGTGAAATCCTGAACAACCTTAAAGACAGTCGAGAAGACCATGATGGCGACCATATCCGAAGCCGTCATCTGCGTGCTCAGAAATTTGATTGCCGCCTCCTGGGCGCGGAGCTGTTCGGCCGGCGACATGGACGACAAATCGAACATCAGACCGATGAGCCGTTTGTCCTGGAAGCGCTTTGAGCCGCTTGCGGCAGGCTTGGCGGGCGTTGCGGGAGTGATTTTTTCAGCAACGGTTCGGGACCCTGCGTCGAGCGGAGGAAGGGTTTCCCGGCTGAGGCGCTCGAGTTCGAAGACGGAGATAGTTTGCGGTTTGTCGTCCTCAAACAGCGTGAAATCTTCCTTTTTCAGATCGGTAATTGGCTTGCCGCTTTTGTCGCGGACGGTGACGTTGACGATGACGAGGTTGGTCTGGACCCGGAAGGTTGGCGTTTGAGCGTCCTGCGCCAACGCCATCGCGCCGGATAAGACAAGGGCGAGAACCTTTTCCGCCGAACGAGAAAGCGTCGCCAGCCGCTGCGATCTGCCGGACATCAGAACCGGAACCTCACCAGCGCGTTCATGGTGCGCATGCCGCCCGCCGACAGCGGCAGGCCATAGGTGAGCGCATTGACCACCGTTCCCACGTTCGTAATGTTCACGCTATTTGTGACGTTCTGAGCTTCAAGGCGAAACTCGAGCCGCTTCCGCTCGCTCAGACTGAACGAGCGCCCAAAGGACGCATTGAGCGCGAACATGCCGGGGCCTGGGATGGTGTTGCGCCCGGCGTTGCCGAAACGGCCTGGCGGCGGAATCGTGAATGCTAAGAGATTAAAAAATTCGCCTGCGCCGTCCTCAAGCGGCAGCCCCGTCGCATCCGCGCGGCCGGCGCCGATGGCTCCCGTTCCCGCCGTGTCCGCCTGGTTGCCGAGCACTCGCGCGGTGAGCGGCGTCCCCGACATCAAAGTCAGGCCGCCGCTCAGCGTCCAGTCCTTGAGCAAGCGCGACAGCGCATCATGCGCTGCCAGAAAGCCGTTGTTGTTGGCGACAGGCGAAGTCAATATGAAATTGCCCGTCAGGGTATGCCGGCGGTCGAAGCTGGACAACCCTCGTTCAGCGTGAAGATTCCTGTCATCCTGCGCCACCGTGTTTCCTGCCCCGCCGAAGGTGGACGAGTTGTCGATTGACTTGCCGAACGTATACAGGGCGTTAAAGGACACGCCGCGGCGGAAGCGGCGCGTTATGCGCACTTGCAAGGCGTGATAGATCGAGTTCCCGTCCGAGCTTTCGAAGGTGAATCCGGTCGCATTTCCGATCAGCCGGCGCTCTTCGGCGGTCAGCGGCGATCCAGGCGCAGCGCGATTGGGCAACCGCTGGATATCGAGACGGGTGCCCTTGGTTCCGAGATAGCCGATCTCGACGACGAATCCGCGCGTGATCTGCTGCTGGATGGATGCGGTCCAGGTTTGCGCGTATGGGACGGCGTAATCGCGCGCCACCGCGTAGGTGTTCAGGATCGTCTTGCCAGCCGGGATAGCGATCAGGCCGGTTTCGATCGTGAGCGGCGTCTGCAGCGAGGTCGTCACCGAGGAGGTGTTTGCCCAGGGCGGCTGGGCCGCCATGCGCGACGCAAGCTGATTGTAGATGCTGCTGTTGTAATAAATCCCGTACGATGCGCGAAGCTGGGTGTTGCCTTCAGCGCGCGGCCTCCATGCGAGCCCGAGGCGCGGCGCGAAGTTGTTCTTATCGGAATTGATCAGCGCCGCGGGAAAGGCGCCGGTGTACGGGCCCGGCTTTCCGGGCGTGACCACCGCGACGCCTGTGAAGCCGGGCGCGATGTCCAGATTCGCAATATGTCCGTATTTCTCAGCGAGCGGAGTGAAATACTCGTAGCGCAGGCCAAAGTTCAGCGTCAGATTGGTTTTGATGCGCCAGTCGTCCTGAGCGTATGCGGCGTAGTTTTGGCCGCGGAAGTACGTGCTCGTATCGCCGAAGCGGACGGAAGCCGATTGAGGCAGGCCCAGAAGAAAATCGGCGAAGTCGTAGCCGGTGTTGGCCAGCGGCAGGCCGGCGGCATCGAATCCGCTGGTGGCGAGACCGCTGAAACTGAACGTGCCGCGGCCATTCTGATCGGTGCGCGTATTCAGCTCGGTTCGCTGATAGGACAGACCAAAACTCAGGTTGTGGGACCCGCGATTCAGGATGAAGCCCTCCGTGACGCCCGCGCTTTGAGCCCGGGTGGATATCGCACTGGCGTCGGTCAGGCCGAGGAAGTTGGTAAAGCTGATGTTCGGCGGCCCGAAGTTAATCGGGTCCTGCGAAGCCCCGGCAATGCCCAGCGCGGCGGCGACGTTCTCGCCGAAAGCAAAAAACGGAAGCGTATCGCTTGTATTCCGGTTGAAACTGACGGTGGCGGTGTTCAGCGCCCGGGCGCTGAAGGTGTGGGTCCAGCTCACGTTCGAATTCCATCCGGATCCGCTCGTCTCATCGCGGAACGTGAACGGTTGCAGCATGTTTCCGCTCCGTCGCTGCAGGTTGAATCCGAGCGCCAGCCGGTCTCGTCGCGTGATGTTGTTCTGGATGACCCGGGTGTTCAGGTTGTCGCTGTTCTGCGCCGTTGAACCAACGAAGGCATAATTCTGAATCCCCGGCTGGTTCGGCAGGGGGATGTAGTGCAGCAACCCGAGAGCAACCGGATCGAGGCGCGAGGCGGGAATCACATTGCCCGGGAGCGGGGCATGAGTTGTCGGGTCATACAGCGTGATGCTCGAGAGCGCCGAAAAGTCCCCGTTCCGCTCCGCCAGGGTCGGCGCCGCGCCGACGCTGCGATAGGGGTTGCGCGCTCGCGTCCCGGTGTAGTTCAGGAAGAAAAAGGTATTCGGCGAATTGACCAGCTTCGGGATGACCAGCGGCCCTCCGATATTGAATCCGAAGCGGCTTTGAGCATAGGAGGGTTTCAGCGAATCCTGTCCGTTCAGCGCGTAGGGACTGGCGTCCAAGGCCGAGTTGCGGAGAGAGAAGAACAGCGATCCGCGGATCTGCTGGTTGCCGCGATTGGCGCGGTTGCCAAAGAACGCGCCGGATTGCGCCGCGCGCGCCCTGGCGCCAGGGCGTCCGCGCCCGCCGGGCCCAAATCCGCCGCGTCCGCCAAATCCTCCGCCGAACCCGCCGCCGAAACGTCCGCCGAAGCCGCCCGGACCTCCTCCAGGCCCGATGCCGGGACCCGCATTCGACCCCGCGCCAGGACCGCCGGGTCCACCTTGCGGGCCAAACGGGTTTTCGCCGCGCAACCCGGCAGCGCCCATTCCGCGCTGCATGGCCATCTCATCCACGGAGGTGGTGTCGCCAAGCTGGAGTCCACGGCTAACGCTGCCATTGATCAGAAATGATTCTGTGGATCCGGCATTTTCCGGAATCTCAGCGGGCTGCGGCGATTGAAGGCCGTCGATATTCTGGCCTTCTATCACGTTCTGCGCTGTCTGAAATCCGTTGTTCTGCTGCTGTTGGCCGGGCGGCGCTGCGCCACGCTGCGGCGGCGCTCCAGCTCTCTGATATGCCGCGTTGCCGCGAGCAGGCGTCTGGCTGCCTCTCGGCGCTCCTCCATTGCGCCACATCGGGCCTGCGTTTCCGCTTGCGCGCGCGGAAGCCTGCTGCGGGAGCGGCTCGCGCGGAATGCTCGGCGGGGGTTTGAGCGTGAGATTCCATTCGAGATTCACCGGCGCCCCGGCGATCTCGATTTCCTTCGTGACGGTGACAAATCCGAACTGCTCAACCTGAATGGTCCACTTGCCGGGGCCCATGCCGTCGAACGTGTAGCGTCCGTTTTCGTCGGTAGCTGTCACAAGGCGTCGGTCGCCCTGAGTCGCCGTCACAGTAGCGCCGGGCACGGGCGTATCGCCGGATTTAACGATCCCGGTCTGGCCTGATAGCGCCGCGCACAAACACAAAAACACCAGCAGACAGTTGATAACGCTTCGCCTGCTGGTGTTCATAAATCAGCGAAATCTGGTTCGACTTATGTCGTTGACTTCTTCAGCGTCAGTTCCCGCGCCGGCTGATTGGAGCCTTCTCTCTCAACCTTCAGCTTCATTTCGCTTCCGGACACTGTGCCGGAATACTTCATCTTCATCGTGTTGCCGTTGAATTCGCGGGTGACGGTGAACGAGACGTTGTCGCCATCAATCTTGCCATCGGAGATGGCCGTTTCGCCGCCACGGCCCGAAATCGTGCCGCTCAGCGTATTGCCTTCAGCCTTGAGGTTCAGGGTGACGGTCATGGGACCGTTGCGTCCCTGTTGCTCACCAGTCCAGGTGCCCGAAACGTCGGCAGCCATTGCGGTAAAGGTCACCAGCAGGGCTGCGACGCAAAGGACCGTGAAAAGTCGAATCGACATGTCTTGTCTCCTTTGGGACAGAAGTTCCATGAGCAAAGATGCGCGGCCGGAGGCCGGAGGTTACGGCTGCTAGTCGCGGAAGCGCATCGTTTACAAACATTTAATTAGGATGCAGTGATGGCGCCCTTGGCGCAACCTGGATCGTTCGGCGCGCCACTGGCTGAACCTCGATGAGCGTGCGACTGCACAGCAGCGATGGGACGTTTGTTTCAATTTGTGGGCCGTATGCAGTTCGCGCCTGATGAAACCCCGCCGCTTGAAGGAGAAAACTGCGCGCTCAAACCCGATAGCCGTTCCCGCGTCCGGCGGGAGGCCCACGGCTGGTAACGGGCGGTAACCTGCTGCCTGAAATAATTGGATTCCGACCCGCCTCTTACGAGAGGGAGCGCGCTTATGAATAATACAGGAATGCTGCTGACAGGAATCGGGATCGGCGCGGGTTTGATGTACATACTCGACCCAGATCGCGGCCGGCGCCGGCGCGCGCTTGCGCGCGATAAGGCGGTAAAAACCTGGAACCGCTCTGAAAGATATCTCGAAAAGGTGGGCCGCGACCTGGCCAATCGGACCCGCGGACTGGCGCACGAGACCAAGCGCGCCATTACGGGCGAAAAGCATCGGAGCACGGCGTCCGACGGGATGAACGCAGGTTGGAGCCCGACCACCCGCGTCCTGGCGGCTGCCTTGGGTGGCGGCATTACCGTTTACGGGTACAAGCGTGGCGGTCTGCTCGGCAAAACCGCCGCAACGCTTGGCATAGGTCTGCTCACCCGTGGAGTGATGAACCGGAGCGCGCCCGTGCTAGGGACAGGCATGATCGCGAAAGCCGGCGACAAAGTCGCATCCGTGGTCGGCGATCGAATCGAAGCGCTTACGCACAGCTCCGAAAACCAATCGCGCAGACGGGCGGGAGCCGATGGCAAAGCCAATCTGCGCGGTCCGCAATGGTCGCCGGCGCCGGCAACCGGAACAGTCTGAACAGCGGCGCGCTGAGCGCAGACGTGGAGCGAATTGGTGGTCAATCTGTGGCTTTTTTTTCCACCATTTCCGCCATTTCCCGACCTAGCTGCATATATTCTTTGAGATCGCTCGGCTTACGATAGTAACGATCCGCGCCTGTCAGATCATACTCGACCAGCTCGCGCGGCGACGAACTGCAAATGACAACCTTCGCGCCGGCGAGCGGCGGCGTTTGACGAATTCTTTCAAGAATTTCCTTGCCGTGGCGACGAGGCAGGTTGAGATCCAGCACCACGAGGTCCGGGGCCGGGCGTTCGTCGCCGTATTCCGAGATTGCTGTCAGCGCACTCTCGCCATTGGTATAAACCGCTATTTCACAATCCGGCAACGCCGCGGTCAGCGCCATCTTGAGGAGGTAGATGTCGGCCGGGTTGTCCTCGGCCAGAAAAATGCGCGCGCGCTGGTTCATGCAATCTGCGGAATCGTGAACCGGAACGTGGTCCCCTGGCCTTCACCGGCCGATTCGACCCAGATGCGCCCGCCGTATCGCTCGACAATGCGCTTGCAAATCGCCAGGCCAATTCCCGTGCCGGCGATTTCGCGGCCGTGAAGACGTTTGAATACTCCGAAAATGCGGTCCTGGTATTCGGGAGCGATGCCCATTCCATTGTCGGATATAGAAAATGTCCAGACGCCGGACTGCTGCTCGGCGCTCACGTGAATTCGAGGAGGCGTTAGGCCGCGATACTTGATGGCATTTCCAATCAAGTTCTGAAAAACTTCAAGCATGTTGGATTCATGCGCCCGGATCTCCGGCAGAGGCCCGCTGGTCACCACCGCCCCGGATTCGGCGATTGCGGCCTCGAGATTCTTGAGCGCTGACTGGAGGACAGCGTTACAGTCGACGGGGGCCGCCGCGCGATCCCCGCCGGCGACGTACGCATAGGTCAGCAGATCCTGAACCAGCATTTGCATACGAAGAGCGCTGTCACGCGTGGCGGCGAGAATTTCATCGCCTTGCTCATCGAGCTGGCCTTCGTAGCGCATCGCGAGCAGCTGGGTGTAGAGAGAGATGTTGCGCAGAGGCTCCTGCAAGTCGTGCGCGGCTGCGTAGGCGAACTGTTGCAAGTCGGCATTCGCCCTGCGCAGCTCTTCATTAACGCGCTGGAGCTCGTTCTCCGCTACTTTGCGTTCAGTGACATCTACGGTGGCGCCAAACATGCGCACCGGCCTGCCCTGCCCATCAAAGAGAACAGCCCCGTTGGTGGTCAGCCACCGCACGTGACCTCCTGGCTGCACAACGCGGAACTCAATCTGGTACGGTTCCCCCGCCAGCGCGCACTGTATTCGCTCCCATACGCGATCGCGATCCTCAGGATGAATGAGGCTGCTAAAGTCTTGCACCTTTCCGGAAAATCCGCCCGGCGGAATGCCGTGAAACTCATAAATCCGGTCCGACCAGTTCACACGGTTGTTCACGACGTCCCAATCCCAGAGCCCGATTCGGCCGGCGTCAACGGCCAGCCGCTGTCGCTGTTCACTCTCCTCGAGCGCCATGCGCGCGAGTTTGCGCTCGGTAATGTCTTCGATGACGCCGATGGTGTAGAGGGGGGCGCCCGATTCGTCGCGCACAAATGAGATCGTGACGTTGGCCCACACGACAGAGCCGTCCTTGCGGACGTATCGCTTCTCCATCGTGTATTCCGACGAGGGGCTGCGCATCGTTCTGAAATACAGCGCCTCGTTGCCCGCGCGATCCTCGGGATGGGTAATCTCGAGAAACGTCTTTCCAATCAATTCTTCGACCGAATATCCGGTGATCTCGGCGAAACGCCGATTCACAGAAATATACCGCCCGTCGGGAACCGATGTCTGTGCGATCCCAACAGCGGCGACATTAAAGATGGTGCGAAACTTCTCTTCACTGGCTCGCAGGGCCTCTTCGGCGCGTTTGCGCGCCGTGATGTCGCGGTTGGTCTCCAGCACAACCAGGCGGGCGTCGGCGGTCTTCACCAGCACCTGGCGGCTCTCGACCACGATGTTGCGTCCGGCGCGGGTGCGGTGACGCAGTTCACCGCTCCACACCCCTTCGGCGCGCAGCTGCGACAACCGGCGGCGAAATTCGGCCGGGTCGCTCACCAGCAGCAGATCATGAGAACTCAGACCGAGCGCTTCGGCGGCGGCGTATCCGTAAAGAGCCTCGGCGCCATGGTTCCAGTATGAGATCCGGCCGTCCAACTCCCACACAAAGATCGCTTCATGCGCCTGCTCTAGCAGGTCCGCCTGCCGGCGCAGAGCCTCTTCGGTTCGTTTGCGCTCGGTAACGTCCATTCCGACGCCGATCATGCGAATGGGCCGTCCGGAGGCGTCTCGCACGGCGCGGCCTTTGCGCGCGACCCAGCGGGTTCCAACGGGAGCGGTTACGCGGAATTCGACATTGTAGTAGGCGTCGGTTTCGAGCGAACGCTGGATCGCGCTCTGAACCCGGGCGCGGTCCTCCGGATGCACGATCGCGAAAAATTCCTCGAGCGTTCGCGGACCTTCGCCGGGCGCAAATCCCATCGCGCTGGTAAGACCCTCGGACCACGCCACTATGTTGCTCTCGACGTCCCATTCCCAGGCGCCCATATGGCCGGCCTCCAGCGCCAGCCGCAAACGCGCCTCTGAATTCTCCAACTCACGTTGGATCCGCTTCTGCCCGGTGACATCCACGTAAACGCTGAGAATGCCGGTGATCTCGCCCTGCGCATTGCGAAGGGGCGCAGTGGAAACCTGTATGTCGATTTTCGAACCGTCCTTCCGCCGGCGCTGCAGCTCGATATTTGTGAAATTCTCGCCGCGCAAGTCGCGGGCGCGCAACTCCCGATGCTCTGCCAGCTTCTCGGGCGGGATGAAGGGGAGCGGTTTGCCCAGCACTTCCGCCTGGCTCCAGCCGAACACGCGTTCGGCCGCGGGGTTCCACCGCGTGACATTTCCGTCCGTGCCGAAGGTGATGATCGGAAGCGGCGAGGCGTTGATCAGCGTCTCCAGCCTGTCGTTCGCCTCCTGCAAGGCTGCCTGCGCAGACTTGCGCTCGGTAACATCCTGCGCCACGCCGGTGAGACGCAGTGCTTTGCCATTCTCGTCGCGGACGGCTCTGCCGACCGAGTGAATCCAACGCAAACGGCCGCCGGAGTCGATGCGGCGGTACTCAACATCGTAGGGGGCGTCGGTTTCCACGGTGGCGCGGATGGCGGCGCGCATTCGCTCGACGTCCTCAGGCGGGATCACGAACGCATCGGACCCAGCCGGTTCCCCGGCCTCGCCGAGGGCAAACGGCGTGGACCAGGTCTCGACGCCGGTTGCGAGATCAAGCTCCCAAACGCCCATGTTTGCGGCGGCGAGCGCCAGGCGCACGCGCAGATCGCTCTCAAGCAATCGGGCGTGGGTCTGCTTGTTTTCGGTGATGTCCAACGCCGCGCCGAAGAGCCGGAGAGGACGCCGCGTTTCGCCCGTCTGTTCAAAGGCGACAGCGCCGCGAATGACCACCCATCGCACCGCTCCGCCCGCCGCGGCAATCCTGAATTCGCCCGCAAGGCGACCGCTCCCTGCCGGATTCGCCGCAGCTCGCATAGCGTCTTCGAAACGCGCGCGATCGCCGGCATGAATGGTGGACAGCAGCAGGTCGAATTCGGGTTCAATTCCGGGTTGTGCGCCGAAGATTTGCCGGGCCCGCTCCGACCACAGAAGGCGCCTTGTAGCAAAATCAAGTTCGAACGTGCCTAATCCGGTGAACTCCAGAGCCAGACGGCCGAACGCGTCGGCGTCATTGAGGGGCGGCAGGCCGCGGTCAGCGGGAGGTTCGTTTTGCAAAATGTTGACCACGCCGGCGACGCGTCCCGCGGCATCGCGGGCGAGAATGCTTGTACCGTTGATCGCGACCCGCTGGCCGGCGCCGGTTTCGACCGTGGCCTGCCCGTCAATGGCGCCCTGCGGCGGACCGCCCCACAAGTTTCGCGCAGCCTGGTTATACCAAAACACGCGCGAACCAGCGGCATCGCACACGCAGATCCCAACCGGCATCGCCTCCAGCAGCGCTCTGGCGTTTTCAAAGCAGCCAAGCACTCGATCCGCCTCGATATTCTCCGGAAATTCGCGCGCCATGGACTCAGGCTGCGGCGCCGCGCTTGACCGAGGGTTCTCTCCAGCGCCGCTTTCGGAAGCCCGTACGCTGGCCGGATCACCGGTCAAATCTTTGTGCATTGATGGCCTTCAATTCGTGCGGATTCTAATATAGTGGCACGAAACCGGCTCAGCGGTCCTGAGCCGGATTGATGCCTGGCGCCGCGTCGGCGATTTCGATATCGGCGATTAACGGCGCATGATCGGATGCGATCAGCGCGCGCCAGCATCGGTCCACGCGCATCGCCCGGACGGAGAGCCGAGGGCCGAAGTAGACGCGGTCCACCGGAAACAACGGCAACAGACCCGGGTACGTCCGTTTGTTTTTGCGCCGCATTACGGCAATAATCGCCCGGTTTACCGGGCCGCGATTGCATAGTTCGTTGAAATCTCCCAACAGAATTTTCGGTCCGCTGAGTTCGGGATCGCCGAGAATTTCCGGGGAGAGCAGCCGCGCCGTCTGAGCCCGCCGCTCGTTCCCGCTCAAGCCGAGATGGACGCCAAACACATGCAGCAGCGCGGCGCCGGGCAGGTCGATGTCAGCGCGAATGACCGCCCTCTGCTCGCGGCGCGGCGCGCCGATCGGATAGTTGCGCCACGCTGTGATGGGGCGGCGGCTGAGAATCGCGTTGCCGAACGGATGGCCGCCGAGAATATCGGCAAGGCCGAACACGTGGGCGAGCCCAAGCTGCCGGGCAATCGCCTCGGCCTGTTCGAAACGCACTTCCTCAAGCGCGATGACGTCGGCGCGCGTGTGTTGGATGACGCGCGCGATCCGGTCCGGCTTCATTCTGAGGTCCAGGCCCCGGCACGAATGCACATTGTAAGTCGCCACCCGGAGGAACATGAGGGCCAGAACCAACGGCATGGATTTGCACAAACGGTCTAAGCTGGGACGTCGACCCTTACGAGCCGGTCCTTTCACGGTAGCAATCGAAATGCATCAACTGGCCGTTCAGCTCTGCCGTTTCCTGGCCCGGCTCGATGGGCAGATCACAGAAAGGGCAGACGGGCAGGCCATGGTCCTCAGATTGCATGTCACACCTGATGGCTATTGTCTCAGAGCGCGCCTGCCAACCGCGCAGAAGCGCTAGCGCCGGGCCGTATTTTGGGGCCTAGCCAGCCGTCCTGGCGAATCATCTTCACCCGCGTCGCGGGCGGCGGGGTCATTTCACGGCGCCAATCGCGCGCCCCGCCTTGGTCCACAGCGCTCCGCGCACGCGCGCAAGCTGCGCGCGCAGCTCGTCGACCTCGCGCTGAAGATCTACGGCCCACCGGGTCCGCTCTTGGAACTCGGCCTGAAGTCGCCGCGCCAGGTCGACATGCTCGGCGAGCTCCTTTTCCAAACTGAGCGCCCAGGCGGTGCGCTCCTTTAACTCGCCCTCGAGCCGGAGCGCCCAATCTGTGCGCTCTTTCAGGTCCGATTCGAGGTCGCCGATGCGGGCGGTCGCCCATTTTACGTACTGGTCGAATTCGGCTTCGAGCGAACGCGCTTTGGCTTCAAACTCGCGAGCGCGCCGGAGCCATTCTGCCCATTGCTCCATCACTTCCCGCACGTACGCCAGTCGGAAGGAAAACGGTCGCTTGCGCGCCGCGATCGGCAAAGACCAGTTTTCGGTTCGGAGGATGCCGAAGGGGAGGTAGTTCCCGCCATAGATTTCGATCGAGGAAAAACCCGCGCCGGCGAGCATAGCGCGCAGGTCGCGTTCGCTGAAGCGGCGCATTTCCAGCGTGGATCCGCCGCCGCCGTGAAACACAAGCTTGTCAAAAACTTGCCACTGGCCGCAGCGCGTGCGGTTCACCAGCACAGAGCCATGGCTTAGCTGCAACAGACCGTAATCGTGGAGTTCAGGAAAGTGCTCGGCCGTATCGTGCTCCAACGTATAGGGCACGGTCATAAGAAACACGCCGTCAGGCTTCAACAGTCGGAAGACATTTTGAAAGGCGATTTCGACGGGAGGCGGCACGTGTTCGAAAACTTCGCTGGAGACGACGAAGTCGTAGGCGCCGAGCTCGTGCTCGGGTATGGTAGTGACGTCAAACCGCGGCTCCTTGTGGTAGTACGTATTGCGGTAATCGAATTTCGCCGCCAGCCGTTCGGCGTAGTCCATCGAGTCGCTGAATCCGATGCCGCGCAGGGCCTTGAGGCGTGGAAGATCCGGCAGCGGAATGTCAACGCCGAACAGTTCGCGGGAGAACATCTGGATAATCCCGCGCGTGCGCACGCTCGATCCGCACCCTGCGCAACTCGGCTTTTCACGCGCGAACTGCTCATCGGCGCAGCGGTTGACGGCGCCGCAGATATTGCAGGTGAACTCGCGATCCGTGTCGGCCAACTGCCAATTGTTGCACTTCAAATCGAAGCGTGTCCTGCCGGCGCCTCCTGGGGCAAACGGGCCATGACCCCGGATTTGCCGGATGTAGGAATTTAACGCCGCCCGTTGGTCTGCCTTGGGCGATCCGACCCAAGATGGTAAAATTAAACATTGTCCCAGCAGCCGACGCGTATAGTCGCGGTCTATCCGGGGTCCTTCGATCCCATAACATACGGGCACCTGGACCTGATTGCGCGCGGCGCCCGCTTGTTTGACAGTCTGGTGGTGGCGATCCTCAGGAACGAGCATAAGAAGCCGCTGTTCAGCGTGAGCGAGCGGATCGGCATGCTGCGGGAGGTGCTCGGCGATGAGTACCCCAACGTGACGGTCGATTCGTTCGACGGCTTGCTGGTGGATTTCGCCGACAAGTGCGGGGCCACGGTGATTCTGCGCGGAATTCGCGCCATTTCCGACTACGAGTACGAGTTGCAGATGGCGCTGATGAACCGCCGCCTTCACCCTGCGATTGAGACAGTCTTTCTCATGGCTGGAGAAGCATACTCGTTCGTCAGCTCCAGGCTGGTGAAGGAGGTATTCAGCCTCGGGGGGAACATTTCAGGGCTGGTGCCGCCCTCCGTTGAAACACGGTTAAGAGAAGTCTCGGGGAGAACAGCAAAAGCGTGATGCAGTCAACCAAGGTGCAATCCTCGCCGGGTCTGGCCGGCCGGGTATCGACGATCAGTGAATCATCCACGATGAAGGTGGCTGCGACAGCCGACCGTCTTCGGCGAGAGGGCGCCGACGTGGTGGATTTCGGCGCCGGAGAACCCGATTTCCCGACGCCCGAAAACGTAAAGCGCGCGGGAATCGAGGCCATCGAAGCAAATTTCACGAAATATACGGCAACGGGCGGCATCGTAGAGCTCAAACAGGCGATCTGTGAGCGTCACGCAGCCGACTACGGAACCAGGTACGCGCCTTCGGAGTGCATCGTCACGGTGGGCGGCAAGCACGCGATCTTCAACCTGATGCAGGTGCTGGTCGACCCCGGCGACGAGGTTATCATTCCCGTCCCTTACTGGGTGACATACAAGGATGTCGTCAACTACGCGGGCGGCAAGTGCGTTTTCGTGGACACCGACGAACAAAGCGGATTCCAACTCACCGCTTCCATGATCGAGCGGCGCTTGACGCCCAAGACGCGGATGGTGATCATCAACTCGCCGTCCAATCCGAGCGGCGCGGTGCTCGAGCGGGCCGAGTTCGAGAAGATCTACGCCCTCACCTCCGAACGCGGCGTCTGGCTGATGACGGACGAATGCTACTGCCGCTTCCTGTATGAGGGCGAGCCATATTCGATCGCCTCATTGCCGGGCGCCAAAGAGACGGTGCTGGTGGCGGGATCGCTTTCCAAGACCTATGCGATGACGGGGTGGCGCATCGGCTTCGCGCTGGCGCCCGCGCCGGTGATCGCGGCGATCAACAAACTCCAGAGTCATTGCACCTCGAACCCGACCTCAATCGCGCAGCGCGCGGCCGTGGAGGCGCTGCGCGGTCCTCAGGAATCTGTGAGCACGATGCTCGCCGAATACCGCGCGCGGCGGGATTACGTAGTGCGACGGCTGCGCTCCATTCCCGGCGTGACTATGGCCCAGCCCCAGGGCGCCTTCTACGCATATCCGAACGTCTCGGCGGCGTTCCGCAACGGCATCGCGAATTCTTTGCAGTTTGCCGAAAAGCTGCTTGCGGAGGAGTTCGTGGCGGTGGTTCCAGGCGAAGCGTTCGGGACCCGCGATCACATTCGGATTTCCTACGCCACATCGATGAAGGAACTGGAGCGCGGTCTCGACCGGCTCGAAAAATTCATCGCCAGTTGCCGCGGATGAGCCCGCCGCCCAAGGGCGCCGTCCCTGTGCCGCTGCGGCCGTCGTTCCGCGAGAAAATCTGGGGCAGCACGCGCCTTGAGCCCTGGTATCCTGCAAGCGACGTCCCCATTGGCGAGATCTGGTTTGAATCCGAGCAGGAGCTCCCGATTCTGGTCAAGCTGCTGTTCACATCGGACCGGTTATCAGTTCAGGTGCATCCTGACGATGCGTACGCCGGTCCGAATGAAGGCTGCCGCGGCAAGACGGAAATGTGGCGGATCCTGCGCGCCGATCCGGGCGCGCAGATCGCGATCGGACTGCGCGAGCCGATCACGCCGGCGCGGCTGCGCGAAGCGGCGATGACTGGGGAGATCGAACGCCTGCTGAACTGGACCGAGGCGCGCCCCGGAGACGCCATCTTTATCCCGCCGGGCACAATTCACGCGATTGGACCGGGCCTTGCGATTTGCGAGATCCAGCAGTTCTCCGACGTGACATACCGCTTGTACGATTACGGACGCCCCCGGGAGCTGCATCTGGACAAGGCGTGCGCCGTTTCGCGGCTCGATCCGTATCGCCCGCCGACTGGCGTGCCGGACGGATTTCTCGCCTACTGCCCGTATTTCGCAGCCAAGGAAGTTCACTTTGAGCGGCTATCGGAATATCGACCGAGCGCGGCCGGGTTCGAATTGCTCGTGATTATCGAAGGCGGGGGATGGATTGCGGGGCGGCCGTACCGGGGCGGCCAAGTGTGGCATGTGCCGGCGGGCGCCGGGCCATTTACGATTGCGCCAAACCGGCCGACAAAGACGCTGGTGACATTCGTACCCTAGTCCTGGATTGCGAGCGCGCGTTTTACTTCTTCAATCGGCGCATCTTTCCACCGCCGCGTGTAATTCTCCATGGTCATAAACGACCGCGAGAGCATGCGATCCACATACAGGCGTCCATGCAGATGATCAATCTCGTGCTGGAGGATGCGGGCGTACCAGCCGACGGCGTCGATCTTGACGGGCTCAGCGCGTTCGTTTAGGCACTCCACGGTGACCCGGCGAGCACGGGGGACGATGGCCGTAAATCCCGCGACGCTGAGACAGCCCTCGAAGAATTCCGCCGTCGGGCCGTCCAGCCAGATGCGCGGATTCACGATGACTTGAAACGGCGCGGGCTCGCGTTCGCGCTCGGCCAGTTGTCGGGGATTGAGGTCGCGCAGGTTCTCCGGCCGATCTTCGATAACCGCGAGCTGGACGGCAACGCCGACTTGCGGGGCCGCAAGGCCGACGCCCGGAGCGTCGCGCATGGTTTCGCGCATCCACTCGATCAGTTGTTGTATCGGCGCGCCGATGATTTCGTCGGCTGTCAGCGGCCTGCATTCCTGCCGCAAGATGTCGCAGCCGGCCTGGTAAATCTTGAGTATCATAGGTTTCACCCGATTCCCAACTCATCGACTCGCTCCAGCGGCGCGCCGCAGCGGCGGCAGATCACGGCCGAGCAGTCCCCGCAGACCAGCGGATCCGGCGCTGGCATATGGCACTGCGGACAGTAAAATTCCACCTGTTTCTCAGTATCGTTTTGCTCGGGCATGACGGCGCCTCTTGATATGCTAATTAGTAGCAGCCCGCCGAATGTCCGCGCATCTCAGACTTGCAGTTCTCTGCGCGATCGCCGTCCTGCTGATCGCGTGCAGTTCCGGGCCTAAAGGGGCGCCTGCGCTTGGGCAGGCATACGTCGGACCCGCCCAACTGAACCTTCGCAAAGAGCTTGCGCCCAAGTCGCCCACGGTGGCCACTCTGAAGCATGGTGACCGCCTGGATATCCTGGGCGCCCGGCGCCGCTTCGTTAAGGTTCGCACGGCAACTGGCGCCATTGGATGGACGGACATGCGGCAGCTTATGTCCACGGAGCAGATGGAGCAGCTCCGGAAACTCGCTGAGGATTCCGCGCGACTGCCCTCACAAGGCCAGGCGACGGTCTACGAGCCGCTGAACATCCACACTGAACCGAGCCGCGGTTCGCCGAGCTTTGCGCAGATCGGCGAGAAGCAGACTGTGGATGTCATCGGCCATCGCATCGCCCCCAAGACGTCGTCCCCGCGGGAAGTCCCGGAGCTGGTCATCGCCCGACCCGCTGCGATTTCACGCCGGAGCCGCGAAAAGAAAGAAAGCGCCCGGATTCCCCCGCCGCCCATGCCGAAGCCGCCCGCTCCGCCGCGCAACTGGCTGGAGATGAGCAAAAGCGCCCTGCCGCCCGAGCTGGTCGAAAAACCGGCTGAAAAACCGGCCGTCATGGAGGACTGGTCGCTGGTCCGCGCCAAGGACGGGACCACCGGCTGGGTGCTCAGCCGCAACCTCATCATGGCCATTCCGGACGAGGTGGCGCAGTATGCTGAGGGGCACCGGATCACATCGTATTTCCCGCTCGCCGACGTCCATGACGGCGATCAGTTGAAGCACTTCTGGCTGTGGACGACCCTGTCTGAACACGCCGTTCCGTATGAATTTGACGGGGTGCGTGTTTTCGTCTGGAGTCTCAGGCATCACCGCTACGAGACCGCGTACCGGGAGCGGAACCTTAAAGGCTATTATCCTGTGGAGGCCCACAAGGGTTCGCCGGAACGGGGCGAGGGCGCAATGTTTTCACTCATTCTGGAGGAGGACGGGCAGATTACCAAAAACACGTATACGTTCAACGGCTATCGGGTGACGCTCGTCAAAAAGGAGCCTTACCGCATGAGCGCGCCGGGCCAGGCCGGCGAGCCGGTGCAGGTGGCCGCCAACGCGAGCGGCGCGGACAGCTCAAAGCAAAACGCCTCATGGTACTCCCGGCTGCGGGACCGTATGCGCAAGTGGTTCCGATGAATCGGTCCTGGAGCTTCCTGCATCGAATATACTGGTGTTGCCGGATGGAAATCCGGCGACGTCGAGTTTGGGGGCGCACCGGATTCGACGGGATTGGAGCGTTGTGAGAAGGCGTGCCGGGTTCCGAGCTCCCGTAAAACGATCGGAAAACCATAACTGCCAATCAGCAGTTTGCTTACGCTGCTTAATGATTTAAGCGGCCGCTCGGGCTGTCAGTCCTGCATGGCAGCTCAGGGGCGTCATATGGCAGGATGGACCGCAGGCTTCGGTCCGGAGCCGAGGGTCGAGAATAATCGGACTAAGCGGTCGCTTTCTTCGCCGGTTCTGATGGCGGCCGCCGACAACTGACGAATCGGATACGCACGTAGTCTTCTGACGGCGGACTTTCTCGGACAGGGGTTCGACTCCCCTCGCCTCCACCAACCTACCGTTTCCCCAAGTAAACTTGAAACTCCCGGATCATCGGTCTGTCCGAGGCCGAGAGAATCTTCAGCCGGACAGCGCGAGCCGTCACCGGGGGAAAAATGTCGATCTTTTTGTGTCCGATGGTTAAGCCGGTGTAGAGGCGTCGCCAGGAATCGCCTTCCTCGAGCGCTTCGATCGCGTATTTGGCAATACGCTGGCCAGCGTTGAGCCATTCCATGGCGACCGTGCGGTCGAAAGTGCGAGGGCTGTCCCACTGCGCTTCGATCACGGCGGAATGACTGCCCGTCGGCGATTCCCACACCGTGTCAGGATCGCCGTCAAGCGCCGGATGTCGCTTGTCGAGCGCAAGATTGTTCGCATAGAGCGCGCGGATGGCTTGGCCAAACTCTCCCAGACGCTCGACGTCGGGATCGGGCAGCAAGCCGCGGTTGTCCGGAGCGAGGCCCAACATCAACTGCGCCCCGCGACCAACGGTTTTGTGATACGCGTCAATGAGCTCCTCAACTGATTTGAGACTCTTCTCGTCGTTTGGATGCCAGAACCAGCGCCGTTTGCGAAGCGGCGTGTCGGCCTCGGCGGGACGGTATCGCAGATACCCGAGCCGGTCGACGACGTTCCAGTTCTCCTCATTCGCCACGCCCGCCTCGTTGCCCACCCAGCGCAGATCGCCGTACTTCAGGAATCCGACGTCAGCAAACAGGAGCGTGTTAGGCTGATAGGTCCGCAATTCCCGAACATAGCTGTCGAAATCATAGACGTGGCCCTCGCTGCCGGCGCCGTCCAGCCAGAACTCGATCAGTTCGCCGTAGCGCGTGGCCAACTCGCGCAATTGGCGCCGGTAGAAACGGTCGTATTCGGCATTGTTCTTATAGGAGGGCTCGTGCCGGTCCCATGGAGAGAGGTACACGCCGAATTTCATTCCGTGTTTCCGCGCCGCGGCGGCCACTTCGCGGACAATATCGCCTTTGCCGTCGCGCCAGGGGCTGTTCTTCACGCTATAGGGCGTAGCGGCCGTGGGCCACAGGCAGAATCCGTCGTGGTGCTTCGCGACCATGACAACGTACTTCACGCCCGCCGATTGCGCCGCGACAATCCACTGCTCGGCGTTGAACTCGGCGGGATTAAAAATTTTGGGATCGGCCGTGCCGTCGCCCCATTCGCGGTCCATGAACGTATTCGGTCCGAAGTGGAACAGCGCGCCGATTTCGAGATCCTGCCATTCCACCTGCTGCGGGCTGGGCTTGATATCGGTAAAGTTCTGCGCGGCGCACGCTGCCGCGATGAAGGCGAAGAATACGCGGAGCATATACAGTTGGAGTGTACACGTATGCTGAATCATGTACCGCCTCCGCCCGCGCGCACTGACTTCGGCATCGGAGTGATTGGCGCCGGGTTCATCGTCCGCGACGTCCAACTTGTCGCCTATGCGAAGGCCGGGTTCAACGTGCGCGCGATCGCATCGGCAAATCCCGCGCGGGCGCGAGAGGTTGCCGCGCTCAGAGGCATTTCTCATGCCTATGACACTGTCGACGATCTGCTGAACGATCCGAGCGTCGAAGTGCTTGACATCGCCGTGCCGCCGCACGTGCAGCCGGAGATGATCCGCCGCACGCTGCAACGGCCGACTCGGATTAAAGGCATTCTCGCGCAAAAGCCGCTCGCATTGACATACGCCGAGGCGGCCGCAATCGTTCGAGCGTGCGAGCAGGCCGGCATCGTGCTGGCCGTGAATCAGAACATGCGCTACGACCAGTCCGTTCGCGCGGCAAAGACCCTGCTTGATCGCGGCGAGCTGGGGGATCCGGTGCTCGGCGCCGTGGACATGCGCGCAATCCCGCACTGGCAGCCATGGGCGCGCGAGTACGGACGGCTGACGCTTGCAATCATGAGCATCCATCACCTGGACACGTTCCGCTACTGGTTCGGCGATCCCGAATTCGTGTACGCCAGCGCGCGGCCGGATCCGCGGACGAAATTTCCGCACCGCGACGGCATCGTGCTCTACATCCTCGAATACGCGAACGGAATGCGCGCGGCGGCCTGGGACGACGTGTGGGCGGGCCCGGCGCGCGAGGGCGCCGCGTCCGACATTTATATCAGGTGGCGAATCGAAGGCACGGACGGTTTTGCTCAGGGCGCGATCGGCTGGCCGGGATATCCGAACGCCGTTCCGAGCACGATCGAGTATGCGACCCGGCGCGAGCCCGGCCGCATCATACGGCCGCAATGGAGCGAGGTCTGGTTTCCGGACGCGTTCGCCGGAACCATGGGCGACCTGCTGGATGCGCTGGCGACAGGACGCACGCCGGCGATCAGCGGCCGCGATAATTTGAAGACGATGGCGCTGGTCGAGGCCTGCTACCGTTCGCTTGACGAACACCGGCCGGTGCGAATCGACGAGATCCAGGAGAAATCGAATGAAGCTCGGACTGATTAATTCGGCATGGCTCGGATCGCCCGTCGGAACAGCCGACGGAATCCGTTACACGAAGGAGATTGGCTTCGACACGATCGATATCCTCGCGGACCCGACGGAGATCGACGTCCGGGAGCGCAGGCTGATTAAAGATACATGCCGCGAGGTGGATATCCCCGTCATTTCGGTGTGCTGCTGCGCGCTCGGCATTGCCGACTTCAACGCTTCGGTGCGGCAGTTTCATTTGCGGCGGGTCGAATCACATCTGGATTTCTGTTATGAGCTCGAGGCGCGCAATCTCCTCCTGGTGCTGGGCGAGTACGTGTGGCAGCGGGAGGTGATCGCGCCTGACGACCAGTGGCGGTGGGCTGTCGAACAGACGCGCAAGGCGGGGGAGTACGCCGAGAGTCTGGGTCTCGAGATCGCAGTTGAGCTGGAACCGTTTCGCGAGTCGATCGTGAACAGCCTGGACAAGATGGTCGAGTTTCTTGACGAAGTGGATCATCCGCAGGTCAGGGCCAATCTCGACATTTCGCACCTGCACCTTTCGAAATCGCCGGCTTCCGGAATCGGGCGTTTGAAGGGGAGGATCGCGCATGTGCATCTGTCCGATTGCGACGGCAAGAAGCACGGCGACCTGCCGCCCGGGCGCGGCGTGGTCGACTTCCCGCCGTATCTCGAGGCGCTACGGGATACGGGTTATAACGGCGTCGTCAGCATCGAACTGGAATACTCGCCGGAGCCGCACAAAATTCTCGAATGGGTGCGGGAGGCGTACACAAAGACTGCGGAGTTAATGGACAGGGCGGGAGTGCGCGAATTTTGGAATGCGGCGGCGACATCCTGATGGACTATGCGCGGCGGGTCCGGGGCGGGGAAGACCACAGCCGCTGCGCGTACGCCCACGCCACTGCGGGCGCCAGCACTGCGAGGCCGGTCGCAAACGCCACCGCGCGCACGCCCGCGCCGTGATCCATCGCCAGTCCTGCGGCTTGGCTGCTGGCGGCGAGCGTTAGCGTGGTAAACGCGAATTCCGCGGAAAATACGCGCCCCCGGAATGCATCATGGGTCTGATCCTGGAGTAGCGTCGTGGACGCCACCCACACGACCGATCCGCCCGCATGCGCGACGACCAACGCGGCGCAGGCCCACCAGATCGTGCTCGTCTGGGCCAGCAGCAAGTACCCCAAGCCTCCGGCGACGAAACCGAAGAGAATGCCCATGCGCTGGCGCAGCGACGATGCCCCGACCAGCGACGTGCTGGCAAACGCGCCAACAATCGCGCCCACGCCTCGTGATGCAAGCAGGATACTCATGCCCATCGTGGCTGCCTGCGCTCCGCGAAAACCCTCGATGTGCACGGGAAAGAGGCGTTCGCCCATGATCGGAATGATGACCCAGTTCGCGCCCATGAGCGCCAGGCCGGCCTTGACCAGCATCGTCGCCATCAACCGCGCATCACGGCTGACGTAGCGGACGCCTTCGGCCATCGGCTTGTAGTCGAACAGATCGCGCATGCAAAGCGGCAGACGTCCGGCAGCATGCGGTTCCTCGAATCGCATGCGGCTGATCAGAATCGCCGACAGCACGAACGAGAGCGAATTGAGGATGAACACCGCGTCGCGGCCGTACATCGCCGCTACAAAGCCGCCCAGCGCCGACCCAATCGCGAAATTAAACGACCACGTGGTCGAGGAGAGCGCGTTCGCCACTACGCGATCCGCCCCGGCGGCGATATTCGGAACTACGGCGCTGCGGGCCGGCTCAAACAACGCCCACATGATGGTTTCGCAGAACAGCAGCAGGTACAGAAGCCAGACCATGTCGCGCGAGCGAACCAGCACCATGGCAAGCACGATGCCGGCGCGCATCCAATCGGCGAAAATCATCGCCTTTTTGCGGCTGATCCGATCATTGATAACGCCGGCCGTGGGCGCTGCAAAGAACTGCGGCAGCACCTGGAGCATGAACGCCAGCGCCACCGATTGCGCCGTCCCGGCGATCTGCAGCAGAAAGCTGTAGATGGCGACCGAATAGAACCAGTCGCCCAGCTCGCTGACGATCTGGGCCGACCACAAGAGGCGGAAATTTCGGTTGCGGCAAATCAGCCGGCCGTAATCGGCTAGCGCAATTCCTTGCGGCGCCATAATCAGGGCGCCACGTACAGCCCCATCGCCTGCTTGACTCTGCGAACCGTGTCGTTTGCGATCGGCGACACGCGCTCGACGCCCTGGCGCAGAATCTTTGCGACGCACGCGCGGTCCGCAGTGATCTCCCGGTACCGTTGTTGAATGGGCTCCAGATGCGCAATCACGGCCTCGGCCACCTGCTTCTTGAGGTCGCCGTAGCGCATACCGGCGAAATGCTCGCGAACCTTGTCGCCCGGCCATTCCGTGAACGACTGGAAAATGCTGATCAGATTGGCGACCCCGGCGCCGGGCGAATCGAAGTTGACGCACGGCTGGGAATCTGTGGTGGCGCGCATGATTTTTTTTCGAATTACATCCGCCGGATCCAGCAGCGCAATGGCGTGACCAGACCCCGGCGCGGACTTGCTCATTTTCTTCTCGGGCTCATCGAGACCCATGATGCGCGCCCCAACCGCGGGAAGCTTCGTCTCCGGCATGATGAACGTTTCGCCATACAGGGAGTTGAATCGCTGAGCAATGTCGCGAGTCAGCTCAAGATGCTGCGCCTGATCCTCACCCACGGGAACAATCGCGGCCTGGTATAGCAGAATGTCGGCTGCCATGAGGACGGGATACTGGAGCACGCCATCGCCGACCGTCTCCTGCACGGCGGCTTTCGTCTTGTACTGCGTCATCCGCTCCAGCCATCCTACCGGCGTTACGCAGGTCAGCATCCACGCCAGCTCGGCGTGTGCTGGCATCATGCTCTGCACGATGAGGGTGGAGTGTTGCGGATCAATGCCTATGGCAAGCAGGATGCCGGCCAATTCTTCGATCTTGTTGCGCAACTCGGCCGGGTTCTGATACAGCGTGATTGCGTGCAGATCGACGATGCAGAAAATGCTCTCGTAATCGTACTGCATCTTTACCCAATTTTTCAGCGCGCCAAGATAATTGCCGATGTGCGTGTTTCCGGTCGGTTGGATACCGGAGAAAACTCGTGCTTTCATGCTAAGGAGGGGTTAAAGTTCCATCGTAAACGAAGTAACCGTTGAAAAGTGGGTTTATGGAGGTCAGGGGCTGTCTCGAGTGGACGGCCGCGTGGCGCTGACGCCATTCGTGCTTCCTGGGGAAGTGGCGCGCGTGGAGCCGGAGCAGGAACGGCCGGATCTGATCCGCACACGCCTCATCGAAGTCATCTCGCCGTCTCCACATCGGTACGCGCCGCCGTGCCCCTTGTTTTACGAGTGCGGGGGATGCCATTACCAGCACGCCCGCTACGAGTTCCAGGTGGAGCAGAAGGCGGCTATTTTGCGCGAGCAGCTGCGGCGCGTTGGGCGCATCGATTTCACCGGCGAAATTGAAACCATTTCGGGCCCTCCGCTCGGATATCGAAACCGCAGCCAATTTCATATCGAGCGGCGCCGGATCGGATATTTTGCGAATGGATCGCATCGCCTGACGCCCGTGGATCGCTGCCCCATCTCATCGCCGAAGATTAACGAGACCCTCGCTATCCTGGCTCGTATGATGCGCG
Organism: Bryobacteraceae bacterium; assembly: GCA_035652975.1. Classification (GTDB taxonomy): domain Bacteria; phylum Acidobacteriota; class Terriglobia; order Bryobacterales; family Bryobacteraceae; genus TMP-7. The sequence continues at coordinate 2,408 of DASRCT010000097.1, read as the reverse complement.
ACCGGCGCTTCCCCGGTTTCATTCGCGCCGTCGAGCTGTTCACGGACGAGGCGAGTGTGCTCCTGAACGTGCTCGACACCGGGATGCCCGTGGCCCGGCGGTTTTTCGACTGGTGCGCGGAGGAGATTCCAGGGCTGGTGCGGGGCGCGCTGAACTATCGCGCCGCGGGCCATGTCTTTCAGGTGAGCCACAATTCGTTTTTCCAGGTCAACCGATTTCTTCTCGACGCCCTGGTCCAGGCCGCTACGGGCGATGCGGCGGGCTCCAGCGCGCTCGATCTGTATGCAGGGGTCGGGTTGTTCTCGCTCGCGCTCGCGCGCCGTTTCGACGAGGTGACCGCGGTGGAGTCGGCGATGAGCGCGGTTCACGATCTCAAAACCAACGCCGAGCGAGCGGCGCTGGACATCAGAGTTGCGCATGCCGGCGTGGAGCCGTTTCTCGCAGGCATGGAGCGGAGCGCCGAGTTTGTACTGGCCGATCCGCCCCGGGCGGGTTTAGGCAAGCGCGTGACCGCGGAACTCGTTCGACTGCGGCCGCGGCGCATTCATATCGCCTCTTGCGATCCGTCGACCCTTGCCCGGGATCTCGCAGCGCTCGTCGCCGGCGGCTATCGAATTACGAAGCTCATCCTGCTGGATCTCTTCCCACAGACCTATCACTTTGAGTCGATCGCGTACTTGGCCGCGGAGGAACGCAGATGAGCGCGGATGGTTACGCACGCTGTCCGCAAGATCGTATGCTCCGCGCCGTATAGCCGGACCAGACGATCCAAACCCGGATCGCTCGATCCGGGCGGGCACGACTCGGCGGCGATGAAATCGACTCGCGGAAGGCGTTCCGGATGGCGCAGCCCGAACTCGGCCAGGCGGTGCGCATCAAGAAACTGCCCGGCTTCCCAGGCTCGCGGCCTGATGGCTGCGATCGGCATGTGCAGCCACACGGAATTGAGCAGAATAGCGTGCGCACGGCGGAAATAATGCGCCGCGATATGCGCGCACGGAGAAAAGTTGAAGTCCGCAGGGCCGATCGCGCCGCGCGTGGCCAGGACGACGCCGCGCTGATTGGGCCGCGGGGCGATTGCATGGTCCAGTCGCGCCGCCTCCACGGCAAAGGGCCGCGTCCGGACGCCTTGTTCGATGAGCAGCGTCAGCGATAAGACGGCCGCGGCAAGGCCGGCGCTGAGCTCCACGTGGCGCGGTCCGGCGATGGACGCGCACAACGCCAGCGCGAAGACAAACCCGAAAATCGCGAAGCGTTCATTAAAATAGTCGCCGCCATTCATGTTCTCCGGCGCGATGATGAATGCGACGCCGCAGGCTACGGCAAAGACCAAGGCGGCCATTGCGCCGGCGTTCAAGCGCCCGGATCCGAGGCGAAGCGCCAGTAAACCCAAGACTCCAGCGCACACCGCGGTCCGGACCATCTGGTGCAGCGGCGTTCGCATCGGCCAGATTGCTTCGAGCGCCGATCCTGCGTGGGACAGCATCGCGGGGAAACCGGCTATGAGGCGTGCGCCAGACGAATTCATATACAGGGCAATGTAGAACAGGGACAGGCATCCCGCGCCGAGCGCGAGCAACCGCAGCCGATCGCGGATGCCGCCAACGGCGACTTCCATCGCAGCGAACAGCAACGTCAAAGCCAATGCGACCGGATGAGTTATGGACAGCAGAGCGACGCCCGCCAGGAATATCGCCAGCTCGCGAGCCCTGAACTGACGCGACCGCCGGATCCACCAGGCGCACACTGAAAGAGCGATTCCCATGCCGAGTGAAAAGTTGTAGAAGCCCATATACAGCGGCTTATGCGTTGCGATGGGGAAAATGAGCAGCGTCGTCCAGTTTGCCCGCGGCTCAAGCGCCCTCGTCATCGACCGGAAGGCGGTGCACAGCAGCCCCACCGAGAGCGCGGCCAGCATCTTTTCGGCGATGAGCGGCGGAAGCCATGCTTCGAAAAGAAACAACAACAAATAATGAAGCACATAGGGCGGTACGCCCGGACGGAGTACGAAATAACCGCCCCAGGTCGAGCGGTCTCTGATCAGCTCACGCGTGACCTGCGCGTAATACAGATGGACTGGGCCGTCCTGGCTGGGAAATGCCGGCGGAGTCAGAATCGCGGCGAGAAAGATGCACAGCATCGCCCAGAACGCAACCGTGCACAGACCGGCTCTTTTCACCTCGTCTGATGATCGTACCTGGAAACCTCAATACGCGTGTGAACTGTCACGCGCCAATGCTGTTCCAAGCGCGAAAACACGCCGAGCTCGACTCAGCCGCCGACCATCTGGCGGCCGCCGGCGAAGCTCAGCGGTGGAGGAGGTCAAGGGTGGTGCTACAATCGAGAACAGGCCACCCTAGCTCAGCTGGTAGAGCGGCTGATTCGTAATCAGCAGGTCGCCGGTTCAA
>DASRCT010000096.1:0-12336 GCA_035652975.1 Bryobacteraceae bacterium | reverse complement strand
GGCGGATGGTCCGGATGAGGTGCACCGCGAGACGGTGGCGAAGCTCGAGCTGGCGAAATACGATCTCAGCGCGCCGGCGGCCGGGTGAGCCGCCGAAGAGCCCCGATGAACCCAGCCAGGCGTTTCTACCCGCTGTTTCTGGATATTTCGGGCAAGCGCGCCGTGGTGGTCGGCGGAGGAAGGGTGGCATACCGGAAGACCGTGGCGCTCATCGAAGCCGGCGCGCGGGTCACCGTCATTGCGCCGCGCTTTGATGAGCGATTCAGCGCGGCGCCGGTGGAGCGGATCGCGCGCGAGTATCGCGCCGGCGACCTGGCCGGCGCGCGTCTCGCATTCGCGGCGACGGACCGCCGGAACGTCAATGCCCGCGTGGCTCGGGAAGCCAGGTCGCTCGGCATTCCAGTGAATGTGGCCGACGCCCCCGCCCAGGGCGATTTCATTGTTCCGGCGCGCGCGCGGCGCGCAAATATCCAAATCGCGATCTCGACGAGCGCCAGCAACCCCGCACTTGCGGCGAAAATCCGCGCCCGGATCGAGGCGCTGCTCGATGATATCCTGAAAGCGGAACTCCCCCATTCCCCTGCTGACAATTGAATAGCGGCAATCGACGCCTGTGAGTACTCGAAACATCGCCATCATCGCGCACGTAGACCATGGGAAGACCACGCTGGTGGACGCCATGCTCAGGCAGAGCGGCATCTTCCGCGAAAACGAAGCTGTCGCCGAGCGCGTCATGGACTCCAACGAGTTGGAGCGGGAGCGCGGCATCACGATCCTGGCCAAAACGACCGGCGTGCGCTACGGCGGCGTGAAAATCAATATTGTTGACACGCCGGGCCACAGCGATTTTGGCGGCGAGGTGGAGCGCGCGCTGAAGATTGTGGACGGCGTCATGCTGCTGGTGGATGCGAGCGAAGGACCTCTGCCGCAAACGCGCTATGTCCTGATGAAGGCGCTCGAGGCGAAGCTGCCGCCGATCGTCGTGATCAACAAAATCGACCGGCCCGACGCTCGAATTCAGGAAGTGCTGAACGAGATCTATGATCTGTTCATCGATCTCGATGCGACCGAAGATCAGCTCAACTTTCCTGTCGTGTACACGAATGCGAAGGCCGGAATTGCAAAGCGCTCGCCTGACCACCCGAGCAAGGACCTGCGGCCGCTGTTCGATCTCATCATCGACTGCATCCCGCCGCCCGCCGGCGACCCCGAGGCCGCGCTCCAACTGCTGGTCGCGAATCTCGATTACAGCGACTACCTGGGGCGTCTGGCGATCGGCCGCGTGTTCAACGGAACGCTGCGGCATGGCGATGAAGTGGCGATCGCGAAGCTGGATGGTTCTTTACAGAAAACAAAGATCACGAAGCTGTACTCGTTCGAGGGTCTCAAGCGCGTCGATGAGACGGTTGGACGGCCGGGGGATATTCTGGCCATCGCCGGTGTGGAAGGGATCACGATCGGCGAAACGGTGACCAGCGCGGAGGACCCACGCCCGCTGCCGAAGGTGCAGATCGATGAGCCGACCATCGCGATGACCTTCACCATCAACACGTCTCCGTTCGCCGGTCGTGAAGGCCAGTTTGTCACCTCGCGCAACCTGCGCGACCGACTGAACAGGGAGTTGTTGACGAACGTATCCATCAAGGTGGAAGAGGCGGGTGGTCCGGACGCGTTCAAGGTGATGGGACGCGGCGAGTTGCAACTTGCGATCCTTATTGAAATGATGCGCCGCGAGGGCTACGAACTGACGGTCGGCAAGCCGGAAATTCTGACGCGGCAAATCAATGATAAGTTGCATGAGCCGCTCGAGTTACTGGTGATCGACTGTCCCGAACCATTTGTCGGCGTCGTAATCGAAAAGCTCGGATCGCGCAAAGGCAAGATGACAAAAATGATCAATCACGGCTCCGGGCGCGTGCGGCTCGAATTTCACATTCCTTCGCGCGGCTTGATCGGGCTGCGGAGCGAGCTGTTGACCGATACGAAAGGGACCGCGATCATGAACTCGCTGTTCTACGGCTACGTCGAGTGGCAGGGCGACATCCCGAGGCGCCCGACCGGAGCGCTGGTTGCGGATCGCCCCGGCAAGGCTACCGGCTACGCGATCTTCAATCTCCAGGAGCGCGGCGAAATGTTTGTCGAGCCCGGCACGGAAGTTTACGAAGGCATGATCGTCGGCGAGAACTCGCGCGACGCCGACCTCAACGTGAATATCGTGAAGGAGAAGAAGCTTACCAACATGCGCGCGTCCACAGCCGATGAAGCGATCCGGCTCGTACCGCCTCGGCTTCTGAATCTCGAGCAGGCGATCGAGTTCATTGCCGACGACGAATATGTCGAGGTGACGCCCAAATCGATCCGGTTGCGGAAGAAGGCGCTCAAGGCGAATCAACGGTAGTTGGTCGCGTCTCTTACGCCACTCCGCGGCGACGAATTGCGCGGTGCGGCCCCGGGCGACGGGCAGCGCCGGCCTACTGAACCGGCGAGTCCGGCGGTGGAAGCTGAACTCCCGGCGAGGCGGGTTCGACGGCGGCGACGCCGGGCAGCGATCTCAGCCGGTTCGCCGAGTCCTCATCCGCTTCGATCTCGATGAGGCCGATTGCGTTGAGGTCCTGTTTGACGTTTGCGCCTGCCGAGCGAAGCGCGTTCGCGACGGACGCAAATTCGGCGTCCGGCGCGACGGAAACGAAATAGCTGGTTTTGGCCATGGTTTTGTCTGATTCCCATTGTCGCGACATGCGCGGCCGCCGCGGGCGGGCGGCGGCCGCTGCTCATTTCGCGCTTAGCTCGCCTGAACGAGGCCCCGTCCTTCGTCCACAACCGGGATGGCCAGCATCCGCGCCGTCGCTTGCAGGCGCAGCCAGAGCGCAGCGCCGCGCAGCAGAGGCGAAGACTGGGCGTAGAGCGCGGCGATGCCCGCCACATGCGGGGTAGCCATGCTCGTTCCCGACAGCCTGCGATATCGGCTCGGCATCGGGAACGAAGAGTATACGTTCACTCCTGGCCCGACCAGATTGACCTCTCCGCCATTGGCATTGATCGTGCGGTTTGAGAAGTTTGCGATCCGGAAATTTTCATCCACCGCGCCCACCGCCATGATGGACGGGCAATTCGCAGGCGCGCCGACAGGGCGAATGACTCCATGCGCGCGGTCGCTTTCGTTGCCCGCTGCCGCAATGATCAGGCAACCGCGGTTGAGCGCATTGCGAGCGGCGGTCTCGTACGCAATGGGCGGCGGCTCCCCGGGGGCGACGGCGCGACCCAGTGACATCGAGATCACAGGGCAGCCGTTCGCCACCGCCCAGTTGATTCCGGCCAGTATCCAACCGTCTGTCCCGGAGCCGTTATTGTTGAGGACCTTGCCGATAAACATCAGAGATTCATAGGCCACGCCATAGCGGGGCTTGATGGCGGGCGTCTTCGGTCCACACGCAGTTCCTGCCGTGTGGGTGCCGTGGCCATGGCCGTCTTGCGCCGTCTGGCCAGGCACGAACGACGTTGCGGTGATGGAGCGGCCAACAAAATCCGGATGCTGCAGGTCGAAGCCCGTGTCCAGCACGGCAACTTTGATTCCCTTGCCGGAGAAGACGGACGCGGGAACGCGAGTGGCTTGCAGACCCCAAGTTAACTGGCTCTCATTCCACGCCTGCGCGACCGGTGCAGCAGCCGCCGCCGCGGATGCAGAGTTGAGCAGCGTGCGAGTAAGGCTGTCAACGGCGTCGGCGTATCCGCGAATGTAAGCCGCGGCGCTGGCGGAAAGATCGAGCGCATGTACAGCCGGCGCTTCAGGGGCGGGCTCCTCCGTGGGAATTGGCGCCGGCGCTGCCAGCGCATATGCGTACCGCTCGGGTTCAACCGAGAGTATCGGCGAAGCTTCACCGAGCGCCGACATCGAATCCATATGCTCAGGCTCGGCGGAAACCACGGCGACCCCGATCTCGGGCAGCATCAGCGCATCGGCTGTCGACAAGGCCGAGAAGTCCACCGCGGAATCCGTGAAATCGTTCGAACTGGCGACTTGAAGGCCGAAACCCGAAAGCGCAGCGGCGGCTTCGTTCTCGGCCCCTTCACGGAACGTAACGATGAACCGACCGGTTGTGTTGGATGTTGGCGTCGCGTCAGCAGGGGTTTGCGCGGACGCGGAAGAAATAGCGGAACTCAAGGGTACTTTGGACATTTGGACTCCTCAGTGCAGTCTCACAAGTGGTGAACTTCGTCGCGCAGGCGTTTCCGTTTCGAATCAAAGCGCAACAATTTACCGGACGTGCAGACCTGGACGTGTATAGCGCTCCAGAGCCCGCCTGTCAAGGCTATCTTTTGCTGTGTCGCCAGCCGGCGCTCCGCCCGGCACGGGACGCCCCCTGCACGCTCTAGGATCGCTCCTCCCACGGGCGAAGTTGCGCGCCGCCCCATTTGCGGACTCAAAAATGCAGCTGCCCGAAGTGGTCTGATCAAAATCTCAATTATGGAACCCTCGGCGGTCCACGGCGGCGCCTACGCTCAATAAGGGAGGAGAATTTCATGCAATCTCGCCTGGAAATTGAAAAAGCAGCGCCGGAAGCATTTCGCGCCATGCAGTCCCTTCAGAGTCACGTGAATAACAGCGGGCTCGAGACCTCGCTGCTCCAGCTGGTCAAAATCCGCGCTTCGCAGATCAATGGATGCGCATATTGCATCGACCTGCATACCAAGCACGCTCGAGCCGACGGCGAGTCCGAACAGCGAATTTACGCGTTATCGGCCTGGCGCGAGACTCCGTTTTTCACAGACCGGGAGCGCGCCGCGCTCGCTTGGACCGAGGCGCTTACGCTGGTCAGCGAGACCCACGCGCCGGACGAACTCTACGAAGAGGTCCGGCAGCGGTTTACGGAAAAGGAACTCGTCGCGCTCACAATGGCCATTGTCGCCATCAACGGATGGAATCGCATGATGATCGGATTCCGCGCAATTCCGGGAACGTACCAGCCCCAGGCGGCTCGCGCCGCCAACACGCAGGAACGATCATGAGAGTTTTTGTTGCAGGCGCTACCGGGGCCATTGGAAAGCGTTTAATTCCGCTGCTGGTTGAAGCCGGCCATCAGGTCACCGGAATGACGCGTTCAAGCTACAAGAGTGAACAGATCCGCGCCAGCGGAGCCACGCCCGTCGTCGCGGACGCCCTCGACCGGGAAGCGGTGAGGCGCGCGGTGTGTGGAGCCGCGCCGGACGTAATTGTGCACGAACTCACGGCTATCCCTGACAAACTGGATATTCGCCGCTTCGACCAGGTATTCGCGACGACGAACCGTCTGCGCACAGAAGGGCTGGACTACCTGCTTGCGGCCGCCCAGGAAGCGGGCTGCCGACGGATCGTAGCGCAAAGTTATGCGGGCTGGATGTACGCGCGCGAGGGCGGGCCCGTGAAGACCGAAGAAGACCGGCTTGACCCGAATCCGCCGGCCGGAATTCGTCGCACTTTCGAGGCGCTTTGCTACTTGGAGAACGCCGTAACGAAGCTTTCAGGAATGACCGGCGTCGCGCTGCGATACGGGAGTTTCTATGGACCCGGCAACACCCTCGGATCAGGCGGGGCCATGGTTAACGAGATTCGGAAGCGACGCATACCAATTGTGGGCAGCGGCGGCGGCGTTTGGTCCTTCATTCATATCGATGACGCGGCGCGAGCGACCGCCAGGGCGCTCGAAGCGGGACCCTCCGGCATTTACAACATCGTGGATGATGAGCCCGCCCCCGTATCGGAATGGCTTCCGGCGCTGGCAAAAGCGGTGGGCGCAAAGCCTCCCTGGCGCATCCCTGCCTGGCTCGGACGGTTGCTCGTCGGCCGACATGGCGTCATCATGATGACCGAAGTGCGGGGAGCGTCCAACGCAAAGGCAAAGCGCGAGCTCGCGTGGCAGCCGCTGTGGCCAACCTGGCGCGACGGGTTTCGTTACGGACTTGCCGAGGATGCTCGTACGCGCTCAAGGGCGCGTCAGTCGGTGGAGCAGCAGGGCAGAGCCTACCTGCGCTCGTGATGCGGAGCGGCTTTTGCGCATGTAATACAAGAGCGCTGGGGGCGCGTGACGCTTCCTCACGTTGGCATCAGAGCTGTATGTCAAACGCCGCCGCGCATCGTCGGAAATAATCGAAGCGATTTAAGGAACACCGCCCGCGCCTCGCGTTCCTTGAGTCCGATCCCCATCGGATGGGGTCGCGATGCACTCATCCAACACCGATTACTGTTGGGTTTCGGCGCGAGCCTGCAGAATCGATGTAGCCTGTTTTCGTGGGAAAAGAAGAAGCCGCAGAAGTACTGTCTGTCGATGGCCGCCAAGTTCGCGTGACACATCCCAACAAACTGTATTTTTCACGCGAGGTCAAACTTTCCAAGATGGACTTGGTTCGATACTATCTCGCGGTCGCTCCCGGCGCCCTGGCTGGAATCCGGGACCGTCCCATTGTGCTCAAGCGGTTCGTCCATGGGGCGGAAGAGAAGGCGTTCTATCAGAAGCGGGCCCCCGCCGAGAGGCCCTGGTGGCTGCGAACCGTCACTCTTTCGTTCCCGTCCGGCCGCACGGCAAGAGAGCTCGTGGTCGATGATGCTGCTGGGCTCGCATGGATTATCAACCTGGGCTGCATCGAACTGCATCCGCATCCGGTGCGATCCGGAGACCTCGATCATCCCGACGAACTCCGCATCGATCTGGATCCTGGTCCAGGCGTGGAATGGGCGGACGTCCGCAAGGTTGCGCTCGAGGTGCGGGCCTTGCTCGAGGAGGTTGGACTGCGCGGCTGGCCGAAGACCAGCGGCTCGCGGGGCATGCATGTGAATGTTCGGATCCGGCCTCAATGGACGTTCACCGAAGTCCGACGCGCGGCGCTCGCTCTGTCACGCGCCGTGGAGCGCCGTGCGCCCGCTCTGGCCAGCTCGAAATGGTGGAAGGAGGAACGCCACGGCGTGTTCCTGGATTACAATCAGAACGCGAAAGACCGCACTACCTGCTCGGCGTACTCCGTCCGTCCGCTGCCCGATGCCCGGGTGTCGACGCCGCTCTACTGGGACGAAGTGCCCGACTGCGATCCGGCCGACTTTACCGCGCTCACGGTTCCCAAACGCTTCGCCGAACTCGGCGATCCGCACGCGGAAATGGACGATGCGCCGGGCTCGCTCGACAAGTTGCTGGAATTGGCGGCGAGGGATGCGGCGGCGGGGCTCGGCGACGCGCCCTGGCCGCCGCACTTCCGCAAGATGGCCGGCGAACCCGCGCGGGTCGCTCCGTCGCGCGCGCGCAAAGACGCGCCCACAGCTCGCCCCGGCGCGCGCGTCAGGATGCCTCTTATCGTTGTCGCGAACTCGCCGGATAAGGAGGCCGCGCTGGCGGGCCTGGAAAGATGGAAACAGAGACACCCCGAAGCCGCGCGTCATCTCGCCGTCGATGATGTGCTCGTCGACTCAATGCGGGGCCGGTCCTCTACCTGGACCCGCATCCGGGTCAACCTTCGCCATATACCCGAGCCGTTGCGGCCTGCGCAAGAAACCCCCGACCCTGATGACGATCCGACTCGCAAGTGGCGCGAATCGCGTCGCGCCAGGCGCTCCTGAGCCCAGCCGTCAGCGACCCGTCGCAAATATCGCAGCCAGCTCCTGTGGCGGCGCAACCTCCAGTTGCGCGTAGGTGCAGTCGCGCGGCGCCTTGTCGGGACGCCATCTCCGAAACTGCGCCGTGTGGCGGAATCGGCGGCCCTGCATGTGGTCATATGCCACTTCCGCCACGAGCTCTGGCCGCAACGGCTCCCACGATAAATCTTTACCCTGACTCCAGCGGCTCTGACCTCCGGGGATTCGCTTCCCCCCGTGTTCTGCTTCAGCCCCTGCCCAGTCCTTCCAGGGATGGTGCGCAAGCGCGTTCTTGCGATAAGGCGCCAAAAAATTGACAAGCGCGACCCGCTTCTCCACGGTGAAGCTGGCGCACACCCCGACATGCTGCAATGCGCCGGAAACATCAAACAAACCGAGCAGCAGAGACCCGACCGCGTTCTGATCGCCTTTCTTGTACCAGCGGAAGCCGGCAACCACGCAGTCACAATCGCGCTCGTGCTTCACTTTGAACATGGCTCGCTGGTCGGGTTCATAAAGCCCGTCCACGGGCTTGGCCATTACTCCGTCAAAGCCCGCGCCCTCGAAACGCCGAAACCAATCCGATGCCAGCGCGAAATCGGATGTCGCCGGCGTCACATGCAGCGGCGGCGCCGCGGAAGCGAGCAGCGACTCCAACTCCTGACGCCGTTTGTGAAACGGTTCTCCGCGGAGATCCCGATCGCGCACGCACAGAACGTCAAAAAAGACCAGGGACGCCGGCGTTTGTTCGGACAGGAATTTGACCCGCGATGCCGCCGGATGCAGCCGGAGTTGAAGAGCGTCGAAATCCAAGGCACCGTTTTTAACGATGACAAGTTCGCCGTCAAGCACACACCGGTCCGGCAGTTGCCCTCCGAGCGGCGCAATCAATTCCGGAAAATAGCGGTTTAACGGTTTTTCGTCGCGGCTCTGAATCAGGATTTCGTCCCGGTCGCGAAACACGAGCGCGCGAAATCCATCCCACTTCGGCTCGTAAATCCAGCCTCCGCCTTCCGGGAGCGTATCGATTCGCTTCGCCAGCATCGGACGAACCGGCGGGTTCACGACAAGCTTCACGCTCCTGTTATACCGCGTGTTGACGATCGCAGCGCACCTTGGCGCCGCGTCAGTTCCATATAATGTTCTCTGCCATCTCGCAATGACGGGCCGCCGCGGCCGCGATTTTTTGGAGAGCTCGAGGCGTGCGGCGTCGGCGAAACAGGGAGATATCATGCGGAAACTATTTGCGGCGTTGCTTGCAGCTGCTGCGGCAACCGCCCAACCTCACTTGTTTCACAACCCGCAGCGCGTACCGCCCCGAAGCTTCCCGATCATGGCCTGGGGCGCCGCGCCCTCCGACGTTGACCAACTGAAGCTTATGAAGGAGGCGGGACTGAACGTCGCCGGATTCTGCCGCGTCGAAGACATTGCCAAGATCCACGAAGCCGGCCTTGCCTGTTTCGTCTCCGATAAACGCGTAAATGGCTACGACTGGAACAGTCTTCCCTCCGAGCAAGAACTTCGAAGGAACCTGGCCGAGATCCTTCGGCAGACAAGAGACAATCCCGCTGTGCTAGGCTTCTACCTGCGCGACGAGCCGCATGCCTCGCTGCTTCCCGCCTTGGGCCGCGTTTCCCGACTCCTGAAAGAACTGGCGCCGGGTAAATGGCCGTATGTCAATCTGTTTCCATATCGCGTCAGCCGCGACCGAATCGGAACGGACTACGAATCCTATGCCAAGATGCTGGTGCAAACGATCGGGCAGCCTTTTCTCACGTATGACAACTACTCACTGGTAGGCGGCGAGATGCTCGATTATTTTTATAACAACCTCGATATCATTCGAAAAATTTCTCTGGACACAAATACTCCGTTCTGGAATTGCATCCTCGCGAACGCACACTTCAACTACATGGAACCGTCCGACGCGACTTTCAACCTTCAGGTCTATGCGACGCTGGCCTATGGCGGCCGCGGAATTCAGTACTTCACATATTATTCGCCGCACAATGGCAATTACCGCCTGGGCGCCATCGATCAGTTCGGGAACAAGACCGCCACTTGGGATGCGCTCCGGCGCATCAACCTCCAGATTCACGCGCTAGCGCCCACGCTCCTAAAGCTAACGAGCACGGGAGTCTATCATTTTCCGGATGTTCCTGAATACTCCAAACCGCTCGCGCAAAGCAGGCTGGTGCGCGCTGTAACTATGACCCAGCGCTATGTCAAGCCCCCCGTCCAGGGGCGCTTTCTCATCGGCGAATTCGAGGATTCCGAGAAGCGTCCCTATTTCATGATCGTCAACAAAGATCTGAACAACAGCTTTCAATTCGCGATCGAATTGCGACAGCCGGGGCGCAAGCTGATCCGGATCTGCAATTACTCGGGGCGGGAGGAAGAGTTCGGCCGCGAGATGGACTGGCTTGCTCCTGGCGCCGGCATCCTTTTCCGGATCGAATGAATGAATGGCTTTGCGAACGAACCACAACGGACAGGCTTATCCGTCAGAAAGCGCTGGGGACCCCGTCGGAGATGGCTGACGGTCGCCGGCCGTAAGGCTCCGATCCGCCGCAGAATAACTTCTTACGCGACAGCTTTCTTGATAAGAGCAATGATCTTGGCCTCTTCGACCGCGGTCAGTTCCTTCAATGCGAATGCGGTTGGCCACATCCGGCCGTCGTCGAGCGCGGCTTTGTCGCTGAAGCCAAGAGTGGCGTATCTCGTCTTGAATTTTTGTGCGCTTTGGAAAAAGCAGATTACATTGCCATCTTTGGCGTAAGCTGGCATTCCGTACCAGGTTCTCGGCGAAAGGGTTGGCGCGCTGGCTCTGATGATTGCATGAAGCCGCTCAGCCATGGCTCGATCCGGCTGGGGCAGCTCCGCAATCTTTGCGAGCACAGCGGCTTCCCCGTCGGCGGCGCCGGAGCGCTGACCAGCGCGCGCCTCAGTTTTCAGTTCTTCAAGGCGCTCCTTCATCGCCGCTCGTTCTTCGTTCGTGAATCCCGCGGACTTGTTCCCGGCTGCCCCGGCGCCCTCCCTGGAGCCCGGCGCGCCCTTGTTTGCAGGTCTCATATTTACCTCCCCAAGCTATCAATGTTGCGCGCCAGCGCAAACGCCAGATCCATGCGCCACACGCGCCAGCGCAGGCAAACTGCGGAGCTGTTTGCCATCAGAGACTCCGGGCGGGGCGGCCGCCACGCTCAATTAAGCGATCAAGAGTAAGCATGTTCAACATGAATTGGCGGAGCGGATGGTAATTATCCTGCCTCGCGCTGTGCGGGATCCGCGACATGCGGCAATCAGTGAACAGCATGTATCCGGGCTGTCCGTATTTCGTCATTGAATATTTTTCGTCGATGACCTGCTGCGCCAGCTCGAAATAGCGGGCCGCCCATTCCGCGCCGGTCTGCTCGACGATATTCAGAGTTGCAATCAGGATTTCGTTGAGCGCCCAGAGCGGCTTGACGTAAAAAAACTCGCCGACGCCGCGGAAGACCAGATTGGCGCCCAACGGCGTATAGTCCGGCCAGACATAACCGCCATGGTCTACGTTGACCCACTGCGAAAAACCGCCGAAGACATGATCCCATCCGACATCGAGATGTCTCCGGATGCGCTCGGCGCACAGGTCCCACAAGCGATCATCGCCGCGGCGCAGCGCTTCTTCCGCGATCATCCATAACGTCTCGATGGAGTGCCCCAACTGGCACTTTGCGGCGTGCTCTTCGGGCCGGCTGAAATCGTGATTCAGCACCTCGTTATTCAACCCGATGTCCGGGTTGTAATGGCGGCGGATGACATTCTCGATCGCCTCATCCAGCGCCGCCTGAAGCTCGTCGTCAGGCCAGCGCTCCGCGATTTGCCGGAGAGTGTTGAGAACTACCATCCACAACGCCTGCGTCCGCTGGCCAGGAACGTCAGCGCCCATGCACATAAAATCAGGGTCGTGAACGCGGTGATGCAGTCTTCGCGCCAGGTCTAACGAGATTTGGCGAGCCTCTTCGTCTCCCGTGGCCCATGCATACTCCTGGAGACCCTCGGCCGCAAAGTACATGCCATAAATATCGCCGCGAAAAGACCGGATCACTTTGCCCTCGCGCGAAAACTCCTCGGCCCAAAAGCCGTCGGGCTGCGGCGCGTGCTCAAGAAGAAAGTCCTTTGTGCGCCGCGCGATTTCAAGGTGCTCCGGATTCCGCTCCAGCCGGTTGTACAGGAAGCTATACACCCATATTGCGCGGCCTTGGAACCAGCTTACTTTGTTGGTCGTAACGAGGGTCCCATCGTAGTCCAGGCCATGCATGATTCCGCCATACTGCCAATCGACTCCGTGCTTCGCCCAGAACGGCAGCAAACTCCCGAATAGTTCGCGTTGATATCGGCGCCGCAGGTCGGCAAGCGACAGTCCGGCCAGCGCGGCGATCATCGCGAGCGCGCCTCGGAGTCCGCATTCTGCCGCCCTTCCGGCGTGAAACATTTGGCACAAGAAGCATTGCGTTCCGACGCCGCCCGACTATTGCAGGGAGACATAGTTTTAATAGGTAGTAAAATTCGGTGTGCCGGCTCCCAGCTTGCTTTCGCGCCGCTTGGGCGTTATTTCGCCGCCCAGTAAATACGTATGTTTCCCGTAGCGCGGCCGCCCGCAATTATGTCCGGCCGGCCGTCGGCGTTCAGATCGGCGACGGCCAGATCCTCTACCGCCACCCCGTCGTCGATGATTGTTTTCTTCCAGGCGCCGCCGG
>DASRCT010000095.1:0-46977 GCA_035652975.1 Bryobacteraceae bacterium | reverse complement strand
AGGGGTCTCCGGGCCGGCCCCACGAGCACCCTCTCATAAAGGTGATTCAGGGAGGCGCCGACGCCACCGATGGTCTTGAAATCACCCCGCACCCGCTGGGGCCGCGTTTCCCGTCAGGCCTCATGATCGCGATGAACAGCTCGGGTCGGAATTTCCTGCTGTATAGCTGGCGCGATATCGCAAGGGCCGGAGCGCCCCAGCTGCTGGAATAGAATCGAATTAAAACCATGCGCAACCTGATCTCGGCCCTTTGTGCGGCGATTGCCTTGCTGAACTCAGTGGGGCGAGCCCAAACCGCGAAAGAAGCGCCACGGCCAAAACTGGTGCTGCTCGTCGCGATTGACCAATTTCGGTATGACTATCTGGCGCGCTTCCGCTCCGAATATAAGGGCGGCCTGGATCGTCTGCTGACCAGGGGCGCCGTCTTCGTCAACGCCAATCTCGAGCACTACCCGACCGTCACCGCCATCGGGCATTCCACCATGCTCACGGGCGCCACTCCGGCGATCAGCGGAATCATCGGCAACGATTGGTATGAGCGCGAATCGAAAAAGAATGTTACCAGCGTCTCGGACGACGCCGTGCGGCTGCTGGGCGGCGCCGAGTCATCCGGAGCGTCGCCGCGGCGGCTGCTAGTGAGCACGGTCGGCGATGAGTTGAAGCGCTCCGGCCACGGCGCGTCCAAGGTGATCGGCCTTTCGCTCAAGGACCGGTCTGCGATTCTTCCCTCCGGTCACATGGCTGACGCCGCTTACTGGTATGACTCGAAGGCTGGCAACTTCGTGAGCAGCACGTATTATTTCCAGGACCTTCCGGACTGGGTCAAGGCATTCAACGCCCGCCGGCTGCCGGACAAATACGCGGGGCTAGAGTGGAGCTATCCCGAGGCGGTGATGAAGCTGCCAAGTGAAGCGGGCCCGAAGCTGAGCGGCGCGGTTTATTCCAGCCCGTATGGGAATGAACTGCTGGAGGCCTTTGCTGAAGAAGCAATCCGGCACGAGAAACTCGGCCAGCGTGACGCAACCGATCTCTTGACAATCAGCTTTTCTTCAAATGATGCGGTTGGCCATGCGCTGGGCCCCGATGCGCCGCAGGTGCACGACATTTGCGTCCGCACCGACCGAGTGCTCGGGAAACTGTTCAGCTTCATCGACGAGACGATCGGCAGGGATCAGGTTCTCGTGGCTCTGACCGCGGATCATGGGGTTATGCCCCTGCCGGAGCGCCTGGCGAGGGACCGGATGCCCGGCGGTCGCCTGTCCGGCGCCGATCTGTTCGGCGAGATCAAACGGGGCTTGTCGGAGCGCTTCGGACCCGGCGACTGGGTGGTGGGCACAGCCGGCACATCGCCATACTTGAACTGGGATCTGATCAAGACTCGCGGATTGAAGGCAGCCGAGGTCGAAGACGCGGCGGCCGCGATCGCGCAATCGCTGCCGCACGTCGCGCGGGTTTATACGCGTCACAATCTGCTGGCCGGCAACGTGACGCCGGATCGTATCAGCGCGCGCGTCGCGCGGAGCTTCAACGCGCGCCGCTCCGGGGATCTCGAAATTATTCTGGACCCATACTGGATCCGAGGCAACACCGGAACGACGCATGGGACGCCGTACTCCTATGACGCTCATATTCCGCTGATTTTGATGGGGCCGGGAATCCGGCCGGGCCGCTATGCGGAACCGGTCGCATTGAACGATCTGGCGCCTACGCTGGCGACTTTGCTCGATATTGAGACGCCCAGCGGTTCCGTCGGGCGGGCATTGTACGAAGCGCTTTCCGCGCAACCGGCTGCGCCGGCTGTCTTTAGCGGAACGCTCTGAGGCGCGCGCCGCGCTGCGCGCGACGCCCCTTGCATGTGACCGATGCGCCGCCCCTGGTTCGGCCGGCGGAGCTTCGCCGCCCGACGAAAAACAGCATCGCCGCTGATACACTGAAATTTTCATGCGCGATCAAAGCATCGTCTCCGCCTCGGCGCAGGAAGACGAGCGCCAGTTTGAGGCTGCCCTCCGGCCCAGCCGGCTGGACGAGTTCGCCGGGCAGCCCAAAGTAAAGGAGATTCTGAAGATCGCCATCGAAGCCGCCCGGCAGCGTGGCGAGGCGATGGACCATGTGCTGCTGTATGGTCCGCCAGGGTTGGGGAAAACCACTCTGGCGAACATCATTGCGCAGGAATTGGGCGTCGGCATCCAACAGACTTCCGGACCTGTCCTCCAGAAGAAACTCGATTTGGTCGGCATCCTCAGCAGCATTCGCGAGCGCGAGATCTTCTTTATCGACGAAATTCACCGTCTGATGCCCGATGTCGAGGAAATGATTTATTCTGCGCTCGAGGATTTTCGCATGGATATCCTGATCGGTTCGGGACCAGGCGCCCGGACCGTGGCGATGGATATCAAGCGATTCACTGCGATCGGCGCCACCACACGACAAGGCCTGATCAGCGCGCCGCTGCGCGGCCGCTTCGGGCTGGTGTTGCGGCTCAATCACTACGACGTTCCGGAATTGACGCGCATCGTCGAGCGGTCGGCCCAGCTGTTGTCGCTCGAAATCGACGCAGCCGGCGCAGAAGAGATAGCCCGGCGGAGCCGGGGTACGCCCCGAATCGCAAACCGCCTGCTTCGCCGCGTGCGCGATTATGCTCAAGTGCGGGCCAACGGCCGGGTTACCCTGGAGGTGGCCGAAGCCGCGCTGAACCTGCTCGAAGTCGACCGCTACGGTCTGGACGAAATTGACCAGAAGATCATGCTGACGCTGCTTGAGAAATATAACGGCGGACCGGTCGGCGCGAAAACGATTTCGGCATCTATTGACGAAGAGGCGGACACGATCGAGGAAGTGTACGAGCCGTACCTGATGCAGCTCGGCTTTATCGATCGCACTCCGCGCGGACGCGTCGCCACCGACCGCGCCTTCGATTACTTCGGCGTCTCCCGCAAGCTGCGCGGGGGAATGCAGAACACGCTGTTCTGACCGTCGGGCCGTGAAGACTGCCTATCTGTCCCTGGGATCCAATCTCGGCGACCGCGAGGCGAACATCCGCCGGGCTCTCGAGATGCTCGAGGCGCCGGATCTTCACGTCCTCCGAGTCGCGCCGATGTATGAGACCGAGCCGCAGGACATCGCCAGTCAGCCCTGGTTCATCAACACCGTAGCTGAAATTGGAACCACCTTGTTTCCGCGCCAGCTTCTCTCCCGTATTCAGAAGATAGAGCGGGACCTCGGCCGCAAGCGGCTGGTCGCAAAAGGCCCGCGCACGATCGATATTGACATCATTCTGTTCGGTAGATTTCAGCTAAACCGTCCGGAGCTGACGATTCCTCACCCCCGCTTCCCCGAACGCCGGTTCGTGCTCGAACCGCTGTACAGCCTGGATCCGGAGCTCCGACACCCTGCCACGCGAGAGACGGTTCGCGAAATGCTGGAGAGGACAATGAGCCAGACGGTCCGGCTGTTAAAGTGTTTAGTACTATAGTTTTTGCCGTACCATGCGGAAATTCTTACCGAAACCGTCCCACTACGCGCCGAGCTTTCATCAACTTGCGTTGACCGGGTTTTGTGGTCAGCGGTTTGCACCAGAAGCCGCCAGAGAGGAGGCATGTACATGCGCTTAGTAGTTTCCGCACCGGCCGTGTTGACGGGGGTCGCTGCGCTCTCGCTTTTCACAGGTGGGTGCGCGACAAAGAAATACGTCAGGAACACGGTCTCGCCGGTTCAGCAGCAAGTGAACGATGTATCAAAACGAACCGACGAAAACAAA
Organism: Bryobacteraceae bacterium; assembly: GCA_035652975.1. GTDB lineage: Bacteria > Acidobacteriota > Terriglobia > Bryobacterales > Bryobacteraceae > TMP-7. The sequence continues at coordinate 43,220 of DASRCT010000095.1, read as the reverse complement.
GCAGCCATTGGGGACCTGGACCGGAACGTAGCTCGGGTCGACGAGAAGGCTATGGAGGCCGACAAGAAGGCGGCGGCCGCTGCGCAGTCCGCCGAAAAGGCGAATCAGGCCGCAATGCAGGCGCAGAATTTGGCCAACCAGGCTCAGCAGTCGGCGCAGCAGGCCAGCCAGCAGGCGGCTTCCATCGATCAGAAGGTTGAGCAGAGGTTCGGAAATCTCGATAATTACCAGCTCGTCGGAACCGAAAAGGTGTATTTCCGGATCAACCGCGCCGATCTGAGCAAAGAAGACAAGGCTAAGCTCGATCAGTTGTTACAGAATTTGCAGAATACGAAGAACTACGTGATCGAGGTGGAGGGGTTCACGGATAAGACCGGAAGCAAGGCGCTGAATCTTGACCTGGCGCGCCGGCGAGCTGAGTCTGTTGTGCGATATCTCAGTGTGGACCACAACATTCCGCTGCGCAAGATCCACGATCTGGGGGTAGGCGCGGAATTCCCCGATGCAAACAACAAGACGCGCGCCGCCCGCAAGGAGAACCGCCGCGTAGATGTCCGGGTATATGCGCTGGATATCAGCGGGCAAGGCGTCCAGCAGATGCCGTCCTCTTCGGGGAGCGCAGCCAGCATGCCCTCGTCCACGTCCACTCAGACCGGAACCGGATCGGCTAACCGCAACCGCTAGCACCGAGGCGATGCACGCCTCTTTCTCCGTCATTTCACGCGCGACCTGGGACGATCCCGGGTCGCGTTTTGTCTGATCACCGGAGCGCCTCTCTACTCAAAAGCTCAGCTCTCTCCGCAAGACTTTTGGCGGCATTCAGATCTGTCTCGCGCGCTGATTGAGCTTGGCTTACAAACACCTCCGCCTGTCGTACAAGTTCCTTCTGCTGAGCCGTGAGGTTTCGCGATTTGGCCAGCGCCACATTTCGCTCCGCCCGTTCGAGCAGATCCTTGATCGCAGCATTCAATTCCTGCTGCTCGGCTTTGGACAACATAGGGGACAGCCGGAGCGGCTCGGCAGGCTTCACCGGACCGGTAACGGGCTGGGGCGCGGACGGCTCATTGGGGGCGGATTCGCCCGTCTCCGGTTTGGTCCGCGCCGTTCTGGGCTGCGCCTTGGGAAAGGTTGGAGGCTCCTGAGGCTTCGGTTTAGGCTCCGGCGGCGCCTCGATCGTGATGTTCTGGGCGGGCTGAATCGGCGCTTCGATCTGCTTCGGAGGCAGATCGACCTGGGCCGGAGCGGGCTGTGGAAGAGCGGTTTTTTTATGCCAGAACAGGCAGCCCTGGCAGGCGAGGCCAGTGCAGACCAGCGCAACTAGGGCGTGGCGCCTTGGACTTTCGACATCTCGAGTTCTCGACTGCTGGCGCGTGATATGGCCTCCGGAAAAACAAACCGAAAAGTCGTCCCTTGTCCTGGCTGGCTGGTAAATTCGATTCTACCATCGTGCAACTGGACAAAGCGGAACGCAATGGCGAGGCCGATGCCGGAACCGTGCTCCTTGGTACTGAAATAGAGATTGAAGATTTTGTCCTGAATGGCGGGGGGAATACCCGGCCCCGTATCGGAGACGGCGATCTCGACACATGAGCCGTCGGATCGCGTCTCGATCGAGAGCACGCCGCCCTCGTTCATGGCCTCGATGCCGTTCATGACCACGTTCAGGATCGCCTGCTTTAAAAGATCCCGATCCGCGCGAATCCACGCCGCGTCCACAGCCGAGCGGCATTCGATGGCAATGCCGCGCGCCGTTGCGTGCGGCTCCACCAGTCGCGCGATATCAGCCGACAGCTCGCACAAATCCGTGGGCCGCATCTGCGGCTCCACCGGCCGGTTGAAATCCAAAAACGTCTTGACCACCCGGTCGAGACGTGAAATCTCCCGGGAGATAACCTCCACCTCGGGCATATCCGCGTCCAGTTTATTTTTCAGCACCTCCAGATGTACGGTAATCGCCTGCAATGGATTCTTGATCTCGTGGGCGACGCTGCGGGTCAGCCGGTTCAAGGCCGTCAATCTCTCGGCAAGATTGAGCTGAGACGCGATCTCGCCGCGGGTCTCCGCATCCCGGAGCATGACCACAGTGCCGATGCTCCTCCCGTCTTCGTCGGCCAGCGGTTCGACGGTCACAATCAGCCGTCTTTCGCCTTTTTCGCCAACCACGGTGATCAAACGTTCCCGGATGGGTTCGTTTTGTTCAATTGCTCGAGCAATCATGGCGCCGGTTTCCGTCGATGGTGGAAACAGCTCGCTGATGGTCCGGCCCGCCAGTGAATTCACTTCGACCCCAAACAGGCGCCCCGCGTTCCGTCCGGACATCGCCAGCTTTCCTTTCGGATCAAACAGCAGCACGGCCTGCTCCAGCCGCTGAAGGAGATGCTCAATATTCGTCCTCAAATCACGAGCGTCGGCGCGAGCGCCATAAAACTGTTGACCGAGAAGGCTCAGTTTCGAATAGACGTCGGCGACCTCCTTCGATTCGCGCCGGGGCTGAAGCGGCGCGGGCGGAAGCTGCCCCTCGACGATAAGATCGATGCTGCGGCTCAGCCGTTCGAGCGGTCCCAAGACGACGTTGGGCAGCACCAGAGCCAGCGTAATCGAGATCAACAGGGAAATGAGAAAAATCCAGCCGAGGTTGCGCAGCTCCGGGAGCACGTCATTGCGCAGGAACAACGACGAAATCACGACGTGAATGGTGATGATAGGAGTTCTCTGGCCGGCTGCCGAAACGGAACGAACCAGCTCCGTGTTCTCCCGTTCGAGAAACACCTGGCGGAAATTGCCCACCAGCGAACGGCGCGACCACTCGGCGAAATCCACGGTTTTGGAGAACTGCAAGCCGACATGGCCGGGGTCGGAACTGGCCAGGATCGCGCCGTTTTCATCGGTAATCAACACTTCAGAGATGACGGGCCAGCTCACCAGCGCCCGTTGCAATGTCGCGGTCACCTCAGGATCCGTGCGGATAACGTTCGACCAGAAGCGCTTGGCCTCCTCGAGCGTGGTGGGGGGGTTCGGCGCCGCGGCGGTGCGCGATTGCACTTCGGCAATGATCGCGGACTGGATCTGGTTGCTGACCGAGATTGCGAACTCATGCGTCCTGGCGAACGCGGCGGAGAGAAAACCGCGGATGTAGAGCACTGAGGTGACGATAACCACAGCGCTCATTAAAACGGCGACAGAAATCCGCAGCCGCGTCCTCAGCGACATGAAGCTCCCACTAGCGCTCGAAACGGATCATTTGCCGCCGGACGCCGGAGCGTCGCGAGGTCGCGGCTCGGTCAGCCGGGGAATGAACGTTTCCCGGCGAACAGCTCTCGGGCAGCCTGATCACGTCTCAGCCGCTGGCTGCTGCTCTGAAGCAGCGCCATACTCTTTCAGTTTGTTAAACAGCGTCTTCAGACTGATTCCAAGAATCTCGGCAGCGCGCGTTTTATTGTTCTTGGTGTGCTTCAGCGTGAGCTGGATCAGCGCCTTTTCGGCTTCCGACACAGTCGTTCCCACGCTCAGCCGCACGCTGTCGGGCTCGTTCGTCTGCGGCGCGGGACGCGCGCCGGGCGGAGCGCCGAAATCATGCGGAAGGTGAGCGGGGGTGATCGGCCCTTCACCAGCGACAATCACGGCGCGCTCCAAAACATTCCTCAGTTCACGAACATTGCCGGGCCAGGAATGCCGCGAGAGGATGTCGATCACCTCCGGCTGAGCCTCTGTCACGCGGCAGCCGTGCTTTTTGTTCAGAACCGAAATCAGCGACTCCACAAGCAACGGAATATCGCCCTCCCGCGCGCGCAAGGGAGGGAGGTCGATCCGGAAAACGTTCAAGCGATAGAAGAGATCCTCGCGCAGTTCGCCTTTCTGCAACGCCTCTTCAATATTCTTGTTGGTCGACGCGATGACGCGAACATCGACAGCGATCTCGGTTTTGCCGCCCAACCGGCGCACACGCGAATCTTCCAGAACGCGCAACAGCTTGGCTTGGGTGGCCACCGGCATCTCGGCCAGCTCATCCAGCAGCAGCGTCCCGTGTTGGGCAAGCTCGAAACATCCGGCGCGACGCTCCACCGCGCCGGTGAACGCGCCTTTTTCATGGCCGAACAGCTCGCTTTCCATGAGCGTCTCCGGCATGGCGGCGCAGTTGATGGCGACAAACGGACCGCCGCGGCGGGGACTGAGATGATGAATGGCTCTGGCGACAAGCTCTTTTCCGGTTCCGCTCTCGCCGGCAATCAGCACGGCCGCCCGGCTGGGCGAGACCTGCCGGATGAGCGAAAAAACTTGCTGCATTTGCGGAGACGCGCCGACCAGATCGACCAGCACGCCGGCATATGTGAGTTGACGCTGGAGACGTTCGGTCTCTTCCGCCAGCCGGCTGGTCGACGCCGCCCGTTCGAGCAGCAGACGCAGCGCGCTGGGCTGAATCGGCTTTTCGAGAAACCAGTAGGCGCCGAGATCGTGCATCGTTTGCACCGCAGTTTCGATGTTCCCGAAGGCCGTCAGCACAATGGCGGGCGGCATGCCGCCCTGACTGCCGAGACGCTTTAGCAACTCGAAACCGTCCATCCGCGGCATCATCAGATCTGTAACCAGGACATGCACCTGGCTGGAGGCGAGTTTGTCGAGCGCCTCCTGCCCGTCTGCCGCCGTCTCGACGGAAAAACCCCAGGATGTCACCATGCTCGCCAGTCCGGCGCGCTGGTACTCCTCATCATCCACGATGAGCACGCGGGTGGCTGGTCCAGCCGCCACGTTGCTCCCCATCGCTGTCATTGTGCTCGGTTGGCTCATTCGTAACCTTTGTACGTTGGACTCTTGGCGCCTTGTAAATATTTCACAATACCCGCTGGCTGGTGGTGTCAGTGGCGGATTTCAACCACACGCTGGTCGCGGCTCGTGTTGAACGGATGGACGCCTGGAATTCTGCTCCCGCTTCTATTATCTATCCGGGATCACGCGGTCAGCGGTACAGCGGCGTTGTGCGATCGGGCGGCGGGATGCCTGCGCGACGCAAGCCATTTTTCAATCAGTGGCATAGCGGCCTCTGCGGCGGCTTCGCCGGCCTGAATCAGCTCGCGGCAGGATCCAAAGGCATCCCAAGCCAGCGCACCGACGCGGGGCGAGATTACCAGGTCGGAGCGCCGCCGCCATTCGTTTTCCGTGCGGCTGGCCAGTATCTGAAAGCAGCGGTTGACGACCGAGAACATACTGGTCGGGTTCAACGTCTCAGCGTTCGGCAACGCTACGGAGAGAACGCGTCCGGCGCCCATCTGCCGGAGCGGCGATGCCGGAACTTCCATGCTCACCATGCCATCAACCAGGTACCGCCCGGCGTGCCGCACGGGCGTGAACAGACCGGGATAGGCGCAACTGGCGCGAATGGCGATGACTACATCGCCCGCATCGCGGAAGATGACTGGCCTGCCGGAGCCCAAATCGCTGGCCACGATGGCGAGCGGAACGCGCATCTCCTCGAAACGAAACCGCTTGAGCAGGCGCCGCAGGAACGCCTCCATCCGGTCGCTCTGGGCAAAGCCGAGCCGGCTAATGGTCCAGCGCGCGACATCTCTGAACCGCATAGACTGCGCGACGGATTGAATTTCGTCCGGCGATGTCCCGCTTGCGTACGCCGAGGCCACAATGGCGCCCGCGCTCACGCCCGCGATATAGTCCACCGGCACGCGATGACGTTCCAGAACGCGGAGTACGCCAATGTGGGCCATGCCCCGCGCAAATCCACCCCCCAGCGCAACCCCGATTTTGGGGTTCGCGCCTTCGCGCGGGCGTATCAACCGGGTCAACACATCCCGGAATTGCGAACGAAAGCCCGCTTCCTCCATGCGCAGCCTCCACCAATCTGCCTAAGATGGATAAACGGCCGAAGTTGACTGTTTATCGCTTCCGTACTACTGCCAAACAGATCTGCATGCGACTTACCAACTTTGCTGTACGCCTGTTTTGTTACAGTTGGGGTGTCCTGTCGATTGCGCCCCTGGCGGCGCAGCGCAATCTCGCCGGCGCCGATGAAATCAAACTTGCGCTGGACCGTCTTCAGGTTACCGGATCGATGCTGATGATCGCGGCGCATCCGGATGATGAAAACACAGCCGTACTGGCCTATTTCGCCCGTGGTCGAAAGGTGAACACCGCGTACTTGTCCCTCACGCGGGGCGAGGGCGGTCAAAATCTCATCGGGCCGGAGCAAGGCGACAAGCTCGGCGTGATCCGCACCGAGGAGTTGCTCGCGGCGCGACGGATCGACGGGGCGCAGCAGTTCTTCACGCGCGCCATCGATTTCGGCTTTACGAAAACAGCGGACGAGGCGCTTCAGCGCTGGGGCCGCGACCGCATCCTCAGCGATGTGGTCTGGGTGATTCGCCAATTCCGCCCAGACATCATTATTCTGCGGTTCTCGGGCACGCCGCGCGATGGTCACGGACAGCACCAGGCCTCCGCAATTCTCGGCAAGGAGGCATTCTTCGCCGCCGCTGATCCGAAACGATTTCCGGAACAACTTGAATTCGTCCAGCCTTGGCAAGCGCGGCGTCTGCTGTGGAACATGTTTGCCTTCACTCCGGAACAGGAGCGCGAGCTTGCGAAACAGGGCGTCAAAATCCAAATCGACACCGGCGACTACGATCCGCTGCTCGGATACAGCTTCGGGGAGATCGCGGGCATGAGTCGCAGCATGCACAAGAGCCAGGGCATGGGCGCGGCCGAGCGAAGAGGATCGATGCCGCAATATTTCAGCGTGATCGCCGGCGAACCCGCGTCTCACGACCCTTTTGAAGGCATCGATACGACGTGGAATCGGCTCCCGGGCGGGGCTGCAATTGGCGAAATCCTGGCCCAGGCGTCGCGCGAGTTCAAGCCGGAGCATCCTCACAAAACCATTCCGCTGCTGTTGAGAGCCCGGCCGTTGCTGGCGGCCATGCATAGCGGCTTGGCGCAGCAGAAACTCCGTGAGCTCGATGAGGCGATTGCGCTATGCGCTGGCCTGTGGGTGGAGGCGACCGCCGACCGGCCGGACCTGCTTCCCGGCGGCGCAGCGCGGGTGAGCGTGACAGCGATCAACCGCAGCCAGGCGCAAGCGACCTTTGAGCGCGTCGCCTGGTCCGGAACGGCGCTGCGCAAACCCGGAGACATCGCAGTCTGGTCGCCGCTCTCCTACAACAAGCCGCTCACAAAGCAGGCGGAGTGGACTCTCGGGCCCGACCAGCCGTACACGCAACCGTACTGGCTCGCGCGGCCCAAACAAGGCGATGTGTACTCGATTCCGGATCAGCGCCTCGTGGGATTGCCCGAGAATCCTGCGCTGCTGACGGCAGAATTTTTCATCCGCGTGCAAGACCAGACCATCACCATCGAGCGCCCGGTGATCAACCGCTATGTCGATCGCGTGCGCGGCGAACTGACGCGTCCTGTCGCCGTTGTGCCGCCGGTAGCAGTACAAATGCCAGAAAGCGCCCTGGTGTTTCCCACCACAGCGTCCAAGCGGATCGAAGCGCCGGTGCGCGCGAACGCCGCCAATCAATCCGGCGTTATGCGGATCCTGCCGCCGCCGGGCTGGCGGGTGAACCCTGCTGAGCAGCCATTTCACATCGCCGACGCCGGCCAGCAGGTCGTCCTCTCCTTCGAGATCACCCCGCCAGCGGTTGACAGCATCGGCGAACTGTCGGCCGCCGCATCTGAGGCCGGGCGGGAAATCTCCGTTGGGATGGACATCATCGACTATCCGCACATTCCCGTGCAGACGCTCTTCCCGCCCGCACGCTCGCGCGTGGCGCGCGCTGATATCAAAACCCTGGCAAAACACATTGGTTATGTCATGGGCGCCGGCGATGAAGTTCCCCAGGCGCTCGAACAGATTGGCTGCTCCGTCACGCTGCTCACTCCCGAGGATCTGGCGCGGGGCAACCTGTCCGGATTCGACGCGATCGTCACCGGCGTTCGCGCCTGGAACGTTCGGCCGGATTTGCGAGCTAATCGCCAGCGGCTCTTGGATTACGTGAGCCAGGGCGGAACGCTGGTGGTACAGTATAACGTGCTCGAAGGCGGCCCCGGCGGAAACTCCCGGCTGTTCAGCATCATCGGGCCCTATCCCATCGAGCTGTCGCGCGACCGCGTGACCGTAGAAAACGCGCCGGTGACGTTCCCGAACGCATCGAATCCCATTCTGCACGCGCCCAATGAGATCACAGAGAGCGATTTCTCCGGGTGGGTGCAGGAGCGCGGTCTGTACTTCGCCTCCAAGTGGGATCCCAAATACCAATCTCTGCTTGAATCGCACGACCCCGGTGAGAAGCCTCTGCCGGGTGGAACGCTGTTTACCCGGTACGGCAAGGGCGTGTACATCTTCACCGGATACTCCTGGTTTCGCCAGCTTCCCGCGGGCGTGCCCGGCGCTTATCGCGTGTTCGCGAATTTTTTGAGCGCGGGGAAGGCGCTCGCTCATGGCGATTGAGCGCGGGACCGGTCCGGACGTCTCGCCGGAAAACCGCGCCGTGATTGATGATCCTCCGCCCTTCCTCGGGACTTGGCCGCGCGTCTACGCAGCGGTCGTTTGCTACCTTGCGGCGCTGATCGCCGCCTTCTACGCGTTCACAGTCGCATTCCGGCCATGAGAGCGCTCGATTGGTTCGTACTCTTTGCGTGGCTGGCCTCTATTGTCGCTTACGGTCTGTGGCGCGGACGCGGAGCGACTTCGGTCAACAAGTATTTCCTCGCCGGCAAGAGCATGCCGTGGTACGCGATGGGACTGTCGATCATGGCGACCCAGGCCAGCGCGATCACGTTCATATCCACCACCGGGCAATCCTACGTGGACGGCATGCGCTTCGTGCAGTTCTATTTCGGGTTGCCGCTGGCAATGGTGATACTCTGCATCACCGCCGTTCCGATTTTTCATCGGGCCAAGGTGTTCACGGCCTATGAGTATCTGGAGCAGCGATTCGATACGAAGACGCGCGCTCTGGTCACGGCGATTTTTCTGATCCAGCGCGGGCTTGCCGCCGGCATTTCACTCTATGCGCCGGCCGTAGTGCTGTCGGTCATACTGGGCTGGCCCGCTCACCTGACCACGCTGCTGATGGGCGGATTGGTGATTATTTACACGTCGTTCGGCGGGATCAAAGCGGTGACCTGGGCGGATGTGCAACAGATGTGCGTCATCTTCGCCGCGCTGGTTTTCTCGCTCGCTATTGCGGTATGGCTGATGCCTCCCGGCGTTTCGTTCGTCGACGCCATGCGCATCGCCGGAGCGGCGGGACGGCTCAATCCGGTGACATTCAAACTGGACTGGAACGACCGGTTCAACGTATACAGCGGCCTCATCGGGGGCATGTTTCTCGCGCTCGCTTATTTCGGAACGGACCAGAGCCAGGTGCAGCGCTATCTGACAGGCCGCTCGATCGGGCAGAGCCGGCTCAGTCTCATCTTTAACGCCGCGGCCAAGATTCCGATGCAGTTCTTTATTCTGTTCATCGGCGCCAATGTGTTTGTATTTTTCACTTTTGTCAAGCCGCCGCTGATTTTCGAGCCGGTGGTGATGAAGAAGATCCAAGGCGTCCCCGAGTACCCCGGCGTCGAAGCCCGTTACAACGCCGCGTTCGAATTGCGCAAATCGGCCGCTGAGCAACTGGTCAGAGCGCGCCGCTTTGGCGACGCCGCCCTTTGGAAACAGAGCGTGACCCGGTATCAAGCCGCGCAAAAGCAACTCGAATCCGCCCGCCAGGAGGGCATGCGCCTTGCCGGGCGCATCACAAACGCCGCAGACTTCAACGACACCAACTACATCTTTCTCTCGTTCGTCACCCACTATTTGCCGACGGGAATCGTGGGCCTGGTGATCGGCGTGATATTTTCCGCTGCGATGTCGTCGATTTCGGGCGAAATTAATTCGCTGGCTACGGTGACCATTATCGATGTGTACCGGCGCTTCCTCCAGCGCGACGCGGGCGAACGGCACGTTCTGCTGGCATCCAAACTCGCAACGGCCTTCTGGGGCGTCTATGCCGTCGTATTCGCGTCGACCGCCGGGTCGAGTTTCGGCGCCCTCATCGTCACCGTCAATGTCATCGGCTCGCTGTTTTACGGGGGAATGCTGGGGGTCTTCATTCTGGCGTTCTTTTTTAAACGCGTCGGCGCAAACGGCGCTTTCTTCGGAGTGATTGCCGGTGAGGCGGCGATCTTCGCCGTCGCGTGGTATACAAAAATCTCGTTCCTCTGGTACAACGTCGTCGGCTGCGCCGTTGTGCTGCTCGCCGGAGTTCTGATTTCATGGTTCGAAGCGCCGAGGTGTGCGAATGCGAGACCTGAGCGAAGCGGCGCGCCGTCAAGGTGAGTTGTTCGGACTCGGCGCCCGGGACTGGGCGGACGAACAGGAGCGCATGGCGCTGCCGTTATGGCGCGCCGCCCTCCAGGCGGCGCATGTCGAACGCGGCGCGCGGCTGCTCGATGCCGGATGCGGCTCGGGCGGCGCATTGCTGCTGGCCGCCGAACTCGGCGCAGAGGTCTATGGCGTCGATCCGTCCGTAAACATGCTTACTATCGCGCGCGAGCGGCTGCCCACGGCCGACTTTCGTATTGGCGAGCTCGAAAATCTCCCTTTTCCAAACGCGCAGTTCGACGCCGTCATCGCCATTAACTCGCTTCAGTTCACCCCCAATCCTAAGCTGGGCGCTCACGAATTGGGACGGGTCTGCCGCAAGGGCGGACGCATCGTCGTGGCTGTCCCCGGCCCGCTTGAACAGACCGATGGCCGCGTCATCTTCGAGGCCATGGTGAAGCTGTTCCCGAAGCCGCCCTCCCCCGGACCGGGAGTGTTTGCTTTATCGCCGCCCGGCGTGTTGGAGTCCGTCTTGGAGTCCGTCGACGATATCCGCGTGGACCAAATCCACAGCATTGAAGCCGTCATGATCCACGCCGATATGAACCACGCCCTTCGCGGAGCGCTCTCGAGCGGCCCGTCGCAACGCGCTATCGAGATTCACGGGCGGGACAAAGTGACAGAGGCCGTCCGGGAGGCGCTCCATCCGTTCGTTCAGCGGGACGGTTCTGTGCGGCTGAGAAATACTTTCCGGTATGCGGTGGCGCGCAAGATGGCGTAACCGGCGGCACTCGCGTTTCCGATTAAGCGGCTTGACCGCGTCCGCACCCGCTTGATCATGGGGATGAGACCGCAGGAACCCCAACCCAGGCGCCGAAACGGAGCCTAGGCAGCGGGAGGAGTGGGGCCCGCCTCTCCGCTTTTTTGCCCTGGGCGGACGATCAAACGCCTGGGATCGAGCAGATGCTGCGGCTTATATTGACGCTCGGACCAGCGGCACTCCGGATCGAATTCGACGCCCAGGAAGTATCCGATCTCCCGAAAGACGCAATAGCGAACGGATCCCGTCAGTTCGCCTTTTGGATGCGTCAGCCGCACCGTAGCGCCGAGCGGAATCGGCTTATCGAGCTGAATACAGGCGCCCGAGAGTGAAATATCTTCGAGATTGGCCACTGCCCGGCGCTGCCGCCCCGCATGGTCGCGCCAATGCACGTCCACAAGGTCTGCACACAGCATCCGAGGTTCTACACGCCTGTCGAGCATACAATTCCTGTATCGTCATTTAGCCGTCAAAGGATTAGCGCCCCCGCAGCACCTGAAATGCCCTATAGGCGGCCTAAGGCCGCGGGCATTCGGGCCAGTTCCCGTCCGCCCTCTGGTACAAAGGTACCATGAATACCAATACCAAGATAGTGAAATCTTGATGCGTGGTACTATTGGCGCCATGCGCCACGCTCTCGCAGATTTCAACCAGAACTGGCGGCGGTTAGCCCGTTTCGCCAGGCTGCGTGAGGCAGGGGCGACGGCTGTCATCAACAACATAGTGGTATTTACCGCCTTTGGCGTTGCACTGCCGTGGCGGCGAGGCCTCGACATCTTCGACCCCTTCATCCTGTTTGCGTATGCACTCATCCCTTTGCTGTACGCGATTCCCGCCGTTTCGGATTTGCTGGGAGGCTCTTCGGGGCGCGAATTCGCGGGGGCGGCGGCGAAAGCAGCGGCGGCGGCGGTCTACGCCTGGACAATGATGCTCATTGTTTACGTGCTGGCCGTAGCCACCGTGAACGCGCTCTACCACGTGCGATTTCTCCATCCCGATTGGCAATTGCTCGGATCGGCCGTCCTGCTCGGCTTCGCGGTGGCGTTGGTCACCGCGGCGCTCACGGCGGTGATTGCAGTCCTGTTCTCGCCCGCAGCGGCGCGCAGCGCCATGCGAGCGCTTGTCGTGGCCGTGCTGGTGGTTCTATTGTTTACCAGCCGCTGGATGCCGTCTTCCTGGCGTAAGGGGCCTGGGCTGACGCGTTTCGGGCTGATTGCATCAGCGGCCCTGGTGGTATTCAGCGGCGGTCTGCTCTATGCGCTGGGCGGGCGTCCGGCGAAGCATTAGCTCCGGACGAACGGGGATGAGCCCACAATACAATTAAGTATTCACATGCGCATTGCGCTCGCTCAGATCAACTCCACGGTTGGCGACCTCACCGGCAACGCCTCAAAAATCATTGAATTTTCAAAACGCGCGGTGGATCTCGGCGCTCAAACCGTAGTGTTTCCGGAACTTGCGCTCAACGGCTACCCGCCCCGGGATCTGGTCGAGAAGGAAAGCTTTCTCAACCGCACCGAAGAGCAGCTCGAGCGGCTTGCGGCCGAAACGGCTGAGCTGGACATCACGATTATCTGCGGTTACGTCGCCCGCGCGAAGGCGCCGTCGGGCAAGCAGATCACCAACAGCGCGGCCGTGCTGCGGCGCGGGCGTCAAGTTTTTCGCCAAAACAAGATGTTGCTGCCCACCTATGACGTCTTCGATGAGGCGCGCTACTTTCGTCCCGCCGATCAGGAGCAGTTGTGCACGATCGACGGCTCAAAGGTGGCATTGACCATTTGCGAGGATGCCTGGAACGACAAGCAATTCTGGGAACGGCAGCTCTATCAGCGCGACCCGGTTGAAGAGCTCTCGCAGGCGGGCGCTCAGGTGCTGATCACGATCAACGCCTCGCCCTACCACATGCACAAACGCCGGCTCCGCCGCAATATCTTTGAAGCCGCCGCGAAACGGCGCAGGATCCCGGTGGTTTATGTGAACCAGGTGGGCGGCAACGATCAGTTAATCTTCGACGGCAGCAGCTTTGCGATGGATCGGAACGGCCGGGTCATCGCCAGCGCCTGCTCGTTTGAGGAGGACCTGCTGTTTGTGGACACCGAAACCGGCTGCGGAGACCAGCGCGAGAACCTTGCAGATGAGTGCGAGGCCGTCTATCAGGCTCTCGTACTGGGAACGCGCGATTACATCCGCAAGTGTGGTTTCAGCAGAGCGCTGCTCGGGTTAAGCGGCGGCATCGATTCATCGCTCACCGCCGTGATCGCGGTGGATGCCATTGGTCGCGAGAACGTGACCGGCGTCGCCATGCCCGGTCCGTATTCTTCTGAACACAGCCTGACCGACGCCCGCGCGCTCGCCGCGAACCTTGGAATTCGTTTCGAAGTTCTGCCGATTACGAACGCCTACCGCGAGTTTGAGCGGACGCTTGCGCCCCTGTTTGCCGGCTGTCCGAAGGACGTCACGGAAGAGAACCTGCAATCGCGGCTGCGCGGCGTCACATTGATGGCGCTTTCAAACAAATGGGGCGCGCTCGTGCTCACCACCGGCAACAAGAGCGAACTCGCGGTCGGATATTGCACGTTATATGGCGATATGTGCGGCGGGCTCGCAGTCATCAGCGATGTCCCGAAGACTCTCGTCTACACGCTCGCCCGCGTGGCCAACGGCCGACATCCGGGCGCGATCCCCGAGAGCGTCTTCGAAAAGCCGCCCTCGGCGGAACTGCGGCCCAATCAGAAGGATACGGATTCGCTTCCGGAATATGAGACGCTCGACCGCATTTTGCGCGCTTACGTCGAGGAATATGAACCTGCGCAGAAAATCGCTGCTGATCTGAAGCTGCCGCTCGAGCTTGTACAGTGGGTGATCAACCTGGTGGATCACGCCGAGTACAAACGGCAGCAGGCCGCGCCGGGCTTGAAGGTCACCTCGAAGGCGTTCGGCGTAGGCCGCCGCTTCCCCATCGCACAGAGGTTTATCGAATGAAATCCACTTTCGCGGCGCTCATTGTGGTCATCATCGCGGCCGTTTTGATGTCGCAGCCCGGCGTTCCGCCCCAGCGCGTCGGGCCGCTGCCGGACGGGCGCTTTCAACTAAACAGCGGCTGGACTCTACAGCCCGCCGGCAAGCAGATTCCGCTGTCCACGCTGCCCATGTCGTCGGCGCTCTCGCATAACGGCAAGTACCTACTGGTATTGAACGGCGGATACCGGCAGCCATCAATCCTCGTCCTGAACGCCGCCGATGAGCGCGAGATCAGCCATATCGCGCTTCCGGACGCCTGGCTCGGCATCGCGCTGTCGCCGGACGACAGGTTCGTGTACATTGGCGGCGGATCGCAATCGCGGGTCTACGAACTCTCGCTCTCGCCCGAGGGACAGCTCGCGAAAACCCGCGAATTCATCATCACGCCGGAGGCGCAGCGGACCTGGAGCGATTTCATCGGCGATGTCGCGCTCACCCCGGACGGTCGCCTGATCTACGCGGCGGATCTGTTCCACAATTCGATCGTCGTCATCAATCCCCAGTCGGGCCGCGTGACGGAACGGTTGAAAACCGGCCGGCGGCCGTACCGCATTTTATTTCATCCCGACGGGCAATCGTTTTTCGTCTCCAGCTGGGCGGACGGAAGCGTGTACCATCACCGCGCCTCCGACGGCCTTCTGCTGAGCCGCATCGCCCTGGGTCAGCACCCGACCGACATGTTGTGGAGCGATCGCCTGCCCGAGCTTGAGCAGGGCGAACCGCCCCTGCCCTATAAGGCCCGGCTCTTTGTCGCGGCCGCGAACACCAACAGCGTTTATGCCGTGGGCGTTACGGAAGCGAAAGATTTGCAGGTAGCGGAGATCATTAACATCGCCATGACGCCCATGCAACCTGTCGGCATGACGCCCAGCGCTCTGGCGCTGAGTCCGGATCAGGAGCGCCTGTTCGTCGTCTGTTCGGACGGAAACGTGGTCGCCGTCGCCGATATCTCCGAGAGGCGGACGCGCGTGCGGGGCTTCATTCCGACCGGCTGGTATCCCACGGCGGCGCGCGTACTCCCCAACGGCCAGCTGATCGTGCTGAACGGGCGCGGCGTCCGCAGCTATCCGAATCCGAAGGGTCCCGGCCCTGTACGGCGCACCGATGAGCTTCACGCCGGAAATCCGAGAGCCGAGTATGTCGGCTACATGCAGACGGGCACAGCGTCAGTCATACCGCCCTTTGATGACGCCCAGCTTGAAGAGTATACAAAGATCGCCTTTGCGAACTCGCCGTATCGAGACCGCCTGCTGGAGCATGTCGAAACGGGAAAGGGCAATCCAATTCCGGCCCGCCCGGGCGATCCTTCTCCGATCGAGCATGTCATATACATTGTCAAGGAGAACCGCACCTACGACCAGGTGTTCGGCGACCTCGGTAAAGGCAACGGCGACCCCTCGCTGACTTTGTTCACCGAAGATACGAACCCGAACCAGCGCAAGCTGGCGCGCGAGTTTGTCTTGTTCGACAATTATTACGTCAACTCCGATGTCAGCGCCGATGGCCACAACTGGGCCACGGCGGCCATCGCCCCGGATTACGTGCAGAAGCTGTGGCCAAACAGCTACGCCGGACGGCGCAAGCATTATGATTACGAAGGCGGCGAGCCGGCAGCCACGCCGCCCGCCGGCTATATTTGGACAAACGCGCTAGCGGCCGGAATTTCGATGAGGAATTACGGCTACTTCGTCACCAATTTGAAAACGCCGGGACCGGGCGGAATTCAGGTTGAAACCGTCCGGGACCCATCGCTGGCCAAGGTGACGGATCTGAAATACCGCGGCTTCGATCTGCTCTATCCCGATGTGGAACGGGCAAAGCGCTTCCTCGAGTCGCTGGCGGAGTTTGAGAAGTCGGGCGAAATGCCGCGCTTCATTATCATGCGGCTGGGCAATGATCACACCTCCGGAACCGCGCCCGGCCGGGTGGCGCCGCTGTCTGCGATGGCCGACAACGATTATGCTCTGGGAATGGTGGTGGAGGGCGTATCCAAGAGCCGCTTCTGGCCGAAAACCGCGATCTTCGTTACTGAAGACGACGCGCAAAACGGCCCCGATCACGTCGACTCGCACCGCTCGCCCGCTCTGGTCATCTCGCCTTACGTGCGTCGCGGCGCAGTCGACAGTACGCTGTACAATCAGACCTCGATGCTGCGCACCATGGAGTTGATTCTCGGCCTGCATCCGATGACGCAGTTCGACGCCGCGTCGCGGCCGATGTCCGCCGCTTTTCAGTCCACGCCGGACGCGCGCCCTTATGAGGCGGTGCGGCCGAAGCACCCGCTCGATGAGCGGAATCCGGAGAACAGTCCGACTGCGGCCCGCTCCGAGCGGATGGATTTCAGCGAGGCCGACCGGATCGATGATGACGAGTTAAACGACATACTGTGGCGGGCGATTCGGAAGACGGAACCGCCGGCCCCCGTGCGGAGCTTTTTCGCGCGCTGATCGCGCCTGTCCGGCGCATACGACTCCATGGCCCACATATATTTGTGCTTCGTTTGGCACATGCATCAACCGTTTTACAAGAATCTGATGACGGGCGAGTACCGCATGCCGTGGACCCGCTTGCACGCGCTGAAAGACTATTACGGCATGGTCAAGATTCTGGACGAATTTCCAGGCATTCATCAAACCTTCAACCTGGCGCCATCCATGCTGCTACAGATTGAGGATTACGTCTCCGGGCGCGCCGCCGACCCGTTTCTTCGCGCCGCCCTGAAGCCCGCCGAAGAACTGACCGACAGCGAGCAGTCCTTCATATTGCAATATTTTTTTCATGCCAATCCATCGCGGCTGATTGCGCGGTACCCGCGTTATGCGGAACTGCACGCACGCTGGAAAGCCGCCGGCAGGAATCCCAACGCGCGCCGCCTGTTCCGCCCACAGGATCTGCGCGATCTCCAGGTTCTCTCTCAGCTTGCGTGGTTCGACGAGGAAGATCTCGAGCGCGATCCCGAAATCCGCGCTCTGTGCAGCCGCGGCGCAGATTTTACTTTGGCCGACCAGGCGCTCATTGAGAAGAAGGAGATCGCGGCAATGGCGCGTGTTCTGCCCGCTTATCGAGAAGCCGCGGCGCGCGGCCAGATCGAAATCTCCACCACGCCTTTTTACCACCCCATCTTGCCGCTCATCTGCGATACCCAGATCGCGGAGGTCTCGCATCCGTATGTGCCGCTGCCCAGCCGGTTCGCGTACCCCAGCGACGCCCGAGAGCAACTGGAGCGGGCCTGCGAATTCATTCGGGCGCGATTCGGCGCGCGTCCGGCCGGGATGTGGCCTTCGGAAGGCGCCGTGTCTGACCAGGCGCTCGAGCTTGCGGCGCAGACCGGTTTCCAATGGGCCGCCACGGACAACGGCGTGCTCGCCCGCACACTGAACCGCGAGGCTGGTCCGGACGTCACGTATCGCCCGTATGTGTGGCGCCGGAATGGACACGAGCTGCGCATGATCTTTCGCGACCACACGCTCAGCGATCTGATCGGCTTCACATACTCCCGCATGGAGGCCGAAGAGGCCGCCGCGCATTTTCTGGCGCAAATTCGCAATAATTGCCGGCCCATTCTGGAATCGGGACGCGACGCGCTGGCGTCCATCATTCTCGACGGCGAAAACGCGTGGGAGTACTATGACCGCAACGGACGTCCGTTCCTGCGCGCTCTGTACCGCCGCATCCTAGAAGATGGCTCGATCAGCGCCGTCACGGTCGCCGAAGCTTTGAATCGCATCGAGCCCGTCGAACTCGATCATATTTTCCCTGGCTCCTGGATTAACGCGAATTTCGATGTTTGGATCGGAGCTGAGGAAGACAACCGGGCCTGGGATTGCCTTCTGCGCGCGCGGCGCGCGTACGATGAGGTTCCCGAGCGCGCAGTATCGGAACACAACCGCCGGATCGCGTATGAAGAGCTGCTGATTGCGGAGGGCAGCGACTGGTGCTGGTGGTACGGTCCGGAACATGAATCCGCTGAACGTCCGGAGTTCGATCAGCTCTACCGCGATCATCTGGCGAACGTGTACCGGGCTCTTGACCTGAATCCCCCCGAGGATCTGTCGCGCCCCATCCTGCGGACGTCGGTTCGCGAGTCCCACGATGAGCCGACCGGGCCCATCCGCGCCACGATCGACGGCGAGGTCAGCTCCTACTTCGAGTGGATGGGCGCAGGCCTGTATCGAGTGGACAGCCGCTCCGGGGCCATGCATGGACAGCGCTTCCTCATTCGCGAGTTGCAGTACGGAAGCGACGGCGCCAATCTGTACATCCGCCTGGATTTTGAGGAGAAGGCGCTCAGCTCGCTCCAGGGCGCCCAGATCCGGATTCACATAGCGCCGTCGAGCGATCCGGATCGGGTGACGTCCGTAATAATGCCGATCTGGCAGGACCAGCACGGAGTACAAGCTGGGATCGAATACGCGATCCGCAAAATTTTCGAGGCGCGCGTGCCGTTAAGCGCCATCGGCGCCGGCTTGCGGCAGCCCGTGCGCTTCCAGTTGTCGTTGTGGCAGAATGGCCTGCCCCTGGATGCCCTGCCCCAGCAGGGCTGGCTGGATGTCTCGACGGCCGAGCCCAGCGATTGGGGCTTTTAGGACCCGATGAGCACGCGCATTTACGCATCGGCTATGCGTTCAACGATGCTCGCTCACGGCTAGCCATGGCGGCGCTTGTCGAATTCCGCGGGGTCGCCTACCGTATCGGCCACCGCACTGTTCTCGACAACATCAATTTACGGATTGAGCCCGGCGACGCGATTGTGGTTCTCGGCCGCAGCGGCTCCGGTAAAACCACGCTGCTGCGGCTCGTAAACGCGCTCATTTTTCCGACCTCCGGCGAGGTTCTGTTCGACGGCCAATCGACGCGCGACTGGGATCCCATCCGTCTGCGGCGCCGCATCGGCTATGTCATCCAGGAAGTGGGCTTGTTTCCTCATTTTACGGTGGCTCGAAACGTGGGGTTGGTGCCGCGGCTTGAGCGCTGGCCGCCGGAAACCGTGCAAGCGCGCGTGACGAAACTGCTGGCGGAGGTGGGCCTGCCCGCCGAACAGTTCGGCCCGCGATTTCCGCACCAGCTCTCGGGCGGGCAGCGGCAACGGGTGGGCATCGCGCGCGCGCTCGCCGCGGACCCTCCCCTCATGCTGCTCGACGAACCCTTCGGCGCTCTGGACCCCATTACCCGCCTCGATCTCCAGGATCAGTTTATTTCGCTCCGCAACAGCACCGCGAAGACGATTCTGTTTGTGACGCACGACGTGCGCGAGGCGCTTCGCATCGGAACGCGCATCGTGCTCCTGGACGATGGCCGGATCGACACGATCGCCGCGCCCCAGGACTTCGTGAGAGCGCCGAGCCCGGAGGCAAGAGCATTCCTGAACTGTCTGGAAATTCGATGAGCATGAGCGCTGAGGTTCTGTCGTTGACCGTCCAGCATCTGTGGCTGGTATTCGTTTCCATCGCTATCGCGGCGGCAATTGCGCTTCCCTCAGGCATCGCGCTGACGCGCGCCCGCCATACCCGGCGTTGGGCGCTGGCGGCGGCCAGCGCGATTCAGACCATCCCCAGCCTGGCGCTGTTCGGATTTCTCATTCCCGCGCCCTTGCTCGGCGGCATCGGGCCGCGCACGGCAGTCATCGCTCTGGTGCTGTATGCGCTGCTGCCGATTCTGCGCAACACCGTGACCGGCATTCTTGCGATCGATCCCGCGGTTCGCGAATCGGCGGTGGCCATGGGAATGACAGACAGACAGGTGTTGCTTCAGGTCGAAGCTCCGCTTGCGGCCAGAACCATCGTCGCGGGCCTCCGCATTGCGACGGTTACCACCATTGGCACGGCGACGATCGCCGCGGCGATCGGCGCGGGCGGACTGGGGGTTCTCGTTTTCCGAGGGATCTCTATGGTCGATTCACGGCAGGTTCTCGCCGGCGCCGTTCCGGCTGCCGCGATGGCGCTGGCCGCCGATGGATTGCTGGCCTGGGTTGAGCGCCGGCTGTCGCCGCGGTAGTCACATGCGCGCGCGCCGCCAGGCCTCCAGGAAATCCTTGCCGCGATAGCGCACGGTGCGGGCGTCCACCACTTCCGCCCCGGGTCTCGCTTCCACATCGAAGCCGAGCGCGTGACGGCTGGTGTACTCGATCTCAATCGTTACCGGTCCGTCGATGCGGTACGGCGCTATGCTTTTAAGCTTCGCCATCGAAGCAGCGGCGCGCTCCCGAATCAGCCGCCGCGCCGCCTCCGCCGGCAGCGATATGCACGCGTAATTCGCCAGCCCTTCTTTCACTACGGCGGTCTCGGCGCCAGGAACAATTTCCTTCAACTGCTCCGCAGCAGCCTGGTCGCCGCTCAAAAAGATTACTGGCACGCCGAACCAGCCGGCCAGCGCCGTCCGCGTCTCAATCTCGCCGACCGGCTTGCCGTTCATCAGCATGTTCTGAATGCCCAGGGAGCTGTAGCTGTGCGCCATGACGCCGTGCGGCGAGTTCGCCCGCGCGTGCTGGCCGACGAACGCCACCGCCGAGTACTTCCGCTCGAGGAGCATCGTCGAACCCAGCGCGCCCATCACCAGTTTGGCCCGCGGATCGATGGTCAGCGCCGAAAGCGTCTGGCTGCCGTCATGACCGTCCCATACGATGACTTCCGTCGCGCCGCCGTCGATGAAGCCTTGCACGGCCGCGTTGATTTCGCCGGTCAGCAGTTGCCGCATCTCCTGATTCTTCGGGTCCGTCTGATCTTGCCGGCACACGCCCGCCACGCCCTCCGCGTCCGTGATGACGAACACGCTCTTCGCTTGCCCAAGAGCCGCACATGCGCTCAACAGGAATAGAAATACTTGTTTCATGGCAGGAAGTGAGTAGTATACTCGAACCCAACAGGAGCTAGTCGTGGACTATTCTCGCCGGGACCTGACGCTGTATTCGCTATTTGCCGCCGCGGCTGGGCGGGCTTGGGCCGCATCCGCGCTGCCGTCGCAGATACATCGATTCGAGGATCTGCCGGTCCGAAACAGCGGCAAGAATCGGACGCGGGCCGTATTGAAAGGCGAAACGCACGCAGGTTTTCCGATCGAAATGCACTTGACCGAGCTTGCGCCGGGCGAGGCGCCGCACCCTCCCCATCATCATGTGCACGAAGAGATGATTCTGATCCAATCGGGCACGGTGGAAGTGACGATCTCGGGGAAAAAGCAGAACCTCGGACCCGGCTCAGCAGCCTATGTCGCCTCAAACGAAGAGCACGGATGGCGCAATGTCGGCGACACGCCCGCGCTGTACTTCGTCTTAGCGCTGGGCGGCGACAGATAAGTTACGAAAGCTTCTGTTTCAAAATTTCCTGCGCGGTCTGCGGATTCGCCTGGCCGCGGCTGGCCTTCATTACCTGACCGACCAGAAATCCCAGCACGGTAATTTTGCCGCCGCGATACTGCGCCACCTGCTTGGGATTGCTCGCAATCACATCATTCACCAGCTGTTCGAGAGCGGCCGAGTCGCTGATCGGCTTCAGGCCCTCGCGATCCATGACGATGCGCGCCGGCGCCCCGGTTGCGAACATCTTTGCGAAGATCTCTTTGGCCAGCTTGCCGGTGATTTCGCCCTTCAAAGTCATTGCAATCAACTCGCCGAGCTGCTCAGCCGAGACCGGCGATTCTGTAATGGCTGCGCCTTCGGCCTTCAACGCCGCCGCAAGATCGCCCATGACCCAGTTGGCGGCGGCGCGGGCGTCGCCGGACGCCTTTACGACGCGCTCGAAGTACTCGCTTGTCTCGCGCTGTGCGGTCAGTACGTCCGCATCGTATTCGCGAAGGCCGTATTCGCGCATGAACCGGTTGCGTTTGTCGCGCGGCAGCTCGACCATGCCGGAGCGAATCTCGTCAAGCCACGCCTCGCTGATCCGCAGCGGGACCAGGTCGGGCTCGGGGAAGTAGCGGTAATCGTGCGCATGCTCTTTGCTGCGCATGCTGGCCGTTTCGCCGGTTGCGGGATTGTACAGGCGCGTTTCCTGCTGAACCTTTTCGCCGCTTTCGATAATCGAAATCTGGCGCGCGATTTCAAAATCAAGCGCCTGTTTCAGAAATCGGAACGAGTTCAGGTTTTTCACTTCGGCCTTCGTACCGAACGTTTCGGCGCCTTTCAGCCGCACCGAAACATTGGCGTCGCAGCGCAGGTGGCCCTTTTCCATGTCGCAAGTTGAGACCTCAAGATACTGAAGCATCTGCTTCAGCTCCGTCAGGAATGCATATGCTTCCTCGGACCCGCGCAGATCGGGCTCGGTCACGATTTCAATCAGCGGAGTACCGCACCGGTTGAGGTCAACGTACGTGTAGGCGTCTGAATCCCTGAAGCCGTCGTGGATGCTCTTGCCGGCGTCATCCTCCATGTGAACGCGAGTGACGCCGATTCGCCGGGTCCCGCCGTCGCCGACTTGAATCTCAACCGCGCCGTGCTCGGCGAGCGGCTGATCGTATTGGGAAATCTGATAGCCCTTCGGCAGGTCGGGATAAAAATAGTTTTTTCGGGCGAACCGCGAGACCGGATTTATACGGCATCGGAGCGCCAACGCGGCTTTCACCGCCATCTCTACGGCGGCGCGATTCAGCACGGGCAGCGCTCCAGGCAGCCCCATGCAAACAGGGCAGACATTCGTATTTGGCGGCGCTCCAAAGCTGGTCGGGCAGCCGCAAAAAATCTTCGTCCGCGTCGCGAGCTGTACGTGCACTTCCAACCCGATTACGGGCTCGTAGCGCGCCAGCGCATCCGGAGGCGCGGTCATCGTGGAAGCCATTCATTCATTATCGTATGCGTACTGCCTGGCCGAGCGCCGGCGGTCCAGCAACGCCAGCGGGAAACTGTGGGTCATACTGGAAAGTTGATTGAGATTCGCTTGTGCAGCTAGGGGGCAGATCGTCATGGGACCGCAACCAACCGCAGACCTCATCTCTTATCTCCAGACCGTCGATTCGCCGACGCTTTCAAACGCTATTGAAGAGCTGAACGTCCGTCCGCGACACGAGGGTTTCGCGCCGCTCACCATCCGGTGCCTGTTCCCCGAATTGGGGCGCATGTGCGGCTACGCGGTCACGGCGCAGGTGGAAACGGTGTCTCGGATGAGCGCTCCGGACCGCGCCGGCTTTATTGAGCTGTTCAATGCGCTGGATGCCTCCAGAAAGCCCTCCGTGGTCGTGTTCCAGGAGATCGGCGGCTGCCACGAACTGGCGGCGCATTGCGGCGAGGTGCTTGCGACGATCTTCACGCGCCTCGGAGCCGTGGGCGTGGTGAGCGACTGCGGCATCCGCGACATCCCGGAAGTGCGCGCCATCGGCATGCACTACTTCGCGCGCGGCGCGGTCGCCAGTCACGCCCATTACCACGTCGTGCGCGTCAATGTGCCGGTGCACGTGGAAGGCTTTGTCGTCCGTCCCGGCGATCTGCTGCATGGCGACGAGAACGGGCTGATCGCCGTTCCGCAGTGCGACGCCGACGAACTGGCCCGCGCCATCGCCGGCGTGCGGACGCGCGAAAGAGCGCTGATGGACTTCGTCCGCAGCGACAGCTTCACGCTGGAGGCGCTGCGAACGCGCTTTCTGGAGTAGCTACTTCCGAATCAGCCACACCTCAGCCAGCCGCGATCGCTGGCGCCAGTTCAGCCCCTCTTCACCCGCCGGGCGGTCCCATGTGAGCCTCAGGGTCCGATCCTTGACGAATTTCGGATCGACCGGAAACTCTTTGAATTCGCCCATCTGCTTGCCGTCAAGGGTAGGGGCGACGCGCTCGCCGTTCATGCGCAGCAGAGCCTGCCCGTATCCGGTGGAGCGCACGACATACGTTGCGCTCGGATCAAGCCCTTCGTAAACGACAGCCGCTGGCCACATCGTGGTCTGCCACGACAGCCGCGCGCGGCTCTTGCCCTGGTCCCACCACCAGAAGGTCGGCTGGGGCGCTCCGTCTCGATCGCCATTCACAACATGCGGCGATTTGGCGATGTTTCCGATGTCGTCATAGAAGCTTCCCGCGCCAGGATGCTCCCAATTTGCAAGCGCAATCAGACGGTTTGCCTTCTCCGCGTCCGAGGCGAGTCCGCGAATGGCTTTGAATTGATCCTCCAGCCACCAGCGATTGTTGAGGGGATAATCGATGAAATCCAGAATGGCGCCGCGCTCTTCGCCGATGGCGTAATACTTCTCGACGCTGGTTTGCAAGCCGATCGACTGGAACAGCTTGTCGCAAAGGTCGACGATGCGCGCGCGCAGTTCCGGCGCGACGGGCTGCCCGACCGCCTTCTCCAAAATGCGCGTGGCCTCCGCCATCGCGCTGTCAGAGCCTGTACGCGGCGCCGCGGCGAGAACGGCGTTGGCCTCGGACTCGAGCCGTGATTCATAGATCAGGCGGCGGCGCACGTATGCGTCGTAGCCGGCGCGCAGCAGGCACATCTGCCAGCGCCAGTTTGTTTGCAGGTCGGGGGCGCGGCTGGCAAGCCGGTTCCACACAGCAAGCGTCCCTTCGACGGCGCCGTTATCCATCAATGGACCTCGCCAGTTCTTCTCGAGCGCGAGGATTGCATCCGCTGCGTCCTCGGCGACCGACGGTTTGAAATAGACCCGCGCGTAATCGATAAGGATGTCGCGCACGTTCGCCGAGGGATCCCAGCTCAGCGCGCTCCATATCGTCTTGTTCACATCGTCGTGAACGCCGTCGGAATACGAGATGAATCCATCCGTATACGGCGCCGTCCTATTGTGAATCGAGGCGAATTCGGTCGGCCGCGGATTGATCGCTTCGCGGCCGAGCGTGAGCGCATACGCCTGATCCCATTGCGGGACTTGGTACTGGCACAGCTTGTTATGTGTGATGTCTGGATACCAGCGAAGCCGGTACTGCGGTGGAAGACGGCGCCGAGTCTCGGGTATCGGAGGACTGGACGGCCCGGCGACGAGTCCGCCGAGCCACGACGGCTTCTGCTCCTCGATGAATTGATAGATGAACTCCACCTGCGCCGGCGAAAACCATTGCAGCGACAACCAGATCTTCGCCCGCGGATGCGATTGCGCGAGCAGCGCCGCCATGTCGCCGAGAAATGGCAACACCAGTTCCGGGGGATTGCTGCCGGGGTCGCCGCCCGGGAAGAATATGCCCGTGAGTTCCGCACTGTCGGTAAAGAATTCGTTGCAGCGGGCAAGAAACTGTTTCCGGCGAGCCGCATCATTAAGATCAAAATCGGCGGGAATCCATGCCCAGTAGTCCAGCCCGTAACGCCGGCAGATTTCGCTGAGGGCCCGGTTCATCTCGCGGCGCGGCGTCTTCATCACCGGCGTGGGACGCTCGTCCTGGAACGGAATGCCCTCTATGCTGTTCGCGCCGAAGAAGGTGAGCTCACGAATGTACTGCTCGAACTGCGCGGGACTCCACGCATCATAAGAATTGGCCTGTGCGCGGTAGCCGAGCTGGTGCCCGCGGATCGGATAGGCAGGCGCGGTCCGGATATCTAACGGCGCGGAAATGCTCAACCGTCCCGCGGCCCAGTCGATCCGGCGTAGAAATGCGCCGACGGCGAACAGCGCGCCGCGCGCATCAGCGCCAAGCAACCATACGACCGCCGTAGCCTGTGCTTCATCGACAAACAATCTGTATCCTTCAGGACGCGTTTCAGCGGGGGGAATGGCGCGGGCCCCCAAAGCGCCGTTCTGGCCGGAAGCGATGGCGATTACGGCGCCTTGCGCGGGCCAGCTTGTGGCGGTGTGGAGATGAATGCCGGTTCGCTTGGCGACCTCGTCCACCAGGACGGCGGCGGCAGTCTTTTCGGCTTCCGGAAGCGCGCCCGCGCGCACAACAACCGTGGCGCTGCGCAGATCGATGTCATGCGCCGCCGAGGTCGCGGCAAACAGCCCAAAATGGAGCAGAAGCAGGATGCGAGTGGGCATTGGTGAGTTCAACTTCGAGAATATAATGGACCCGCGGCTCCCAGCCCGCACGCCTCCGCACTAATCGGAGCCGGCCGGCGCCTGGCCGCCAAACAGCTTCGCGGCTCGTTCCTGCATCTGCTCCGGAGTCAACTCCTCCTTGCGGGTGGCGATGGCCCAGCGAAATCCGAACGGGTCCTTCACCTGTCCATAGCGGTCGCCCCAAAACTGATCGGCGAGCGGCATAGTGACTTCGCAGCCGGCGGCCTGCGCCTGCGCGAGCGCGGCGTCAGCATCCGGAACGTACAGGTGCAGCGTCACCGGCCACGGTCCCTGGCCAATTGGAGGCGACCCGAATTCCGGGAAATGGTCATTGAGCATCAGAACAGAGTCGCCGATCATGACCTCCGCGTGCATGAGCTTGCCGCCCGGACCAGGCGAGCGGCTCGACTCCACAGCGCCGAACGCGCGCTTTAAAAAATCGATGTACGTGGCGGCGCCGTCAACAGTGAGATGCAGCGTGAGAGTGTGGAACCCGTTGGGCTTGTATGAGACAGGCATGCAGGACATTATACTGACCTCATGCTCTCTCGAACGGTCCTGTCGGCGGCTATCGCGCTGGCGGGCGTCGCCGTTGCGCAAGAACACGTTTTACTCACAGCGCCCGACGGAGGAATCGTGTACGCGGACGTATATGGAGAAGGAAACCGCGGCGTGGTGTTAGCGCACGGCGGACGATTCGACAAGGAGAGCTGGGCGAAACAGGCCGGCGAACTCGCGAAAGCGGGATGGCGGGTCGTCGCAATCGATTTCCGCGGGTACGGTCATTCAAAAGGCCCCGGTCAAGCCGACATGTACCGGGCGCCATTTTATTTCGACGTACTGGCCGCCGTCGCGTATTTGCGGAACAGCGGCTCCGGGCCCGTGTCACTGGTAGGCGGTAGTTTTGGAGGCGGCGCGGCAGCGGAGGCCGCAATTCAGGCTAAGCCAGGAGATATCGGGCGCCTGGTCCTCCTGGCGGCCGAACCCGGCGCGCCGGCCGAGCAGCTTACCGTCCGAAAGCTGTTCATCGTAGCCCGCGACGACGCAAACGGCGCGGGTCCGCGGCTCCCCCGCATTCGCGCGTATTATGACAAGACTCCCGAACCGAAGGAGTTGATTGTCGTCGACGGATCCGCACATGCGCAGTTTCTGTTCGAAACGGACCAGGGTCCGCGGGTGATGCGTGAAATTTTACGATTTTTGTCGGCGCCTTGAATGTGTGATTCCGGATCCCGCTACGCCATCAGCGCGAAGGTCTCTCCGCCTATTGACATAACCGTCGGGCCGCTCAAATCGCCGGCGCGTACTTCCGCCGAGCGCTGCTGAACAGCGCTATCGGAATCTGTACAGAAGCAGCCCGTAACCGACGCCCGCTTCGTCGGTGGTCCGGGCCAGCTGGAACGCCATAAAGCGCCCGTCCGTCGAGACCACCGGGTTGGATGCCTTGAATCCCTCGTAGTCGTTGAAATGCGTCAGTCGCACAAAGTCCTTGCCCGTCCCGTCCAGTCGCAGCTTCCAGATATCGATGTTGCGCGAGCCGTGATCGCCGCCGAGCGTCTGCACTTGCCTGTCTCCCTCGACCAGAGTGTATTTCCCATCGGGAAAGATGCCTTCACATTCGTTGTACGTGCCCGGGGCCTTCGACATATTCTCGACCTTGCCGGAGTCAAGGTCGATCGTCATCACCGACGCCAGACCTTTCGGTTCATAGCACGTGAATGTCATTTTGCGGTCGTTATCGAAAAAGTCCTGCGCTTCGAGACGGCAACCGGCTGAGCGACTCTCGTACACCATCCGTTTGTTAACGAGGCGGGCGGCGCCGCCAGAAAGCTCGACATCCGCGACGAAGAGCTGCGATTGCTCCGGGGCAAGGGAGGGATCCTGGGCGGATGTGACGGCGTACGAGATTTTCAGGCTCTTTTTGGAAATGGCCGCGCCTTCGCTCATTTTTTGATTCAGCCGAACCGGTTTGGAGCCCGGCCGCTGGCTGAGGAACCACAGTTCATTGTCCTGCCGCCTGCTGGTCCGGATGTCTTTGAAGCGCTCGGGACCGATCAGAATGTAATCCCCGGTGCTGAGATGCATAATGCGAAGGAAGGCCGTTCCAGGAACGTTGCAGGTAAGACAGCGGATGATCCGGGAATCCAGATCGATGACAAAGGCGTCACCGAAGCTTTTGTCCATGAATGCAATCCGCCGGTTATCCGGAGATATGTCCGCGCGCTCGCCAAAGTACGTCAAAATCTCAACGTTCTTGGGTAAATGATCGAGCGGATTGCCTTGCTTGCGTTGAGCTCGAGCAAGGGGAACCGACACAGACAGGGCCACAAAGGCCGTCGCAAGGCATCCGCTTGGCCGCATCGTTCACCTACTCTATCAGACCCATCAGTTGCGCTGCGACGCGCTCCATCGCCGTTGGTTTTGGATATACTCGCATGCATTGGGGGGCTGCACACGTGAATTCCGTTTCGTACGCGTCAGCGAAACTTTGGCTGCTTGCAATTTTCATTGCCGCGCCGGCTCTGGGACAGACCTTCGGAGAGATCACAGGCCGCATCACAGACTCAACCGGCGCGGCTGTTCCACAGGCGAACGTGTCTGTCACAAACGTCAACACGAACGCCGTCCGTCAAACTCTCAGCAACGAGAGCGGCGACTACAGTTTTCCCTCGCTTCCACCCGGCGTCTACAACCTCAAAGTTGAGCGGCAGGGCTTTAAGACAGAAGCGGCGCAGAATATCCAGGTCCAGGTCCAGCAGACCGTTCGCCTCGATTTCGCCTTGCAAGTAGGACAGGTTTCCGAATCGGTGGAGGTGCAGGCCAGCGCAGCGCAACTTCAGGCCGAAAACGCAACCGTCGGAACGGTAATCGAAAACAAGCGCATCGTAGAGATGCCGCTCAACGGGCGGAGCTATCTGCAACTGGTATCGCTCGCTCCAAACGTAACCACGCTATCCGCATCAGCGGGACAGGCCGGCGCGCGTCAGGGTGGAGACCGCGCCAGTCAGTCGATATCCGTCGCCGGCCAGCGGATCATGTTCGACTACTTCACGCTGGACGGCGTCAACAACACCGACCCTAATTTCAACACTTATGTCATTCTGCCATCCATCGACGCGCTACAGGAGTTCAAGGTCCAAACCGGAGTGTACCCGGCGGAATTTGGACATAACGCGACGCAGATCAATGTGCTGACGAAATCCGGCGGCAACCAATTCCAC
Source organism: Bryobacteraceae bacterium (assembly GCA_035652975.1). Taxonomy (GTDB): domain Bacteria; phylum Acidobacteriota; class Terriglobia; order Bryobacterales; family Bryobacteraceae; genus TMP-7. Next base: position 13,915 of record DASRCT010000095.1, on the reverse strand, counting down.
GGCGCCGCGTTCGAATTCTTGCGCAATGACGTCCTGGACGCTAAGCCCTATTCCTTTACCAGCAGGCCGCAGGCGAAGAATCCGTTCAAGTGGAACCAGTTCGGCTTCGAGCTGGACGGTCCCGTGCGCATTCCCAAGCTTTTTAACGGAAAAGACAAATTGTTTTTCATGGCGAACTATGAGTCGTTCCGCCAGCGGCAGAATTTCCAGAGCGTCTATTCGGTGCCGACGGCCGCGATGTTTAACGGCGACTTCAGCGGCGTGCCAAAGGCCATCTATGATCCGGCGACGAAAGCGCCTTTTCCCGGAAACATCATTCCTGCAAACCGCATTGATCCGATTTCAAAAAGGCTGCTCCAGTATTACGCCTCCGCGAACGTCCCCGGAACCGGCCTGTCCAACAATTACGTCCGCTCCAGCGCGGCCCCCATCAACAAGGACCAGTTCATCCTTCGCATGGATTTCATGGAGTCGGCAAGGTCGCAGTGGTCCGGTCGCTATAGCTGGGGCGATGAAAACCAATCCAGCCAGGGCTTGACGCTGGACGGCACGAAGATCCTTACCAACGTGGAACAGTATATGGGCTCCAATACGCGGACCATCTCCGCGAACAAGGTGAACGAGTTTCGGTTCGGATACACGCGCTTTTTCAACTCGATCGGCACATTCCTGGCATTCACCAAAGATGTTGTCAGTGAGATTGGAATTCCCGGCTTGAATCCGGGCCAGCCGGTGCAGTGGGGCATTCCAAATGTTACGCTGGCTAGCTACACCTCGCTCGGCGACAGCACCGAGGGGCCTTATGCGAACGACAACAATACCTTGCAATTCGTGGACAACTTTTCTTGGATCAAGGGCAAACATACGTTCCGGCTGGGCGGGGAGATCCGCCGAGAGAATTACAACCAGGTGGGCAATCAGTTTGCGCGCGGCCAGTTCACATTCCAGCCCAATGCCACCCAGGATCCGGCGACCAAGAGCGGCGGAGACAGCTTTGCGGATTTCCTGCTGGGCGACCTGTATCAGTCCGAAGCCGCAGTCTCGATCGCCAACGCAAAATTTCAGCGAAACGCGTATGCCCTGTACATCGATGACACCTGGAAGGCGACTCCGAATCTCACACTGGCGCTAGGACTTCGATATGAGTTGACTCCGCCCTTTTACGACACGCTCGGGAATCTTTTTTCCGTGTACATTCCCTACATGGACGCAACGCCGAACGTGCCCGACCTGAGCAGGTACCCTCAGTTCATCCGCCAAGGCAAGTGCTCGGATCCCTACGCCGGCATCCCCATTCGCTGGCCGCAGATCGGCGTTTTGTGCGACGGCCGTTTGGGAGACCGGCTCGTGCAGACGGACTACAATGACTTCGCGCCGCGCATTGGAATCACATGGTCGCCCGGATCCAACTGGGTGATCAGGACCGGCGCCGGCATGTTCTACAACCAGGACACCGGCAATCCTCGCTTTGACATGGCGCGCAATATCGCCGGCCGCATCCGCGTAAATTCCGACCTGCAAAATCCGACGCTGTTCTGGAGTAACGCTCTGGCCAATATCGTGGGCGGGACGGCGAATGTACTGACGCCGTATGCCTTCGCCAACAAATATGAGCGACGGACTCCCTATACCTGGGAGTATCTGTTCAACGTGCAGCGCCAGCTCGGGAGCAACTTCGTCCTCGAGCTTGGCTATCTCGGTTCAATCAGCCGCAAACTGGAGTTTCTGCGCGCTGTGAACGAATCCTTGCCAGGAACGCTAGGGAGCGCGCAGAGCCGGGCCCCCTATCCGAACTTCGGGCGCATCCAGCTTGTCGACAACTCCGCAAACGGCGAATACAATTCCGGCAGCATCAAGCTGACGCGGCGTTTCAGCGGCGGCTTCACCCTGCTCAGTTCGTACACGTTCGCAAAGTCCATGGATCAATCCAGCGGGATTCGCGTCCAGGGTCAGGACACGCTGTTTCCGCAGAACAGCTACTGCCGGCGGTGCGAATGGGCGCTCTCAGCCTTCGACACGCGACACCGCTTCGTCACATCAGCGCTGTGGGACATTCCGGTGGGCAAGGGGCGCAAGCTGGATCTTGAGAACGGCTTCGCAAATGCCGCGGCCGGCGGCTGGCAGACGGGCTTCATCTGGACCATCCAGAGCGGATTCCCGCAGACCATCACCATCGGCGGCACAGACCGTTCGGGAACCGGCGCGCTGTTCGACCGCCCGAACGCCACCGGCGTGAGCCCGTATTTGGACAGCCCGTCTCCGTCGAAATGGTATAATCCCGCGGCATTTGTTCTGCAACCGGCCGGAACCTTCGGCAATGTCGGACGCAACGCTGTGGTTGGACCGGGGCTGTTCACGCTCGATTTCTCCGCGCATAAGGAGTTCCGGATGCCATACTCGGAGCAGCACACGTTGCAATTTCGTTTCGAAGCGTTCAACGTTCTCAATCACCCGGTGTGGGGAGCGCCCAACAGCAATATCCTGTCAAGCGGCTTTGGAACGATTACAGGGACCGCGGTTGCCATGCGCCAGTTGCAGATGGCGCTGAAGTATTATTTCTAGTTATCGGGCCGCGACCGCAAGGGCGGTTGCCGCATGTAAACCTGCAACCGTGACGTCTTCATCTCAATCCGCGGTCCAGGCGCAAGCCAAGGCGATTGGCCCGACCAGGGTGCGTCATCGCATTCTCGCGCTGGCCGTCGCGGCGTACATGATCACCTACATGGACCGCGTGGTGATCGGAACCGCAGCGCCATCCATTCAGCGCGAATTCGGGTTCTCGCTGGTCACCGTCGGATGGATCCTCAGCAGCTTCCGCTGGGGCTATGCGCTGTTCCAGATTCCGGGAGGATGGCTCGGAGACCGGCTCGGGCCGCGGCGCGCGCTCAGCGTCATCGTAACCTGGTGGAGCGTGTTCACGTCCATGACCGCTCTTGCGTGGAGCGCGACCTCGATGGCGGTGTTCCGCTTCTTCTTCGGCGTCGGGGAAGCCGGCGCCTTCCCGATCGCGACGCGGGCGCTGTCGCGCTGGATCCTGCCTTCTGAGCGCGGGTTCGCGCAAGGCATCACTCATGCGGGCTCCCGCCTGGGCGCAGCGCTGACCCCGCCGCTGGTGGTCGCGATCATCGCCGCCTACGGCTGGCGCGCAGCGTTCGTATGCTTTGGCCTCTTGGGAATCGTGTGGTCAGCCGCCTGGGTCTACTACTATCGCGACAGTCCGAACGAACACCGGGGAGCGAACGCCTTGGAGCGGCGTCTGATCACCGGCGCGGTGAGACAGAACGGGCGATTTCCCGGCGGGAGGGTCCCGTGGCGGATGATCCTGTCCAGTCGCACCCTCTGGTACGCATCGCTCATGTACTTCTGTTACGCCTACTGCCTTTCCGTCTATCTCGACTGGTTCCCCACCTATCTCAAGGCTCATCGCGGATTCTCGGCCAGCCAAATGGGCGTCTATGCGGCTCTACCGCTGGCGGCGGGCACGATGGGCGACTTACTGGGAGGCTGGCTCTCGGATGTCCTGCTGGATCGCGGGATTGGATTAAAACTGGCCCGCCGCACCGTCGCCGTGTTCGGGTTTACGATCGCCGCGGCTGCGATGGCGCCCGCAGCCGTCACGCCGGACCCGGCGGTATGCGTGTGGCTGAGCTGCCTCGCCGTCTTCGGACTCGAGTTAACCGTGGGGGTGTCCTGGGCCCTTCCACTGGACATCGCGGCCGAATACGCAGGATCCACCTCGTCTGTAATGAATATGTCCGGAAATATCGGCGGAGCGTTGTCTCCTGCCGCGCTCGCCTATCTGGTGCGAGCGTTTGGATGGGACGCGCCCTTTCTGGTCACCTCCGGCCTTTGCGCAGCGGCGGCGCTGCTGTTTTTCAAAATCGATGCGAGCCGCTCGATCTTTGCACATCAGGAAGGTGTAAGCGATGAAAATTAATCCGAACAAGTGCGTGGCGTGCGGTAACTGTACGTACGTTTGTCCGATGGGCGCCATCTACATCGATCCCCGCACACGGCGCGCTGCGATCAACGCTGATGAATGCGTCGAATGCTACACGTGCTACAACGGCATGAGCCAGGAACACCTGAATCCGACCTTGGTGCGCGCCATCCGCAAAGCGCTCAGTTGGGCGCGGGTCCGTTTCGATCCGGAGCCGGACGTGTGTCCGACGGCTGCATTCGAACCCGACGAGCTGACCTGGCCGCGCATCATCCGCCGGGCCTTCTCCGACCCGCGCGTTCCCCACGAATCGACGGGCGTCGAAGGGCGCGGCACCGAAGAAGTGAAGACCAACGATGTCAGCGGCCGCGTGCAGGTGGGCGAGGTCGGATTCACCATCGAGTTCGGCCGGCCGGGCATTGGCGTCTGGTTCCGCGATATTCAGATCATGTGCCAGGCGCTGGCCAAGGCGGGCGTCGCCTTTGAAAAGCGCAATCCGGTCACATCGCTCATGACAGATGTGACCACCGGCAAGTTGCGCGACGATATTCTTGGCGAAAAGGTGCTCTCTGCCATCGTCGAAATCAAAACGCGCGTCGAAAAGACGGAAGAGATCATTCGGCTGGTGTGGGAGGTGGAGAAGCGGATCGACACGGTCGTGGCGATCGGCGTGGGAACGCGCTGCGACAGCGAAGGCGACGAAGATATTGTGGCCCCCATTCTCGAACGTCTGGGGTACAAACTGGAGCGAGCCAAAACCAATGCCGGGCTGGGGCGAATGACCAATCGCCTCGCGCCGGTCGAGGAGGTCGTGAACGCATGACCAATACTCTCCATCGTTACGGTCCCGCGGCAAGTTTCGATGACGATTACATCGTTTTTGCGATTCCGTCCCGCGGCAACAACGACCAGGGCTGCGTCCCCAAGCTGCGCCGCTTTCTCGAAATTGCGCTCCAGTTCCGCCCTGTGAATCTCGGCGACGCGCGGCACGGCGGGGCGCTCCGGCCTTGCAGAGAAATGACGCCTCTGTCGCACTGGAATCGCGATCTCACCCGTGATTTCCGGGCCGTGATCGACGGCCTCGATACGCCTACCACCGCCGCCGCTGTTTTCGACAACCGGACCGCGGCTGAGGACTTCCTGAAGGCCGTCAAGCAAGCCGATCTCGGATTGAGCGTGAACATTTCCACGTCGATCGAAGGCGCCGAAGACTGCTGCCGCGCCGCCGGCATCCCGCGGCACAGCGTTGGCTATTCGCTGGGATTCGAGGGTAAAACTGAAAAGCTGCCGGATGCGGACGTGTTGACGCTGTCGACAATGTGCGGCCACGGCATGGTGGCGCATTCGCTCGCCAGGAAAATGATCGACTGGGTCAGGGAAGGCCGCCGGACCCCGGAACAGGCGGCCACTTACATGATGCGATTTTGCTCCTGCGGCGTATTCAACCCGTCGCGCGCGGCCCGTATCCTTCGCGAGGTGACGACAAAGACGCGATGAGTCGCATTGGTCTGCTGACAATCCTGTGTTGCGCGGCGTTCGCGCACGCCGAAACAAAAGTCCTGCGCAACTTCACGCTGATCGATGGGTCCGGCAGACCGCCGGCCTCCAACGCGGCCATGGTGATCGTGGACGGCAGAATTCGCAACGTCGGTCCCTCGAAATCGATCCAGTCGCCTGCCGGCGCGGAAGAAGTGGATCTCCGCGGTAAGTACGTGATGCCCGGCATCATCAATCTGCATGGGCATCTCGGCAACGTCGTCGATCTCACACAGGACCCGAAGTTCTACACGCGCGAAAACGTCGAGAAGAATCTCAAAACGTACGCCTCATACGGCGTAACCAGCGTGTTGAGCATGGGAACGGACAAGCCGTTGATTTACCAGATCCGCGACGAACAGCGGCGCACGCGGCCCGCTATGACCCGCGTGTACACGGCTGGCCGCGGCTTCACCGGCGCCGGCGGATATCCCACCACCGTGCCCGGCATGAAGGGCGTTCCCTACGAAGTCTCAAGCGAAGCCGATGTCGCAAAGGACGTGGCGGAGCTCTCCAGAAACCACCCGGACCTGGTCAAGATTTGGGTGGACGACCATCTCGGCAAGCAGAAGAAAATTCCGCTCAACCTGGCGAAAGCCATCATTGCGGATTCGCACCGCGCCGGCCTCAGAGTGGGCGCTCACATCTTTTATCTGGAGGACGCCAAGGCGCTGGTCGCCGCCGGACTGGATGGCTTGGCCCACAGTGTTCGCGACCAACCGGTCGACGAGGAACTGATTGGCTTGATGAAATCGCATGGCGCCTGGCAGCAGGCCGCCACGCTGACGCGCGAGGCGTCGACATTCGTATTCGCCCAACCGCCTCCATTCCTCAACGACCCCTTCTTTACCCGGTCGGTTTCGCCGTCCGTGGTTCAGACGCTCAAAAGTAAGGCCTATCAATCCAAGATAGCCGCCGACCCTGATTTTGCGAAGTATCCGGCCTTCCTCGAGACCGCCAAACGCAATTTAAAGCGCCTCGCCGACGCCGGCGTCAAATACGGATTCGGGACCGATACAGGTCCGCCGGCGCGGTTTCCCGGATTCTTTGAGCACTGGGAAATGCAGCTGATGGTTGAGGCCGGCCTCACCCCGGCGCAGGTGATCGGCGCCGCCACGCGCAATTCAGCGGAGTTTCTCGGCGTGTTAAAGGATTTTGGCACGCTCGAAGCCGGAAAATGGGCGGACCTCATTGTGCTCGGCAAGAATCCGCTGGCCGATATCCGGAATACGAGAACCATCGAGGCTGTCTACATCGCCGGCAACCGTGTAAAGCCCTGAACGCCGGTCCCCGTTTGCGGGCTCACTGCCCCACGTCCGCGTCGAACAAATGCGCGATATTCGGGTAGCCGTTCATCGCCAGCCGGCACGAAGGCCCCGGACCATAAAAGCGCGGCGCGTGATAGGTGAACTTCGGCACGTACACCACATCGCCCTCGCTGGCGATGATGACGCCCTGCCCCTCGATCGGATACCGGATTTGGCCGGCCATGATCAGCCAGAATTCCGCGCATTCCGGGTGATAATGGCCGCGGTCTTTCGGGTTGAGCGGCGGCAGGTTCTTTTCGTATCCATATATGAAATTCGCCACGCCACGGTCGTCGCGAACCACGGTTTGCGTCATGGGCGCGCGCCGTCGCTCCACGTTTTGGGCCAGCTCCTCGAACGTTGCGAAGGGACGGTTCCCTTCCCCGTATACGCCCGGCTTTCGCGCGAAGCGCACGGGCATCCAGCGAAATCCGGGCAGTTCCGGCGGCTGGGCGTCGCGAGGATACAGCGTCTTGCCCTTGGCCGGCATCACCTCGAACCGCAGCGACGGCCGCTCGCCGACCGTCTCGATGGAATAAAACGTTTGCATCGGGACCTGCACGATGTAGCCCTTAGATGCTACAAACGGCTGCTGACCCTCGATGTCAAAGCGGAGCTGTCCATCCAGAACGATCCACCAGATGCGGGTGTCCGGATGCAGGCGCCTCGCCTCCTTGGCGCCCGCCGGACGCGCTACATAGCGGGCTGTAAAATAGTCGTCGTCCACTACCGGCTCTTCCCAGCTTCCGGCGCCTTCGTGTTTCGCTCTCACATCCTGGATCTTCGTCAGCGGTTTGTGCGGCGGCGTGTACCTGGTCAGTTCGAGCGGCTTGGGCGCGAGTACTACATCCCGCGTTTGCGTCCAGGCGCAGCCGGATACAATCAACGAAATCAATAGGTAGCGTGGTCGCATGGGTTGAATTCCTGATCCGATTCAGACTATCAAATTCATATGCCCGCGCTGATCTTGTCGCGGAGGCCTCGCTGGCAGGCGGCCGCGCGCCGTGCGCATTCCGTTTGTCGCGAGGAGGCGTCTATGATTTAAACAGCGGCTTCTCAAATGGCGAAAGGATGCGGCTTCGAGATTCCGGTTCTCCGCGTTCACGACGGCGTGCGTTCCTCGCGTCCCGACCTCCTGGCCATCGAAGAGCCGCTTGAAATCCGGGTCGCGTCCGGTCCTCCCGAAGCGGCGATTGTGCGGCCGGTGTCCGTTACAATGCGCACGCCAGGCCACGACGCCGAGCTCACAGCCGGTTTCCTCTACACCGAAGGCGTCATTGCCGACATCGCCGATATCGAGGCGGTTGAGCCATGGGGTCCGAGCGGCGCGGGCGCGAGCAATGTAGTCGTCGCCCGTCTCCGGGCCGGATTGGCGTTGGACTGGCGGCGCCTCGAACGCCATTTCTATGCCAGCTCCAGTTGCGGCTTGTGCGGCAAGGCTTCGATCGACGCCGTGCGCGTCTGCGCGCCCCCACGCCTGGCCGCCCCTGCCGTGCGCATCAGCGAAGATACCTTGCACAGTCTTCCGGACGCCCTGCGCGCCTCCCAGGAGGTTTTTGACGCAACCGGGGGTTTGCACGCAGCGGCGCTCTTCACAACGGACGGGCGCCTGATCGCCGCGCGCGAAGATGTGGGCCGGCATAACGCGATGGACAAACTGATCGGATCCCGCCTGTTGGCGCACGATGATCTGTCGCGCTCGATCGCCCTGGTCAGCGGCCGCGCGAGTTTTGAGTTGGTGCAGAAAGCCGCCGTCGCCGGAATTCCTGTGCTTGCAGCTGTCGGAGCGCCGTCAAGCCTCGCGGCGGAACTCGCAGCGGAATTCGACATGACGCTCATCGGCTTCCTGCGAGATCGCCGCTTTAACGTATACTCGGGCGCCGAGCGCATTACGCCGTCGCCTGAAACATTTTTTTCGCTGCCGCAATCCTCACATTGACGCCCATGCAACCCCCCAGACTCACCGATTGGCCGCTTGTTCGCCAGATCCTCCGCGCCGACCCGACCGCGCTGGGACCAACCGCCGAATCCGAGCGCACGCGAAATCTCGAGGCCCGCACGCAATCCGCCGATCGCGTCGTCGCCTCCGTATGTCCCTACTGCGGCGTCGGCTGCGGGCAGTTGATCTACGTCAAAGACGACGCGATCATCGATATCGAAGGAGATCCGGCGAGCCCGATTTCACACGGCTGCCTGTGTCCTAAAGGCGCCGCGACATTTCAGCTCGTAAGCAGCGCCAGCCGACAGCATCACGTGTTGTACCGCCGCCCATACGGTCGCGAATGGGAGCGCATCCCGTTGGAGCAGGCAATGGACATGGTCGCCGAGCGCGTGAAAAGAACCCGCGATGAACACTGGCAGGATCACGACGAGGACGGAAACCCCTTGCGCCGCACCATGGCCATCGCCCACCTCGGCGGCGCCACGCTCGACAACGAGGAAAATTACCTGATCAAAAAGCTCTTTACCGCGCTCGGCATAGTTCAAATCGAAAATCAGGCCCGTATATGACACTCGTCAACCGTCCCCAGTCTGGGGACCTCGTTCGGACGCGGCGGAGCGACGACCTTCCAGCAGGATCTTCAAAACGCCGACGTCATTCTCATTCAGGGCTCGAATATGGCGGAGTGTCACCCCGTGGGATTCCGCTGGGTGATGAAAGCCCGGGAGCGCGGCGCGACCATCATTCACGTTGATCCGCGCTACACCCGAACCAGCGCCGCGGCGAATATCCATGTCCCCATTCGCGCCGGAAGCGACATCGCATTTCTCGGCGGCCTCATCCGCTACATCATCGAGAACGAGCGGTACTTCAAGGATTACGTCGTCCATTACACCAACGCCCCCGCGATTATTACCGACGAGTTCCGGGACACCGAAGACCTTGACGGCTTGTTCAGCGGGTTGAGTGAAGACACTGGAGAGTACGATCGGAGAACCTGGTCCTACCTCGGAGTCGATCCCGAAGCCGCCGCAGGCGCGCGGGAGCCGGAATCGGGCGAGAAGGACAAGCCTGTTCAGCGGCAGCCGATTCAGGCCGAACACAACGATTTCACGCTCCAGCATCCGCGTTGCGTATTTCAAATTCTCAGACGGCACTTTCAGCGATATACGCCGGAAATGGTGGAAAAGACGTGCGGAGTTCCGCAAGAGTTATTTCTCCGCGTGGCGAAAACGCTGTGCGACAACTCCGGCCCGGAGCGCACCGGAGCGTTCTGCTACGCCGTCGGCTGGACGCAGCACTCCGTCGGCGTCCAGTATATCCGCGCCGCCGCGATCATCCAGTTGTTGCTCGGCAACATCGGTCGGCCTGGCGGCGGTATTCTGGCGCTGCGCGGGCACGCATCCATACAGGGCTCCACCGACATCCCGACCCTGTACAACCTGCTGCCCGGATATCTGCCCATGCCGAAGGCCAAACACGACAAGGACTTCGAAACGTATATCCAGTTGAACGAATCGCCCTCCGGCTGGTGGGGTGAATTCAGGAAGTACGCTGTGTCTCTGCTTAAGGCCTATTTCGGCCAGGCCGCGACGGCCGAAAACGGCTGGTGTTATGATTACCTGCCGGCTTTAACGGGCGACCATTCACATATGAACACCGTTGTCGACATGGCCGACGGCGCTGTGAAAGGCTATTTCGTCATGGGCGAGAATCCGACGGTTGGGTCGATGCATGGCGCACTCCACCGCGCAGGCCTGCGCAAACTCGATTGGCTGGTGGTCCGCGATTTCCAATTGATCGAAACGGCTGAATTCTGGCGGGCAGCGCCCGAAATCGAGCGCGGCGAAGTCCGGACCGAGGACATCGCGACGGAGGTCTTCTTCTTCCCCGCCGCGGCGCACACCGAGAAGGACGGCAGCTTCACCAACACCCAACGGCTGTTGCAATGGCATCACAAGGCCGTCGATCCGCCCGGCGACTGCCGCAGCGAGCTGCATTTCATCTACCACCTGGGCCGCCGCCTCAAGAAGCTCTACGAGAGCTCGTCGGATCCCAAAGATCGCCCCATTCGCGACCTGACCTGGAATTATCCCGTCCAGGGTCGCCACGCCGAGCCCGACGCGGAGGCCGTGCTGAAAGAGATCAACGGCTTTACCATCGCCGACGGCAAACCGGTGGACGGTTTCACATCCCTCCAAGACGACGGATCGACCGCATGCGGCTGCTGGATCTATTCCGGCGCGTACGCCGGCGGGGAAAATAAGACCGCCCGCAGAAAACCGCATTGGGAGCAAAATTGGGTCGCGCCGGAATGGGCTTGGGCCTGGCCCGACAACCGGCGCATCCTCTACAATCGCGCTTCCGCCGATCCGGACGGAAATCCATGGTCGGAGCGCAAGCGCTATGTCTGGTGGGATGAGCAGAAGAAGCAATGGACCGGGTACGACGCGCCTGACTTCATCCGGGAACGGTCGCCATCCTACCGTCCCTCCCAGGATGCGCGCGGAAAAGACACGATCGCGGGCGATCAGCCCTTTCTCATGCAGTCCGACGGGCGAGGCTGGATTTTTGCCGCTAGCGGACTCCAGGACGGTCCGCTCCCCACTCACTATGAGCCCGAAGAGAGCGTTATCAAGAATCCGTTATACGCTCAGCAGTGCAACCCCCAGCGCATGGAATGGCGCCGCCCAGACAACCCGTATCATCAGCCGTACGATGATCCACGCTTCCCATACCTCGCCACAACCTACCGGTTGACCGAGCATCATACCGCCGGCGGCATGAGCCGGTGGCTGCCCTGGCTTTCGGAACTCCAGCCCGAAATGTTTTGTGAAGTATCCCCGGAGCTCGCCGTGGAATGCCGGCTTGAAAACGGCGGCTGGGCGACAATACGCACCGCCCGGGCTGAAATCGAAGCGCGGGTTCTCGTGACCCGCCGTGTGCGCCCTCTCCAACTCAACGGCCGCGTCGTTCACCAGATCGGACTTCCTTATCACTGGGCCGGCAAGGGCCTCGTCACCGGCGATCCGGCCAACGAACTGATCGGCTTCGTCGCCGATCCGAACGTGTCCATTCAAGAATCGAAAGTCTTCACCGTGATGATCGAGCCTGGACGCCGCAGTCAAAAACGCCGCATCGTTACGAGCGGATCGATCGTTACCGACCTGGATCCCCAATTTGCCAGACGCGACCTGCCGGTTGCGCGGAGCAGACCCGAAGCCGCGCACGGGTTCAAAGCCGAGGAGAGCAAGGAGAGCAACCCATGACGCCGGCCGCGACAGAACCGGTCAAGGGCTTCTTCACCGACACAACGCTCTGTATCGGCTGCAAGGCCTGCGAAGTCGCCTGCAAACAATGGAACCAATTGCCCGATGACGGCCTGTTCTTCACGGGCATGTCCTACGACAACACGGTCGAACTGGGCGCCTCAACGTGGCGTCATGTAGCCTTCATCGAGCGTCCTGCAGCGCTGGACGGGCGTCAGGGCGACGCCTTTTCGTGGCTCTTTTCCTCGGATGTCTGCAAGCATTGCGCGCGAGCCGGATGTCTTGAAGCGTGTCCGACGGGCGCCATCCTCCGCACCGAATTCGGAAGCGTCTATGTGCAACCGGATGTCTGCAACGGTTGCGGCTATTGCGTCGTCAACTGCCCCTTCGGCGTGATCGACCGCCGTCAGGACGACGGCCGCGCGTGGAAGTGCACGCTGTGTTACGACCGCCTCAAGTCGGCTATGACGCCAGCCTGCGCCAAATCATGCCCCACCGAGTCGATTCAATTCGGCAACCTCGATGAGCTGCGGGCGAAAGCCCGGCAGCGCGTCAAGGAGCTGCATCAGCGCGGAATGAAGGAGGCTTATTTGTACGGTGAAGATGCGGCAAGCCAGCCCGGCACAGAGGGTCTGCACGCCTTCTTCCTGCTGACGGAGCGCCCGGAAGTGTACAACCTGCCGCCGGATCCGGTCGTTCCGACGAAGAAAGTCGCGGCGGCGTGGACGTCCATGGCGATGGCCGCGTTGGGCATGTTCGCCGCCGCCCTGGCAAGCGTGGCGCTCGGACGCCGAGCGGGAGGACGCGCGTGAGCGATCAACCCGACTTTCGTCAGATTGACTCGTCGCTTGCGATGCTCACCGGCGAAGCCGCTGGACAACAGGTGGAACAGCAGGATCAGCATCTGGCTCGGGCTGTTCCGAAGCCCTGGCCCGATGCGCCCGCTGTGGCCGGCGACCCCACCTATTACGACCGGCCTGTGCTCAAGCAGCCCGTGTGGATTTGGGCTGTCCCGCTCTATTTCTACGTCGGCGGACTGTCCGGCGCGGCGCTGACCATGGCCGCAGCCGCCCAGCTTCTGGAGGGCAGCCGGCTGTGGAGGTTCGTCAAGGATTGCCGGCTGATCGGTGGAATCGGCGGGGGGATCGGATCGGCGCTGTTGATTATCGACCTTGGCAGACCATCACGGTTCCTGAATATGCTCCGCGTCTTTCGGCCGACATCGCCCATGAGTGTTGGCGCGTGGGTGCTGGCCGCCGCTGCTCCGGTTGGATTGGGAACCGCTCTGTGGTCGCATAAGCCCGGCTTTCGGGGCCGGACCGCTGATTTTGTCGGACTCGCCGGCGGCGCGCTCGGGATGCCCCTCGCGGGATACACCGCCGTTCTCCTGTCCAACAGTGCCATTCCCGTGTGGCAGGCGGGCCGCCGTCCGATGCCCTTTCTGTTCGTCTCCTCTTCAATGGCCTCGCTCGCCAGCTTCTATGAGATCCTCGGCGCCCCGCGCGCCGCGCGAACTACGTTGACCATCTTCGGCGCGGCCGGACGCGTGGCGGAGATCGCCGCGCTCAAAGCCGTTGAAAAAGAGGCTGCAAAAGTCGAGCGTGTCGCCCGGCCTCTCCACCGCGGCGCTTCCGGGATCGTGCTCAAAATTGCCGGAGCTCTGAATGCCGCCAGCCTCATCCTGTCCCTCTGGCCGGGACGTTCGCGAAAACGGCAGCTTGCAGCCGGAATTTTAGGCACAGCCGGGTCGATTGCGCTGCGATACGGCATTTATTACGCGGGCTGCGCATCGGCGCGGGATCCCCGCGCGTCCTTCCATCAACAACGCCAGGGCTACGGCGCCCGCGAACTGGAACAGTCGGTTTATCCTGGCTGATCAGCGGATCCCAATGGCCGAAATCATCCGCCCCGATCGCGCCCC
>DASRCT010000094.1:0-179290 GCA_035652975.1 Bryobacteraceae bacterium | reverse complement strand
CCGCAATTATCTCCAGCTCGTGTCGCTGGCGCCCGGCGCGACAACGAACGGTCCAGCGTCCTCGCAGGGCCAGCAGCGCATGGGCGGCGCCCGCAATTCCTTCGCCCTGAATGTGGCTGGCCAGCGCGTACACTACAACCACTACCTGCTTGACGGCGTTGAGAATACGGATCCGAACTTCAACACCTACCTGCTGCTGCCTTCAATCGATGCTTTGCAGGAATTTAAAGTGGAGAGCGGCATTTTCCAGGCTGAATACGGGCGCGCCATCGCGCAAATCAACGTCTCCACCCGCAGCGGGACCAATCAGATCCACGGCGCCCTGTTCGAATTTCTCCGCAACGCTCAGATGGACGCAAAAAATTTCTTCGACCGCGGCAACGCCCCTATCCCGCCGTTCAAGCGCAATCAATACGGCGCGACTGCCAGCGGACCATTCATCCGCAATCGCCTCTTCTGGATGTTTTCCTGGGAGGGTCTGAGAGAGCGCAAGGCGCTGACGCGCACCGGGACGCTCCCAAACGCCGCGCAGCGCGCCGGTGATTTCTCGGATTCATCCACCACCGTGGTCGATCCGTTCACGAAACAGCCCTTTCCCGGGAACAGAATCCCGGTCAGCATGATCCATCCGCTCTCGGCGAAAATTCTCAACGATTTCTATCCACTCCCCAATCTGTCGGGAGCGCCGAATTTCCTTAACAACGAAGGCCGGCGCTCGGACAGCGATCAGTACCACGGCCGCCTCGATTTTCAGGAGTCGGACAATTCGAACTGGTTCTTCCGTTACAGCCAAACGAGCGATCCGCAATATCTGCCGAATCTTACGAGCATTGCGCCAGGAATGGGCAATAACGTGGTCGTGGATGCGAAGCAGCCGGTTCTTGGCAACACGCGTCTGTTCGGCGCAAACAGAGTGAACGAGCTCCGCTTCGCCGTCAACCGGTTCGTCTCGCAGAATATCCAGACCCGGGCCAACAAAACCAACATTGTGGCCAGCCTGGGTATTCCTGGCGTTGACACCAGCATCCCGCTGTTCTGGGGCATTCCGTTTTTCCAGATCAACGGCTTCAGCAGCATCGGCGAGTGCAACGACTGCCCGTTCGTCAACTGGAACACCAGCTTCAACCTCACGGACGGCTTCTCCTGGACCCGCGGCAAGCACCAAATCAAGTTTGGCGGAGATTACCGCCGGTTCCGTTACAACGAAATCGGCGCCGTGGTTCCGCGCGGCCGCTTCACCTGGGACGGACGCTATTCCAACCTCCCGATGGCGGATTTCCTGCTCGGCTACATGTCCAACAGTGAAAGTCAGATCGGCGCGCCGATCGCCAATTTCCGCCAGAACTACTTCGCCCTCTATGCCCAGGACGCCTGGAAAGTCACAAAAAAACTGACGGTCAACGCTGGTCTGCGATGGGAGGCCGAGCCACCGTACCTCGACAAACACGACGCGATCGTCAACATCGACTACGTCTGGGACAATAGCCATGAGCCGATCTTCGTGCGGGCGGGGACGGGCGATCTGCTCGAAGGCAACCCGAAGTTCCCCGTCGGACCGCCATTTAAGCTGGTCAGGGACGGGCGTTTCGGACGTCGCGCCTCGCGCACCAACTGGAAGGATTTTGCGCCGCGCCTCGGAATCGCCTACCAGCTCGATCCCAAGACCGTGATCCGCACCGGCGGCGGCATCTATTGGGTGCGCGACATCAGCAACGCTGTGTTCGACATTGTGCGCAATATTCCGTTCACGATTCGTCAAAACGAAGTCGCCAACACGGGCTCGCCGAACCTGTCTTGGGCGCGGCCGTTTACGCAAACCGGGGCGCCTACGTTCATCCTCGCCAATCAGTTCAACGAGCCCGATTCCTACGTGGCGCAGTGGTCGTTTGGGTTGCAACGCCAGTTGACCCAGGAGTCGTCGCTCGAAGTCAGCTATCTTGGCAGCGCTGGAGTTCATCTGCGGCGCTTGCAGGTGTACAACAGCGCGCCGCCGGGGCCGGGAAGCACCAATTCGCGCCGCCCCTTCACCTATTTGAACGGCAACGTCCAGACCATGACGGCGCCTGTGCACTCCAGCTACGACGCCCTGTACGTCCGCTTTCAGCAGCGGCTAACGCGGGGCATCACATGGCTGAGTTCTTACGCTTGGGGCAAGTCCATTGACAACGGCAGCGGCGTGCGAACTACCGACGGAGACGCGCTCACGCCCTCCAACAATTACAACCTGCGCGCTGAGCGCGGGCTTTCGGCCTTCGATTTTCGCCATCGCTGGACGAACTCGTTCGTTTACGAATTGCCGTTCGGCCGCGGCGGCGCCTTTCAACGTTTACTGATCGGCGGATGGCAGCTCGGGGGCATCGTTACGCTGCAATCCGGCTTTCCCAACAGCATCTTCTGCGGTCCAGGAAACTGGCAGAACAACGATACCACCTGCTATGCCGATGCGACCGGGATTGATCCGAACCTGCCGTCGGACCGGCGCGGACCGAGCAACTGGTTCAACCTCGCCGCCTTTACGAATCGCCTCGGCATCGCCAACAACCGCGCTCAGGATGTAACGCAGTATCGCTATGGAAATGCCGGCAGAAATGTCCTCATCGGCCCGCCGCTGGTGGACGTGGACGCGTCGGCGGCGAAAAATTTCACTGTTCGCGAAGGCGTGCGGCTGGAGTTCCGCGCCGAGTTCTTCAATGCGCCCAATCACCCGATTTTCGGCCAGCCCGACACAGCGCCTGGCAGCCCGACCTACGGAGTCATTGGCGGCACCCGCGTCGACTCGCGGGAGATTCAGCTGGCCCTGAAACTGGTATTCTGACCCGTTGAGGGTCATCCTGTTCAGCGTATGGCTCGCCGGCGTCGCCCTCGGGCAGCAATGGGCGTCCTACGGCGGCGATCCCGGGGGATCGCGCTATTCCCCGCTGGATCAGATCAATCGCGCGAATGTCGCCAGGCTGAAAGTCGCCTGGACGTACCACACCGGGGACGTCAGCGACGGGACAACCACTCTTGTGCGCAGCGCGTTCGAAACCACGCCGCTGATGGTTGACGGCGTGTTATACCTGACCACGCCGTTCAGCCGCGTAATCGCACTCGACGCCGAAACAGGCCGCGAGTTATGGACGTTCGACCCGCATCTCCGGCGCGACATGCCGCAGAACTTGTTCATCAACCGGGGCGCGGCTTATTGGACCAACGGACGGGACCGGCGCATATACGTGGGGACGCTTGACGGCCGCCTGTTTGCGATCGATGCGCGAACCGGAAAAGCCGTCGACCGTTTCGGCGCAGGTGGATTCGTGAACCTGCGCGCCGGCGTCGCCGACAAGTTCCCGTCGAAGGCATACGGCATGACTTCGCCCCCTGCGATCTACAAGGACCTTGTGATCTGCGGCTCCGTTACGCCCGATGGCGAGCCGCAGGGGCCCTCGGGCGACGTCCGCGCATTCGATGCCAATACCGGGGGGCTGGCGTGGACATTTCATACGGTCGCGCGAAAGGGCGAGTTCGGAAATAGCACGTGGGCAGGCGATTCATGGAGAGACCGCGGAGCGGTAAACGCCTGGGCGCCAATCAGCGTGGATGTCGAGCGCGGAATCGTGTTTCTGCCGCTGACCTCGCCGGCCTACGACTATTATGGAGGCGACCGCCAAGGCAATGGACTGTTCGGCGATTCTCTGGTGGCGCTGGATGCAGCCACCGGCAAGCGTCTCTGGCATTTTCAAACGGTTCATCACAACCTTTGGGACTACGATTTGCCGGCACAGCCGAACCTGGTGAGGGTCACACGCCGAGGCAAGCCGGTGGACGCAGTGGCGCAGGTAACAAAAACCGGATTTCTGTTTCTATTTGACCGCGCGACGGGCAAACCGCTTTTTGATATCGTGGAGCGGCCTGCGCCCGCGAGCGAGACGCCCGGCGAGTCCGCTGCGAAGACTCAACCCGCCCCGGTTCTTCCGCCGCCGTATGCGCGGCAAAGCATGACGGCGGACGAACTGACCAATGTGACGCCGGAATCGCATGATTACTGCGCGGGCTTGATTGAGGGCGCGGTGCTGGCGCCCATCTTCACGCCCATTGGTCTGAAGCGCACCGTGCTGTTCCCCGGCACGAACGGCGGCGCGAACTGGGGCGGCGCGTCCTTCGATCCGGAGACGCACACCCTCTACGTGAACTCCATGGACGTGGGCATGGTGTATCAGATGGTTGCGCGGCCGGAAGGCTCGATTATTCCGTACCGGCCGCGCGGCGCGGGCACGCTCAATTCCCGCTTCTGGGATCCGGACCTGCTGCCGTGCCAAAAACCGCCGTGGGGATTTCTGACCGCTATCGATCTCGATTCGGGGAAATTCCGTTGGCGTTCGGTCCTGGGCGTTGTCGATGCGCTCATCGCCAAGGGGCTCCCGCCGACCGGCGCTCCCAATCTCGGCGGATCAATCGTCACCAAAGGCGGATTAGTGTTCATCGCCGCAACGAACGATTCCCGTTTTCGAGCCTTTGATAAGGACACTGGAAAAGAGCTATGGGTGACGCGACTTCCCGCGAGCGGGCATGCCACCCCGATGACGTATTGGGGCGAGCATACCAGGAGGCAATATGTAGTCATCGCCGCCGGCGGAGGCAACAAATACAACAAGACCTTTTCCGACGCGCTGGTGGCCTACTCGCTGCCCTGATCGTCTTAAGCTCCGCCAGCGGCGCCGATCTTGCATTCAGCCATAAACGGCACGCTTCGATGAAGCTGCCGTGCGTGCACTGCCATGCGGGTGCGCGGACAAAAGAGCGCGCCGGCTTCCCCGCGGCTGCGATTTGCGGAGAGTGTCATAAGAACGCGAAGTTTGTTCCGCCCCGCCAAATCCACACGCTTCCCGACTTCGTCTTCTTCAGCCATGGCCGGCATGCCGCAGCGGGCCTGAAGTGTGATGTATGCCATGGCGATGTCGCTGCCGCCGACGTTGTAACGAAAGAAGCGGCGATGAACATGAGCTGGTGCGTAAACTGCCACAAATCGTCGCATGCAGCGGTGACATGCACCGCCTGCCATGAACTGAGCCAGTAAGCGGCGCCGCCGCGCCGGCTCAGCAGGCCACTGTACGGCGCCGCGAACCGAGCGCGAGCAACGCGAGCCCGCCGCCGATCAGCGCAACCGGCGCCGGCTCCGGAACGGCGTCGATTCGCGCAAACAGACCGCCCGTTTCGCCGTTCGTTCCCGCAGTAATGTACAGCGAGTTCGCGCTGAAGCCGGCGCCCCTGTTGCCAAACGCGAGGGCCCACAGACCGTCGTTGACCAGCGGCGAGCCGCTCAGGTCCGCAAGCGCGCCGAGCGCGGTTCCGTCCATGCGGAAAGCATTGATCATGCCATCGCCGAAATTGCCGACCAATAAGTCGCCCGCCGCCGCGCCGAACGTTGCAGGCGCAATTGCAAGCCCCCACGGGGAGTTCAGCACGCCGTTCGAAATCAGACGCGTGAAATTGCGAGTCACAGGATTAAAGATATCGACGAATCCGTTGCCCAATCCGGGCACGTCGTCCTCGGCATCCGCATCCTGCTTGGCGAATGTCACGTAGAACACCCCGCCGATGTTCTGAATGTTGAACGGCGCAAAGCCGGCGGGGATGGTTGGGTCCGAAAAACTCCCGATCAGATGCGTGCTGTCAAACACGTCGATTGCGCCGTTATGAAAATTGGCCGCATACAGCGTGTCCTTGGCGTCAGAAATCGCAAGTCCTTTGTACACGGCGCCTGGCTGGCTGAATAGCTGCTCAGCCGTTGCTCCGAGCGCGTTCCGCCATCCCGCAATCGTACCGTTCTCGCTTGCAAACAGAAACAGGTCGGAGTTAAACGATGCCGTCCCGTTGAATACCTGTCCCGTGATTGCCTCTGATCCTGCGGGCATATTGACGACAAGGCCTTGCTTCACGCCGAACCCGTTGTACAACGTCGCTTTACCAGAGCCGTTGTCGGAAATCCAGAACGGCGTGGTCGGACCGAACGAAATCCCCCACGGATTAATGAGATCGGCGTCGGATGCCGAGGAGGCAAGCGCAGTCTCCGTGTATCCGCTGATCGAGCCAGCAATAAGCGCCGGAACCGCGCTCAGCAACACTGTAGTGATCATTAGGCGCGAAATCATCGATGTGTCCTCCAAAATGCCGGCAGCGCGGCGATGCTTCTCGTGAGCTGGGACTCAATCTCATCTCGTCTCGGAACACGCCGCACAATCGTCACCGAATGAGTCGCCCCACAGAGCGTTCACGCTCCAGGCGCATGGGCGTACACACGGTTGGTTTTGATCAGAATTCGGAAAGAAGAGCCCCTGAATGGTGGGCGGTGACGGGATCGAACCATCGACCTCCTGCTTGTAAGGCAGGCGCTCTAACCGGCTGAGCTAACCGCCCGTCGGATGGATAACAGAATCAACTCCGGCGCGTCACGGGAGCCACAGTTCATCATATCAGGCATCGCATGTTGCGCCAGGCCGGCAACTGGCCCGGCAATCCGGGCTTTGCCGGCGCAGCCGCCGCTACTCCCACTCAATCGTCGCCGGAGGCTTGTTGCTGAGATCGTAGAATACGGCGCAGATTCCCGGGATGGCGAGGATCTTTTCCGTCATTCTGTTAAGCAATCCGTGATCCATGACGACAGCCGCGGCGGTCATGCCGTCGACTGAATCTACCGGCCGAAGTACGATGGAATCCGGCCGTTGCGGCACGCCGGCAGGAATCAACACAACCGGGAACTGCCAGATGTGTGCGTCAAAGCCGCTCTCAAGCGAAAGCGTCCGAACGACCGCGTCTGCCCGGCGCAAACGCGCCAATCGCTCATCGGACAGCGAGGCGGGCAAGACGGACATGCGCGCCAGCGGCTGATGGCTCGCCGCCAGCGCGACCACGCGATTGATCTCGGCGATGCGGTTAACCAAATCGGCGGCCTCGTCCGGAGTGGATGGAAACGATTCGACCACCAGCACGGGCCGGTAGCTTCGCGAATCTCCCTGGACGCCGACCGAGTGCACCGGCGCGATCCAACCCTCGGCCGCCCGCCGAAAGCTCGCGGCCTCGTTCGAACACAGGCAGCGGATGGCCAGACCCGGCCCCGGAAACGGGTGGCGATCCAGAACATCGCCGGCCAGGCCCAACTGGCGCCCGATCCGCCGCACCTCGTCCTTATAGAAGGAACTGAGCGGCTCGATAATTCGTCCGGCATCGATCAGTCGCTGAATGCCGGGAACACGATTGTGATGCGTTTTGATGACGTCGGCCTTTACCGTGCCGCCCGATTCGATCGTATCGGGATAGATCGTACCTTGGCCGAGAATCCAGCGCCCGTCCAGAAAATGCCCTTCTTGGAGAATCCGGTCCTGGACAGCGACGAACTCCTCGCCGATGATGTGGCGTTTCTGTTCGGGGTCCGACACGCCGCGCAGCCGGGCGAGAAAAGAGCGGCTTGCGTCCTCCACGCGGAAATGCTTCGAACCGATGCGCTCGAACACGCCGCGAACGAACTCCGTCTCGCCTTCGCGCATCAAGCCGGTGTCGACGTAAGTTCCATAAACGCGCTCGGGACCGAGCGCGCGGAAGCACAGCGTAAACGCGACTGTGGAATCCACGCCGCCGCTGACAAAAAAGAAGACCTTACGATCACCGGCGAGGTCACGGATCCGCTGCTCAAGTTCAGATACTTGAGCCGTCGGATTCCAATCCTGTTCGCAGCCGCAGATCCTGAATATGAAATTCGACAGGATGTCGAGTCCGGCGGCGGTGTGGACGACCTCAGGGTGGAACTGTACTCCATACAGCCTGCGGTCCGGATCAGCCATTGCGGCGACGGCGCACGTCGACGTCGCCCCGATGATCACGAAGCCGGGCGGAGCGGATTCGACCACGTCGCGGTGGCTCATCCAGACCTGCGTCCGACCCCTCAGATTTTCGAACAGCGGCGAAGGGGCGGCGCTCAACCGCGCGAGTCCGTACTCGCCTTTGTCGCCTTTCCGAACTGATCCGCCGAGCAGATGCGCCATGAGCTGGAGGCCATAGCAGATGCCCAGCACGGGCGCGCCTTGCCTCAAAATTTCGGGATCGATTCGGGGACTGTCGGGCTCGTAGACGCTACTCGGGCCGCCCGAGATGATGATGCCCTTGCGGTGTTGGAGTTCAGCGGCTGGCGTCTCGCTGGGCCAGACCTCCGCGTATACTCCAAGGTCGCGCACTTTTCGGGCGATCAGGTGGCAATACTGGCCGCCCGCATCAAGAACGGTAATCTGTGGGCGCAATCTCTGCGATTATTGGCCGCGCTGGTTGTTAATCCTCTGAACCAGCATTTTCTTCGCGTTCTGAAGCAGCGCTTCGGCCTTCGGCAAGGCCTCTATGGCTTTGGCCACCTCGGGGTCGTCTTCAATCGCCACCTTGTCCGATTCTTCCTTGCTGAATGCCGTAATATACATTTCTTTCTTGAGCCGTTGCTTCAGCCAGTCGTGGTTCTCCGCGAATTCAGCTTCGGTGAACTCAGCGCCATCTTTGAGGATGTAGTCATGAAATTCATTCATGACATTTTCATCGGGCTGCCATCCCTTCGGCAGTTTCGCGCTCTCGCGGGAGCCAAACCATTTAGCGCTAAAACGGAAGAACTCGTCCTTGCGGAGCATTTCCGTTTGGAACTTGTTCAGCTTCGGCGGTTCATATTTCTCATCCGGCGTGATCCCGCCGCCGCCGTACACGGTGCGCCCGCTGTCGGTCATCTTCACGTCCAGCGGATTCTTGGCATCCATGTTTTTGTGGTAGTAGTAATCCAGAAACGACGTGTGGGCATAATCGCGCTGAATCAGGCGGCCGCTGGGCGTGTAGTAATGGTAGGTGGTCAGCGCCAGCCCGGTGTTTTCGCTGAGCGGATACACTGTTTGCACCAAGCCTTTGCCAAACGTCGTTTCCCCTAGAATCCAGGCGCGATCGTGGTCCTGCAAGGCTCCCGACACAATTTCGGCGGCAGAAGCGGAGTAGCGGTTCACCAGCACCACCATGGGATAGTCCCGCCCGCCGTTGCCGCGGCGCACGGTGTAGGGCTTCTCCATCGATCCACGGCCTCGCTGGGACACCACCACATCGCCCTTTTTCAAGAAGTGGCTGGCGACTTCAACCCCTTCATTCAGCAGGCCGCCGGGGTTTCCGCGGAGATCGAGAATTAAGCCTTTGATATTGTTTTCCCCAATGGCCTTCAGCCCGTCTTCGAGCTCGCGGCTGGTGCTCTCCGTGAAGCCCTCCGTGCCGATTTTGACAAATGCGATGCCGGGCTTGATCCAGAACGGACCGAGAACGCTGTTGCGCGGGATCTCATCTCGGATGATGTCAAAGATCAGCGGATGATCGACGCCTTCACGCTGGATCTTGATCTGGACGTGCGTTCCGCGCGGCCCCTTCAGCAGATCAGCGACTTCGTTGGTAGCCAGGTTTTCCGTGCTCTTGTCGTTGACCGCCAAGATCACGTCACCCGGCCGGAGCCCTGCCTTATATGCGGGCGACCCGCCAAAGGGAGTGATCACAATGGTCTTGCCGTCGCGGGGACCCACCATCATGCCGACGCCGTAGTAGTGGCCCCGCTGGTTTTCTTTCAGGAGCTGAAATTCTTTGGGATCAAAGAAGTTAGAGTGCGGGTCCAAGGTTCGGAGCATGCCCGGGATGGCGCCTTTGTAAATTGCCTTATCGGCCGTTACAGGGTCGGCATTGTTGTCTTCGACAACGTCGTAAAACCTTGTGAATGTCTTCAGGCTGGCCTTGATATCGTCGTCGGGGCTGCTTGCCACAGCGGCGGAAACGCCCTCAGGGCCAAAAATGCCGCCCAGGATCGAGCACAGCAGAATTATCAATGGGATAAACAGAATCGACCGGCGACGAGTCGGCATTGAGGGCATTAACCTCCCAGTAACTTCAGTATAACAGGCCCGGGCTCACACCCAGAGGACTGCTAGTCGTTTAGACGCAATACGCGTCTCCGGGAGGCGTGAAAAACGCAGTCCGGCACTGCGAAGGCAATTGCGCCCGGTGGGGTCCAATCACCCGACGCGCGCCCGCCGCCCCGCCGTCGCCGCTTCGGTACGAGCCGGTTTTCGGGCGGGCTCGCTGAGCCGGCGCACCTGATCGGTGACGCAGACCAGGAACATCGGCTGTTTGGCATTTTTCAGGATGTCGATAATGCGTTCGTTCCGGTCTTCCAGATAAATGGACTTGCCGTCGGTCACCAGGTGCAGGTCCGATTCGGCCTGCATTACCTCACTGAGCCGCCGGCCCATTTCGCGTTGCAGGAACCGCAGAACCCGACGAATCTTTTGTAGGGAAAAGCCCTTCCGCCGAAGCTCGGCGATGACCGTGATCTCGATTACCTCTTCGGGCGAGTAGACGCGTTTATGCCCCTCGTGCCGCGGGGATACCACCTTCCGCTCATCCCACCACTGGAGCTGGCGCAGGCTTACCCCCGCGATGTCGGATACCTCACTGCTGGTAAAGGTTCGCGTCGATAAAGTCGGATCAGGACGGCTTCTTTTTGTTTTGAACATGGTGTGCCGCTCGCGTTTTAGGAGGCAATCAAGATTGTATCCGACTGGCGCGGAGTGTCAAGGCTCAACCGCCGCCGACGAACTGGACAATTTCAATACGAGCGCCGTCCACGACCAGGGTATGGTCCCAGTCCGGCTTGCGCACGATGACGCGATTGAGTTCGACGGCAACCCGATCGGCGGTCACCCCGAGGACCTCGAGAAGAGCCCGCACGCTCAGACCGGCGGGCGCGCGCCGCGTCTCGCCATTTACCGTGATTTCGATGTGGTCGGACACTGCGTTTCGCCCCTCATTATATGATGGTTCTGGAGCGCGCAAACGCCGCGGCGCGCGCGTTCCATGGAAATCGCACGATGCCTCAAACATACGCCGAGTATTATTTCCCCGTTCTGGTTCAGGTCATCATCGCCGTGGCGGTCGCCGGCGGACTGATCGGCGTCTCGGCGCTGCTGGGCAAACGAGCCACGAGTCCGCAGAAGGACATGCCCTATGAGTCCGGCATGATTCCCTCCGGATCGGCCCGGGAGCGTTTCAGCGTGAAATTTTACATGGTCGGCATGATTTTCATCTTGTTCGACATCGAGGCTATTTTCCTGTACCCGTGGGCCGTTGTGTACCGGCAATTAAAACTGTTCGGGTTCTTTGAAATGCTGGTGTTCGTTGCGCTGGTGCTGGTCGGCTTCTTCTACGCGTGGAAGAAGGGCGCGCTGGACTGGTCGCAGGAGGAGACGCAGATCCGCCGGACAACAGGCGCCGGCCGTTGATTCAGCCATGATTTCCGAACCAGTATCGCAACATCCCGCCGCCAGAGAACTGAGCGAGCGTTTTCCCGAAGCCATTCTGGAATCGAAGGACGCGCTGGGTGAGACGACGCTATGGATCGATCCGGCGCGCATCGTTGATGTGTGCGCTCATTTGCGGCGGGACCAGAAATTCGAGCGTATCAGCGCGATTACGGCCGTTGACTGGTGGCCGGCGGACCCGCGCTTCGAAGTTGTGTATCATTTGCACTCGCTCGAGCGGAATCTGCGGATCCGGCTCAAATGCCGCGTCGCGGGCGCTGATCCAGAAATCGATTCGGTCACTTCCGTGTGGCGTGGGGCGAACTGGTACGAGCGCGAAGTGTTTGACCTGTTCGGCATCCGCTTCCGGAATCATCCCAATCTGAAACGAATCCTCATGCCGGAGGACTGGGAAGGACATCCGCTGCGAAAGGATTATCCCGTCCACGGCCACAAATACGATTATCAGAATGATTAATCTATGAAAGCTCTTGAAGATCACCCGCCGGTTCCCGTCGAAGAGCGCACTGCCTCGACGCTCGCGCCTGAACCCCCGCCTGCGCCGCCTGGCGAGCCGCGGCGCATGGTCCTGAACATGGGGCCGCAGCATCCGTCAACCCACGGCGTCCTGCGCGTCCTGATTGAGCTCGAGGGGGAAACGGTCAAACGCGCCGAGCCCGACATCGGCTATCTGCATACGGGAATCGAAAAGGAGTGCGAGGTCAAGACCTGGGCGCAGGCCGTCACGCTGACGGACCGCGTTGATTATCTCTCGAACCTTTCCAACAACCTGGTGTATGCTCTCGCCGTCGAGAAGCTGTTGCAACTCGAAATTCCGCCGAAGGCGCAGTTTCTGCGCGTGATGCTTGCGGAATTGCAGCGCATCGAGAGCCACCTGGTCTGGCTGGGCACGCACGCGTTGGATATCGGCGCGATGAGCGTGTTCTTCTACTGCTTCCGCGAGCGTGAGGACATTCTGCGCATCAAAGAAATGTTCTCTGGCCAGCGCATGATGACCAGCTACATCCGACCGGGCGGGCTGGCGCTCGAGCCGCCGCGCGGATGGGATGCGCGCGTGCGCAAGTTCATTGACGCCTTTCCCAGCCGCGTGGATGAATACGAAGCGCTGTTGGAACGCAATCCGATCTGGCTGGAGCGCACCAAGGGCGTCGGCTTCATTGCGCTCGAGGACATGATCGAGCTGGGCGTCACGGGGCCGATGATTCGCGGCGCTGGCATGCCTTGGGACATTCGCAAGACCGAGCCGTATTCGAGTTACGACAAGTTTGATTTCGAAGTCTCGACGGCCGAAGGCAATGACGTGTATTCGAGATACCGGGTCCGGCTCGGCGAGTTCCGGCAGAGCGCCCGGATTGTCAAGCAGGCGCTCGAGGGAATGCCGGAAGGCCCCTGGCGCGCGGACGCCCCGAAAATTGTGCTGCCGGACCGGGAAAAGATGAAGACCCAGATGGAGGCTCTCATCTATCACTTCAAAATCGTGACCGAGGGCTACCGCGTTCCAAAGGGGGAGGTGTACCAGGTGATCGAGTCGCCGCGGGGCGAGATCGGCTACTACATCGTCAGCAATGGAACCTCACGACCGTATCGGGTGCACATGCGAACGCCGAGCTTCGGGAATTTGCAGGGGCTCGGCCCCATGATCGAAGGTTGTCTGATCGCTGACACGATTGCGGCGATGGGCAGCATGGATTTCGTGCTGGGCGACGTGGACCGATGACGAAATGGGTTGCCGCGCTGGGCGTTGCGCTGAACGCGGTCGTGGCGGCTCAGAACGCGGCCGCGCCGAATTCGTTAACGCCTGAAGAGAAGAAGGCGGGCTGGATCCTGCTGTTTGACGGCAAAACCATGACCGGCTGGGACGACCCCCGCTCGAAAAACCCGCCGGGCGACGCCTGGACCATCGAGGAGGGGGCGCTGAAGGCTCAGCCGAACCCCCGGATCACTGAAGATCTGTTTTCGCGGCAATCCTTTCGCGATTTCGAGCTCGCTTGGGAATGGAAGATTGCGCCGGGCGGCAACAGCGGCGTGAAATACCGCATCCAGGATCATTTGTTTGTGCCGCGGCCGGCGCCAGGCGAGAGGTTCGAAGCGACGGTCGAGAAGGGGTTCCGCAATCGCGCCGCTGAGCGCCCATCCCGAGGCCAGGACTACGTGATCGGCTTTGAGTATCAGATCACCGATGACGCCGCCAACCGGGACGCGAAAAGCAACCCGACGCATACCGCCGGCGCACTGTACGACGTGGTGGCGCCCTTGAGCGCAATGGAGCGGCCCGCGGGCGAGTGGAACCAGTCGCGGCTGGTCGTGCGCGGCAACCACGTCGAGCACTGGCTGAACGGCGTCAAGGTGGTGGATACGACTCTCGATTCCCCCCAGGAGCGCGCCGCGGTCGAGAAACGCTGGGGCGTAGCCCCGCACGTCGCAAAGCTGTTGATTGACCAGCCCAAGAAGGACTGCCCGATTTCACTGCAGAACCACGGAGACGCGTGCTGGTTTCGGAACATCAAAGTCCTTCCGCTGAACGGCCGGTAACGGCTGCGGATCGAGTAACGCCGGTCTTAAATTGCATAAGATAAATAAAAATGGAAGATAGTATGGCTCATCCGTACGGGGCAGACCGCTCCGTGGATCTGCCCGGTTGGAAATCCGCAGCCAGTCATCTCGCCGCGTTTGTCATCGCCATCCTGTTCCTCTCCTCCGGCGTCTGGAAGATCATTGACCCGTTCACCTGGCGTACGATGGTCGAACAACTGAAGGTTCCGTACGCGCTTAGCATGCCGCTCACGCTGTCGCTCGGCATCGGGGAAACGTTTGCCGGGGTTCTCATTCTTCTGCCGCGGTTCCGACGCTGGGGCGCTTCGCTGGCAGCCTTGCTTCTGATCATCTTCATGATCTATATGAGCGTGAATTACGGCGCGCTGGCCGGCAAAGATTGCAGCTGTTTTCCCTGGGTGAAGCGAACTGTGAGCCCTGGGTTTTTCATTGGGGACGCAATCATGCTGGCGCTGGCGCTTTTTGCAGGCTGGTGGTCGCCTCCGGCCTGGGGCGTCAGAAGCGCTGCGGTCGTCCTGGGCGCGGTGGCGGTATTCTCGGGCGTTTCCTTTGGCGTGAATGCGGCGCGCCAGAGCGGCGTGAAGGCGCCCGACGCCATTACGGTCGACGGACAACCATACTCTCTGCGCTACGGCAATATTTTCCTGTATTTCTATGATCCGTTGTGCTCGCACTGTGACGCGGCGGCGCGCAAAATGAGCAAACTGAACTGGGGCGACACCAAAATTGTCGCCATTCCCACGAACGATCCGCAGTTTGCGGCATCGTTCCTGCGCGACACGCACTTGAAGGCGGTGACGTCGCTAGACGTGCAGGCGCTTCGCAAGATTTTTCCATTTCGCGACCCGCCCTTCGGCGTGGCCCTGCACAACGGCCGGGAAAAGGCGCCGGTCACGCGGTTCGAAGGGAACGAGCCGGACGAGACATTGAGGCGGATCGGATTCGTTCAATAGAACTCGATCGTCGAGCCAATCGTAACCCCGTTTTTTGCTGCCGCGCCGGCATTCAATTCCAGCACAAATTGCGCGTTCTCATGGCCGCCATAGGTGGGGCACGCCCGCGCGGACTGCTCTTTGCAGGGCGGCGTGTTCGGCGAGATTTCCACGACGCGGCGCCGCGCATCCATCCAGATGATATCCAGGGGAATTTTCACGTTGTACATCCAGTACGGATACTTTCCCGGAGCGCCGTGGATGAAGAGCATGCCGCGATCCGGAGCAAGAGAATCGCGAAACATCATACCGCGGGTCATATCCACCGGCCGCATCATCGCTTCCGCGTGGATGATCTTTCCGTTTGGCAGCGTGACCTGGCGCGAGGCGAAATCGCGGACCGCCTCATCGCTGTTCGGCTGCGAGCATCCCCCGATGAGCAGGGCGGACGCAGCCATCAGCCATATGCGCCCGGCGAGCAAGTTCCATTGCATGAAATAAAATGGTAGCTGATTTGCCCCTGCGCGCCTTTTTCAAACGCACCCGGCTTACGCTCGAAATGATCAAGTTCGAGCACAGCGTGTTTGCGCTGCCGTTTGCGCTGACCGGCGCGCTGCTGGCCTGGCGAGACTCCGGATTCGATTCGCGCCGATTGGGCTGGAAAGGATTGTGGATCATCGTAGCGATGGTCGGCGCGCGCTCAGCCGCGATGGCTTTTAACCGAATACTGGACGCCGACATTGACGCGCGCAATCCCCGCACGCGGGCAAGGCATCTGCCGGCGGGACTGCTGACCCGGGGTTTCGCCTGGGGCTTTGTGGCGTGTTCGTCGGCCGTCTTCCTGATGGCCGCGCGAATGCTGAGCCCACTGTGCTTTGCGCTGGCTCCTCTCGCTCTGGCAATTCTGTTTTTCTACTCCTATACGAAGCGATTCACGGCCTTATCGCATCTTGTGCTCGGGTTTTCGCTGGGCATGGCTCCCGCTGCAGCGTGGATTGCGATTCGGGGATCGCTCGATCCCCGGATTCTCTGGCTGACCGCCGCAGTGACTTTCTGGACTGCGGGATTCGACGTGATCTATTCCTGCCAGGATTACGAGTTTGACTGCCGCGAAGGGCTCTTCAGTCTTCCACGGCGGTTCGGCGTTTCCGGCGCGCTGTGGATTTCGCGCGCGATGCACCTGGCGATGATCGTCTGTCTGGCGGCTCTGGTGATGACGTTCGAGCTCGGCGGACTCGCGCTCGCCGGAGTGGCGGCGATCGCCATGTTGCTGTGGTACGAGCACAGCCTCGTAAAGGCGAATGATTTGTCGCGCGTTGACGCGGCCTTTTTCACCGTAAACGGCTATGTCAGCGTGCTATTCTTCATTTTTTGGGCGGCCGACATACTGGCGCGCAGAGGGGCCTAAGAGTGCAGCCGATTATTGACGACCAGCGTCTGAGACCGATTCTCGAGAAGGTGCGGGCGGGCGAGCGCCTTTCAGCCGGCGACGGCCTGACGCTGTATCGCAGCAGCGACATCCTGGCGCTTGGCTACATGGCAAATCTGGTTCGAGAGCGGCTGCACGGCAACGTGACGTATTTCAACGTCAATCGCCACATCAACCCAACCGATGTGTGCGTGGCGAGCTGCCGTTTGTGCGCGTTCGGAAAGCGGGTAAGGGACCCGAAGGCGTACACCATGTCGCTCGATCAGGTGTGGGCGCGCGCCGCGGAGGGCTGGTCGGAGGCGATCACGGAGTTTCATATCGTCGGTGGTCTGCACCCCGAGCTCTCGCTGGACTGGTATTGCGAAATGCTGCGCGGGCTCAAAGAGCGGTTCCCGAACGTGCATTTGAAGGCGTTCACGATGGTGGAGATCGCCTACTTCGCGCAGCGGCACAAGCTGTCGTATGGCGAGGTGATCGCAAAACTTATGGCAGCAGGGGTCGATTCGCTGCCGGGAGGCGGCGCTGAGATCTTCTCCGAGCGCGTGCGCCGCATCATCTGTGACCATAAGATTGATGGCGCGCAATGGATCGAGGTGGCGCGGGTCGCCCACCGCATGGGTCTGAAGTCGAACTGCACGATGCTGTACGGACACATCGAAACAGAGGAAGACCGCGTCGACCACCTGCTCCGGCTCCGTGCGCTTCAGGACGAAACCGGCGGTTTCCAGACGTTCATTCCGCTGGCCTTCCATCCGGATAACACGCCCTTGCGGCATATCCCCAAGACCACCGGCTTCATGGACATCAAGGAGATCGCCGTGTCCCGGCTGATGCTCGATAACATCCCCCACATCAAAGCGTATTGGGTGATGATGACGCCCAAGGTGGCGCAAATTGCGCAGCGGTTCGGGGCGAACGACATAGACGGAACTGTGGTGGAAGAGCGTATTTACCACGATGCGGGCGCGACGACGGCGCAATCGCTGCGCCGCACAGAACTGTTGCGGCTCATTCGCGAAGCCGGACGAGAGCCGGTGGAGAGGGATACGGCATACCGGCCGGTTCAGAGGACAGAAACGGCGCTTACTGTGCTCGTCTGAACGATGGGTACCCGGCTCTAATCCGATTTCTGGCGGCTTAAACTGAGCTTCGCCGCGAACTTGCCATCCTCCGTTTCGCCGGTCGCCTCGCCCGTCAGGCGATCCCCGTCAAGGATGAGCTCCAGGACAACGAGATGGGGGCCTTCGGCGGGCTCGATTTCAAGATGAATCCGATTTCCCTCGATGGCGCCGGTTTTGATTTTGAATTGTTCGGTTTCACTTGGCCCGATAGTGCCCGTGACCGTGGTCCCGTCCTGTTTCAGGATCGCTATTGCCGGCGCGGATCTTGTCTCTCCCTCGCGAGCCATCTCATACGTTCCTGACCATTTGCCGGTCACATCCGCGCCCCAAAGGCTGATCGAAAGCAGCCCGGACATCCAGAGTAGTCGCCGCATGCGGGAATAGACGCCTTTAAGGCTGAAAAGGTTCAGCCTGGTTTAGCGCACAGGTCTTCTGTCCGGGCGCGAAGCCGGAGTCTTCAGCCGCTCCGAAGCGCTGCCATCTGCAAATATTTCGAGATCCGGCGTGGAGATGCAGGGGGTCCGGCCGTGCGCGTTCTCGAGCCGGATTCGCGCAATCAGCGCCGAGGGAAGCGAAGCCGTCTGACGGTAGGCGGCGGCCGTGAGTTCGAACATCAATCCGCAGCGCTGACACGCGAAGTAGAACCGGGCGCCCGCGCGGCCGGCGAGCGCCGGGCAGGCGCAGGATGGGCACGCGCAGCTGGATGTCTTTGCGACGCCAGGGCGCCGCCAACTATGATCCTCAACCGTTCGTTTGGAATCTGGATGCATCGCTACCTCAAAACTCCGTCCCGCGGCGGTTGATTCCCGCTCCGCCGCAGCAAATCGTGAGACGCGCGTGCGGCGCATCAAAGAACTAGGATGATCCCCAGTCCGCAACATATCCACGCCGCGCAGACGGGGGCTCACTGTACGACGATGCTTGAGGCTTTGGAGGTCTGGCCGCCGATCGCCACCGTGACTGGCTGATTTCCAGGCGCAAGATTCTGCGGGATGGTCACGTTAATCTGATAGAGCCCGGCGAACCCGGGCGCGAGCCCGCTGAACGACACCGCGGCCTGCTGGCCGCCAATCATCACAACCGGCGCCGACTTGGTTTCGGCCAGCGGAGAAGCAGGAGCGGGATCCCCCGACGCGGGCTGATTACTCACGGGGCCGAGGCCATTGGCGTAGAGCTGCACGACCTGCCCCCGTCTGGCCGGGTTGCTCGCCCCAATCACCTGAAAGTTGGAATCGAGCGCGGCGACGACTCCCGGCGAGATTTCAAACAATGCCGGCGAGTAATCCGACAGGGGGACGGAAATTACGTTGCCGTTCGAGTAATCGATGGTGACCTTCACCAGGGCCGCGCTCTGACCCTGCAACTCCCAGGGGACCTGGACGTTGACCTGTCCAGGACTGACATAGGTGAGATGTCCCGGCAGGCTAAGGTGGGAGGAAGGCACGTCGAAGCTGACATTCACCAGATCAATCGCAAGCGGCAGCCGTTGGGTCGAGGCGCCGTCGGTGAAATCGCTCAGACCAGCGCCGAAGATGCTGATGTAGGAGCCTGGCGCTACGGGCCTGTCCGCCTCAAGACTGGCCGCATTTACGACTCCGCCGGGCGAGATGGTGGGGATCGCGCGCGCGACGCCCGAGAAGGTATAGCGCAAACGCCCGCTGGTCACGGCGGTGAAGGAGTACGCACCTGGCTGTGAACCAAGCTGCGGCTGGGCGGTGGCGATGCCATTAGCGTCGGTTGCGCTGTCTGAGGCGACAATGGCGCCGCCGCGCGCAGTCCACGTCACGGGGGCGCCGCTCACGGGAACGCCGTACTGATCAACCAGCTTGAACGACAAGATGCCGTCCGGAATGCCCTGCCCCACGGTTCCATCGAAGTTATCGCCCGTGAGAGGGATCAGGTTGGCAGGGACGCCGCTGCCCACAAAATACTCATACGGAATTCGCAAAGGCGCCGGGCCGCCCTGAACCGTGAGCATGCCGGAGTATTCGCCCGGCGCGGGAAGCGCTCCTGAAATTGTCATCGACACTGTGGCGGATGCATTCGGCGCAAGGGTAAGCGTCTGCTTATCGATTGTGGGTCGCGCCGTGGAGCTTAGCGGTCCGGGATTCACGGATAAGGCGACACTCACGGCTGTCGAGCCGCTATTGGTGATAGTGACCTGTCTGGTGATCGGCAGCGACGCGGCTTTCAATACCCCGAACGATATGGTGGCCGGATTCGCAGTTATCGTTGTGCTTACCGCAGCGCCGGCGTCAAGTTTGCCGGCGCCTGTGGATTGCACGTCGACTGGGTTATTAGAATCGTCGGTGACGACATCTTGTGCGGCCGTATTCACCAGCGCCGATCTTACCTGCGCGGCTGTAAAACCGGGATGGGCCTGCTTGACGAGCGCCGCAGCGCCGGCCACCATGGGCGTCGCGAAACTTGTGCCATCGGCGACGCCGAACCGGTTGGCGCTATACAGCGCGCCATTCGGATCGTAGTCCTCAGCAGCCATGTACACGCTGCCTGTGGCGTTCTGATTGCCGGCGACAGCCAGCAGATCGGGCTTGATGAGGGAATCGCCAGTCGATGGGCCCGTGGAGGAAAATCCAACAAGCTGGTTCGGGTTGGGCGCGGTTTGTTCAATCCCGGCTGGATCGATGGTGACTGCATGGCCGGGGTTCGATGCGATGTAGCTCTTCAGAGACGCTCCATCCGCGTTGGAAATCATCACCACGGGAATCGGAATTGAGGCGAGGCCGCCGGGCGATACCAGCGCAGACGAATCGGCCATGTACAGAATGACGCCGACGGCGCCGGCGTTCATGGCGTTTGTCGCCTTATCCGAGAAGGCGCATCCGCCGCGTTCGATCAGGGCGATTGCGCCCGTCAGCGATCCGGCCGGCAAAGCGGCGCAAGCGAGTCCATCATTGCCGAGCGAAGTCACATCGCGCAGCGGCGCGGTAATCGCGCCCGTGGGTACGTAGGCATCGCCGGAATCGACCGTCAGGTTATGCATGGACGAGTTCCCAGGCACGCTGACCGTCTCGACAAAGATATGCGCATTTGTAGTCCCGCCAACGGCTAGCACGGAAGGAGCGTCGGCGGGGCTTGAAATGGAGTTAAACGTGGGGTAATTCACTCCATCTTCACCCTCGTTTCCGGCCGCCGCGACAATAATCAGGCCCGCCCTGGCCGCCGATTCGAATGCTGAAGCCGATAAATCACAGGGCGCGCCCGAAGGATTCCCGCAGGCCGCTCCGGCATCCAGCGGTCCCGTAAACGCAGGCCCCCCGCTGGAGAAGGAGACAATATCCATGCCATCTTTGACAGCGTCATCGAGGGCTTTAATGATGACGTCGTCGGTGGTCGAGTCATTCACTCCCGGCGAACCGTAGATTTTGTAGTTGCCCAAATACGCCTTGGGCGCCACCCCATTGATGGTGACCAGGCCTGTCGCGGAATTGCCGGCGGCGCAGGAGGCGACAGCCGTGCCGTGGCCGTCGCGGTCGCGCGCTGAATAGTCGTCCGGCCGGGAATCAGCCGCGGGATTCGATGGATCCGTGCCCGCGGCCAGCAGACTGACGTAGCTGCGCGCGACAATGACCTTGTTATTGGTGAACTGACAGTCGCTGCCTTCGCATAACGGGAAGCCCGGAGGCATTGGCAGCGAACTGTCCTGGAATGCCGGGTGCGTCTGGTCAATTCCCGAATCGAGGATGGCGATTTTAATTCCCTTGCCAGCGTTCTGGATGCCGCCAGCCATGTTCCAGGCTGCGGGCGCGTTCAGAAGCTGGTTGGCGGCATTCAGTTTCCGCCGATAACGCCGCACGGGTACGACGGCTTTGACGCCCGGAAGGGCGGCCAGCTCGGACACCCGGTCTTTAGGCGCAATCACAAAGATGGCGTTCAGAACTGTGTCGGTCGAGGTTGTCACCTGAATCCTGCGAGCCGCGAGTTGCGACCGAATCTCCTGCTGGCGCGCCTGGATCATTTGACGGTAGGAAGTGGTCGCGCTCGAGCGCAGCATCTGATCCCGCGAAGTTGCTTTTAACGCCGCGGGCGGATCTTCGAGGATCAACGCATATCGGTTGGCGGCAATTTGGCCCAGTACAGGCAGCGCGAGCGCGAGTATCGCGAGGAACCTACAAGTCCACACCGGGATGTGACGCGCCTAAGTCGGCTCGCGTTGCTTCTTTCGCCTTGCCGCTGTGTATATGTTTGTAACCGGCTCGCGCGCATCGGCTGGCGGGTCGCCGTATACGGTATCATTGCCCCAGGAAGGCTGCTTCGAGAAATGCCGGGTTCCCATTACGATGTGGTGGTTGTCGGCGGCGGCCCGGCAGGCGCGATGACTGCCTATCATCTCGCCAGAGCGGGGCTGCGCGTCGCTGTGTTCGAGGCGAGGCGGTTTCCGCGCGATAAGGCCTGTGGCGGCGGACTGCAATTGCGTGCGGCGAGGCGCATTCCGTTCGATATTTCACCGATTGTCCGCGGAACCATGCGGCGCATGTCGGTGAGCTACGGGCTGAAGGATTTTCACACGCGCGCCTCTTCGGATCCGCTCGTCTACACAGTCCTGCGCTCAGAATTTGACGAGCATCTGATCCGCTGCGCAGAACTGGCCGGCGCGTTCCTGTTTCAGAATACTCCGGGCCATGCGTTTCATGTGGCGTCTGGCGGGAAACTGACGATCGAGACCGGCCGCGGCGTGTTCACCGCAGACTGTCTGGTAGGCGCCGACGGCGCCAACAGCCGCGTGCGACCCTTTTTAAATTCGCGCAGCGAGTACTTCTGGCAGGCGGCTGTGTACTGCGAAATCCCCGAGCACATGCTGAACACAGACGAGATGCAGTGGGACTGCATGACGGTGGATTGGGGCACGCTGCCGAGCGGGTATGCGTGGGCGTTTCCGAAGAACGGGTACGTCAACCTGGGCGCGGGCGGCCCGACAGCCATGGCGAAATATCTGAAGACTTATGCGGCGCGCTTCGCAGAATCGAGCCGCGTCGTGAAGCGCGGCCTGGCGCAGCAGTTGAAATTTATCGGACATCAGCTGCCCACCCTCACACGCGCCACGCGCGTGGCGAAGTCGAGCGTGCTGCTGGTGGGCGATGCAGCGGGCTTGGTGGAGCCGTTTACCGGCGATGGGATTTCGTTTGCGTGCGAGAGCGCAGAAATCGCCGCGCGCTGCATTCGCGATGCGCTGGGGATCGGCAAGCGCGATCTGAGCGCATACTCGGAGGAGATCATGCGCGCCTTACGCGACGAGTTGTTTTCGTCGCGCAAACTGCTGAGCCTATCAGTTGCGTTCCCGAAGCAGATCTACCGGCTTTTCCGATACAACGACCGCGTGTGGCAATCCTTCTGCCGCGTGTTGCGCGGCGAAGAGACTTTCGAGCAGCTCAAACGCGACGTCCTGGGACGATTCTATTTTGCGTCGAGAGCCGTCGAATGGTTCACGCACAAATGGGAGAATCGAATGCTTCGCGCGCGAACTTATGAGGCCGCGCGGGCGCTCTCTTCTTAACATCGCGGCATAAATCCGCCCGCAGCAGCGCCGGTTCAGGAGACGGCTCAGGCTGAACACCCTCACTCCGAACCCGCCGGGACAGCATAATAGCCCTTCCGAGCCTGGACCCGCAAGTCCTTGTCTCGGAGCTTGATGTCGATCTTGCGGAAAGATCCATCTCTAGCCGGATTTGTCGGCGTGTAGCCGATTGCGTACTGGCTGCGCATCTCGTCCTGGATTTCTTGAAAGACGTCATGCAACGTATGTTTGCGATCGACCTTCAGCACGCGCCCGCCGGTTTCCTCGGCCATCCGTTTCAAGTCGCCGTTGCCCGGCGTAAAGAATCCGCCATAAGCGCCCGGATCCACGTAATAGATCCCATAGATGATCGCGTCGGCAAGCTGCGCCGCCTTAATCGCATCGGCGACTTTATACCGGCTGCCCTGGTCCACGCCGTCTGTGATCAGAATCAGAACCTTCCGGCCCACCTGATCTTTCAGTTGATCGTGTGCAGCCAGGTAGACGGCGTCGAACAGGATCGTTCCTCGCGGATTGTAAACCGTGGGGACAGGGCCCGGGTGCATCTGGGGAGGCGGACCATTCTCGCGAAGCCGGTCCAGCGCGCGCTGAAGCAGCCTGCGTGAATTGGTGTAATCCTGGAGAAGCTCCGCCTCTTCGCCGAAGCTGATGAGAAAAGCCTGGTCCTGGGGTCGCAGCACCTCCGAGAAGAACTGATACGACGCCTGTTTTTCCGTCTCGATGAGCCGCTCCTGGCTGCGGCTCACGTCAACCAGCAGTCCGATGGTCAGGGGAAGATTCGTCTCGCGCGTGAAATACTTGATTTCCTGCTTCTGCCCGTTTTCAAAAAGCGTGAAATCTTCCTTGTTCAGGTTGCCGACCAGTCCGCCGGCTTTATTCCTGACTGAGCACAGGATGTTGACGATCTCGACCTCCACCTTGATGGTGGGCTCCTGCGAAATTGCCGTAGATCCCAGCACAAGCGTCAGGAGGCCGCAAAGGTACAGCTTCATCCCGGATATCCTGAAGTGTTGGATGCGCGCTGGCGCTTTTCCGTTTACCGAATGCGTAAAGCCATTCTGCACCTCAAAAAGGCCGACCCGGTGCTTGGAGCCATTATCGAACGGGTCGGCCCTTATCGCATGAAATACCGGGAGCCGGCGTTTGAGACGCTGGTTCGGTCCATTGTCTTCCAGCAATTGAGCGGGTATGCCGCCAAGGCAATTTTCCAGCGTCTGGCCGGAGCAGCGGGCGAACCTGTAACGCCGGAAGGGGTCCTGCGGCTCACCCGCCAGAAGATGCGGGCGCTCGGACTCTCCCGCCAAAAAATCGAGTACATCCGCGACCTGGCCCGGCGCACGCGGAGCGGCGAGCTGGACTTCGAAGCCTGCCGGCGACTCGACGACGACGAAATCATCCGCCGCTTCACGGCTGTGAAAGGAGTTGGGATCTGGACGGTTCAGATGTTCCTGATATTCGCGCTGCGGCGGCCAAATGTGCTTCCATCCGGCGACCTTGGGGTACGGAACGCGGTAAGGAAGGCGTACGGATTGGAGACCATGCCGAAGCCGTCTGACATCCTGCGCATTGCGGAGAACTGGAGGCCCTATTGTTCGATTGCGAGCTGGTACCTGTGGAGAAGCCTGGAGAACGAGCCGGATCTTTAGGCCGGCGCTCAAAGCAAGATCCACGCCGCAACGTCTGGATTTTACTCTGAAAGTGAGGAGTATATGGGAGGAATAGGCCGCAGCTTGATCCTGATGGGGATCGTGCTGGTGATCGTCGGCGCAGTCCTCAGTTTCGGCCGGCGCCTGCCTGGCGACATTGTCTGGCGAGGCAAGACTACGACCGTATATTTTCCGCTCGGCACGTGCATTGTGATCAGTATTGTGCTCTCGCTGGTGATGTGGCTAATGGGACGACTGCGTTGACGGCGCCTCAGTGCACAACGCCAATCTTGTCGAACGGCCAATAAATAAAAACTGCCTTGCCGTAGATATACCGTCTGGGCACCCACCCCCATGACCGGCTGTCGTTCGAAGAACTGCGATGATCGCCGAGAACGAAGTACTGATCCTCTGGGACGCGGCGGGGCGGGAAATACGAGTGA
The DNA here is from genome assembly GCA_035652975.1 of Bryobacteraceae bacterium. GTDB lineage: Bacteria > Acidobacteriota > Terriglobia > Bryobacterales > Bryobacteraceae > TMP-7. The sequence goes on along the minus strand of DASRCT010000094.1, from coordinate 154,282 downwards.
TCGCGATACTCTTCCGGCACATAGTCCTCATGCAGAGGGCGCCCATTCACAAATACCGTTCCATCCGCCACTTCCACTTCGTCGCCCGGTATGCCGATCACGCGTTTGATATAGGATTTCGTCGGGTCGCCGGGAAACCAGAACACGACCATATCGCCGCGATCGATGTTGGCGAAGCGGTAAACAAATTTGTTGATAAAGATTCGCTCCTGATCCACCAGCGCAGGCATCATGCTGGTGCCTTCCACTTTCACTGGCTGATAGATAAACAGGATTACGATGATCGCGATGGCGACGGAAACGAGAAGGTCGCGCGCCCAGTGAATCGTCGCGAGGAGGGCAGAGCGGCGACTGGATGTCGGCAACTTGTCGCCAGCAGCGGGTTGTTCCACCATCCTGGAGCGTTGCTCTTATTACAGCATGTCTGTTCGCCGCCGATCAATCCCGCCCCCACCGGCTCGATCGTCGGCGTACGGCAACGCGACCGTTCGCCGCGACCGACCCGCCATGAAGCGCCGCCCGACTCGCAACGGTGAAATGAATCGGTCAGGCTGTCGGCCTGCGCGCCGAAAGGAGTTCGCGCTCAGCGCGAAACCAGTCCTCCTCCGGTGAACCGAACGGGCGACCGCGCAATTCCCAGTAATGATAGGCGACAACCGCGATCTCCTCATGCGATGGCGCGACCGCCGCTTTGACTTCGGCGCCCAATGTTGGAACAGACTCGGCGACCGGCTGCGCTTCAGCCGGCTGTACAAAACTGGCTTTCTTGTGTTTGTGAGTCACGGTGTTCACGCGGGGCGGGCGCGCCGGCGCGGCTGGAATCTCCGGTTGTTGATCGGCAGATTTTTTTCTTGGCATTGTGAAACTTCCTGGTGCTCTCCTCAAGCTGAATTATAACAATTGATCGAACAGGACACGAAAAAAATGTTTTTTATGAACCCCATTTAGAGCCGGTCAGGCCTGCGCGCCGACCAGCTTTTGAAGGAGCGATTGCGCCTTTTTTTGCGCGGCGCCGAACACATCGAGGTATTCCTGAAATAACCGGTTCAGCTCTACTGCCTGTTCGGGCGAGAGATGCGCGCGCAACATCATGTCGCGCAGATGCACCGGATGCGGAAGCACTGCGTCTTCTTTTACGTCTTCAAGGGCGATCTGCGGGTCGTAGTGATACATGGCGCGCAAACCTTTTCTGCATTGTACCGCGGCCGGCGCCGCCTCCGCTGTACCGCCGCGAGGGTAGACCCGCCGCATTTGACCCGCCAAGCCGCGCCGTCATATACTGTCGTATTTTCGTAATCGAGTGTCGAAAACGAACGCCGATACATACGCCCAAGACCGCGATCTCTACTCCGGCCTGATCCGCCTGCATATTCTCCATCACGCGGCTGAAGGCGCGGTGTTCGGTCTGGGAATGGCGGAAGAACTCGCCCGCCACGGGTACCGGATCAGCCCGGGAACGCTGTATCCACTGCTGCACGGGCTTGAGAAGCGCGGATACTTGAAAGCGACCGAGCGAAGAATTGGTAGAACCATTCGCCGCGAATATCGCGCCACCGCTGCGGGCAGGAAGGCGCTCAAAGCGGCGAAGCGGAAGGTTATCGAACTGTTTGGGGAGCTGATTGAGGGAAAGTGAACCGCCGTCTTTTGAGCTTTTGCCTGATTTCGCAGTGGTGCGCGCAATCTGTTGCGGCGCAGCCGCGCGCGCTCACCGTCGCCCAGGCAGTCGACCTGGCATTGCGCAATTACCCCTCGATCCGCGTTTCGCAGGAACAGCTCAACGCCGCCGCCGCGGCGATTCGCCTGGCGCGGACCGCATACCTGCCTCGCATCGACGGCGTCGCGCAGGTTAACCGCGCCACGCGCAACAACGTGTTTGGGATGCTGCTGCCGCAAGGCGTGATCGCGCCCATATCCGGACCCGTACTCGGCACCAACAACTTCGGAACAGCGTGGGGCAGCGCCGCCGGGATCCTGGTGGCGTGGGAGCCGTTCGACTTTGGACTGCGCCGCGCGGCAGTGGAAGCCGCCGAAGCAGCGCACTCCCGGTCCGAAGCCGCGCTGGCCCGCACGCGTTACGAAGTGGCTGTCGCCGCGGCTGGCGCCGCTCTGACGGTCGCCGCAGCGGAAGAGACTGCGCAGGCCGCCCAGGCGGGAATCGATCGAGCCGATGTCCTGGTGCGCGTGGTCGGCGCCTTGGCGAAGGCGGAATTGCGCCCCGGAGCCGATGAATCGCGCGCGCGCGCCGAGCTGGCGGCTGCCCGCACGCAGGGGATACAGGCCCAGCAGGCGATCGCCGTCGCGCGCGCCACGCTTGCGCAGTTCACGGGTCTCGACCCGGCCCAGATCGCGCTTGACACTAGTAAGCTCCGCGCTTTGCCAGCCGAATCGCCCAGCAGCGCCGCGAGCATTTCCAGTAACCCCATCGCGCAAGAACAGATCGCCGCCGTCGATGCGGCGCGCGCCGAACTGAAAGTTCTGAATCGCAGCTCCTACCCGCGATTCACCCTCGAAGCCTCCGGCTACAGCCGCGGTTCGGGCGCACAGACGGATGGACGCATTCTCGGCGGCGCCAATGGGCTCGCGCCGAACGTGCAGAATTATGGCCTCGGCTTTAGCGTTACCTTACCATTTGTTGATATTGTCTCGATTCGCGCCCGGGAGGCTGCACAAACTGCGAACGCCCGGGCGGAAGAGGCCCGCTACCGTCAGATCACGGCGGATCTGACGGCGCGCTGGAACGCGGCGCGCGCTATGCTCGATGCGGCGCGGCGCATCGCAGAGAACACGCCGGTCGAGATCGCAGCCGCGCGCTCCGCCGTGCAACAAGCGACCGCGCGGTATCAGTCAGGGCTCGGAAATATCGTTGAAGTGGCGGACGCGCAGCGGCTGCTCACTCAGGCGGAAATCGATGACGGTATCGCGCGCCTTAATGTCTGGCGTGCGCTCCTCGAACTGGATGCCGCCCAAGGCGACATCGGACCGTTCCTCCAGGCGGCAAGTCAATGAAACCAGCGCGACCCAGCCGCTTGCATCATACCCGGCTCGACTCGGCGGGATGGACGGATCCCATGTCCGAACGCCGCTTTATCCCGCGGACCGGCCGTGGATTGCGGGGACGGGTCTGACCCATGCGCGTCGTCTTCGCCGCCCTCAGCCGCCCGCTGACCGTCATCGTGGCCCTGATCGCAGTCGCCATCGGCGCTGTCCTGGCGATTCAACGCATGCCGATCGACATCTTTCCACAGGTCGGCGATCCAGCCATCTACGTAGCCCAGCCTTACGGCGGCATGGACCCCGCCCAGATGGAAGGGTTTCTGACGTATTACTACGAATATCATTTCCTCTACATCACCGGGATCGATCACGTCGAAAGCAAAAGCATTCAGGGCGCATCGTTGATGAAGCTGGTGTTTCATCCCGGGACGGATATGAGCCAGGCGATGGCCCAGGTGGTCGGCTACGTAGATCGCGCGCGCGCCTTCATGCCGCCCGGAACGGTGCCGCCCTTCATCACGCGTTTTGACGCCGGCAGCGTGGCCGTCGGGCAGCTTGTGTTCAGCAGCAACAGTCGAACCCAGGGTGAAATGCAGGATATCGCCCTGAACCGCGTGCGCCCCCTCTTTGCGACGCTGCCGGGCGTTTCGGCGCCGCCGCCTTTCGGCGGCAACCAACGCACCATTGTCATCACCATCGATCCCGATAAGCTGCAACAGTACCGTATTTCTCCCGCAGAGGCGATCGCGGCGGTGAGCAACTCCACGCTGGTGATGCCCTCCGGAAATATCTACACAGGCCGGCTCAATCGCATCGCGCGGACGAATGCGACGCTCGGCGCCGATTTGGAAACGCTGCTGAACACGCCGATTCGCCCCGGTCCGGGCGCGACGGTCTATCTCCGCGATATCGGTACGATTGAGAACGGAACGGACATCGTGACCGCGTATGCGCATGTTAACGGCCGCCGCACGGTGTACATCCCCGTCACCAAGCGCGCCGACGCTTCCACGCTTGCGGTGATCAGCCGCGTGCGGAACGCCATTCCGGAATTCAAGAAGGTCGTACCCGACGACGTCGACGTCAAGCTCGAATTTGACCAGTCGCGCTATGTCGCGGCCGCCATCCGAGGCCTGGTCACCGAAGGCCTACTCGGCGCCGTCCTCACCGGCCTCATGGTTCTGCTGTTCCTGCGCGACTGGCGCAGCGCCGTCATCGTCGTCGCGAACATACCGTTTGCGCTTCTCGCCGCCGTGGTTCTGCTGTGGGCCGCCGGCCAGACCATCAACATCATGACTCTGGGCGGACTGGCTCTCGCCGTCGGCGTCCTGGTGGATGAAGCGACCGTCGAGATCGAGAACATTCACACGCATATGCTGCCCGGGGCTTCGCGCGCAAGGGCGGTGCTGGAGGCGACCAGCCGGACCGCACTCGCGCGCCTGCTCTCGATGCTCTCTATCCTGGCCGTGTTCGTTCCGGCTTTTTTCATGGCCGGCGTAGGACGGCAGTTGTTTATTCCGCTATCGCTCGCCGTCGGTTTCGCCATGATCGCGTCCTACCTGCTCTCGAGTTCGCTCGTGCCAGTGTTCTCGACGTGGATTATGAAGCAGACCCATCGGGGCGAAGAGTCCGAGGGACTCTTCGGCCGGCTGCGGCGGTGGTACGGCAGCTATCTGCGTTCCGTCCTGAAGTTTCGCTGGCCCGTCGCCGCGGCCTACATTGCGGTTTCCATCAGCTTCATTGCGCTGCTGATTCCGCGCGTAGGAACCGAGCTTTTCCCCGAAGCGAACGCGTCCTTACTGAGGCTTCGCCTGCGGGCGCCCACGGGAACGCGGATTGAAGAAACGGAGCGGATCACGCTCCGCGCTCTCGATATCATCCGGCAAACCGCCGGACCGGACAATGTCGCAATTACCAGTGACTTTGTGGGAGTGCAACCCGCCAGCTATCCCGTCAACCTGATCCACCTATTCACCAGCGGTCCCCATGAAGCTGTTATCCAGGTCGCGCTGAAGCCGGAAGCTGCGCGCGGCGAGAATCTGCGCGAACGGTTGCGAGCCGCGCTTCGACGCGATCTGCCCGGCGTCGAGGCGTCCTTTGAAGCCGGCGATATTGTCAGCCAGGTGATGAGCTTCGGTTCCGCGACTCCCATCGAGATCGCCGTGCAGGGCAGCAGCTTGCCGGATAACCTCGCCTATGCTCAAAAGATCCGCGCGCGGTTAGCCGGGGCGCCATACTTGCGCGACGTACAATTTACTCAGCCGCTCGAGTACCCGACCATCGACATTGATATCGATCGCGACCGCGCCGGACAGTACGGACTGACCATGGCCGATGTGACGCGATCGGTGGTCCCCTCTACCTCCTCGTCGCGTTTCATCGCGCCGAATTACTGGCGCGATCCGCGATCCGGCAACGCCTTTCAGGTGCAAGTCGAAATTCCGCAGTATCGTATGCAGTCTGTAAGCGATATGGCGGCGCTGCCGGTGATGCGCGATGGCCGTCCGGAGCCGCAGCTCGGCGATATAGCGACGCTGAAGCCGGGCGTGATGCCCGGCATGATCGAGCGTTATAACGGCCAGCGCGTCATCAGCATTACCGCCAATATCCACGGCCTTGCTCTCGGCGATGTTGCAACGCGGCTGAGCCGGGCGCTTGCTGAGATCGGCGCTCCGCCGAAAGGCGTTTCCGTCCGCCTGCGCGGCCAGATTCCGCCGCTCGAAGAGACGCTTGCGGGGCTGCGCGCCGGATTGCTTCTGGCTATCGCAGCGATCTTTCTGCTCCTGATGGCCAATTTTCAGTCGGTGCGCCTGCCGCTTGCGATTCTGCTGATGGTTCCGGCGGCTCTAAGCGGCGTGATTGCAATGCTCGTCATCACCGGGACCACGCTCAATGTGCAGTCGTTCATGGGGGCCATCATGGCCATTGGCATCTCTGTCGCGAACTCGATTCTGCTGGTTACCTTCGCCGAGCGGGCTCGCCGTGAACGACGCTCTACGCTCCAAGCTGCCGAAGAAGGCGCATGCAGCCGCTTGCGGGCGATTCTGATGACCGCCACGGCGATGATCTTCGGCATGATCCCCATGGCGACCGGACTGGGCGAGAGCGGATCCCAGGCCGCGCCTCTCGGCCGCGCAGTCATCGGCGGCCTGATCGCCTCCACGTTCGCCACCCTGACCGTATTGCCGTCCATTTACGCCATCCTCCAGGGCAGAGCGTCAATTACGTCCAACTCACTCAATCCGATGGATCCTGAAAGCCGTTACTATGAGCCAAGCTAATTCACAGTCGTCGGGTGGACCTGCGAGGCGCGGCCTTTCAGGCCGCTGGCTGCAACTGATTCTGGTGTGCGTAAGCTCAGCGTCCGCTCAACAGCCGGTCGACGTCGCGCCCGTCATAGCAAAGAAGGTGGAGCGGACCATCGCGCTCCCGGGAGAGTTTTTAGCATGGCAAAGCGTGGCCTTGCGCGCCAAAGTCGCGGGCTACGTCGAGCGCATGCTCGTCGACCGCGGCAGCGCGGTCAAGCAAGGTCAGCTCCTTGCGGAATTGAGCGCGCCGGAGATCGCTGCGCAAATCGCCGAAGCGCAATCTCGCATTGGACTTGCGCGGGCCGATTCCGCACAAGCCGAAGCGCAGCTCGCTGCCGCCCAGGCGACATACGAGCGCATGAAGAAAGCCGCTGAGACCCCCGGAGCGATTGCGGGCAATGAGATGATCCAGGTCGAAAAACAGGTTCAGGCGGCGCAGGCTCTGGTCAACTCGCGCCGCGAGGCGACGCGCGCCGCAGAAGCCGCGCTGCGCTCGTTAATGGATATCTCCGGATACCTCCGCATCACAGCGCCGTTTGATGGAGTGATCACAGACCGTCTTGTGCACCCTGGCGCGCTCGTAAAGCCCGACTCCGAGCCGCCGCTCGTCATTCTCCAACAAATTTCGCGTCTCCGCCTCGTCGTCGCCGTGCCTGAGCAGTATGTCGGAAACGTTGTGCAGGGTCGGCGGGTCGCCTTCACCGTCCCTGCCCATCCTGAACGGGTCTACACGGGCGCGATCGCGCGGCTGGCTCACGCTTTGGATGAAAAAACGCGCACAATGTCCGTCGAAATTGACGTGGCGAACCGCGACGGAAGTCTCGCGCCCGGAATGTATCCAACGGTGAAGTGGCCTGCCGGGAGCAGAGGGCCCAGACTGCTGGCGCCACAGACGGCTGTGGTCACGACCAGCGAGCGGATGTTCGTCATCCGTGTCGCGAACGGAAAGGCTGAATGGGTCGACGTCCGGAAGGGCCCGCCGGTCGGCGACAACGTTGAGATCTTCGGTCCGCTGTCTCCGGGCGACATGATCATCCGGCGAGCCACTGACGAAATCCATGACGGCGCCCGCGTAGCGGCCCGGACAGAGCCGCGATCATAGAGCTCTCGCCGCCGCGGGGCGCTACGATGAGCCGGCGCCCGCGCCCCCGGTCTTGGCCCGCCGGAATGCCGGAATCGGCCTAGCAAGGAGCTTCCCCGGAAAGCTGCCTGGGCGAGGACATCGACATCGTAAATGCTGCTTTCGCCAGCAGCGCCATGATACATTAGGCCTGACGTGACTCGACGATTTTTCCTCATTGTCGCAATCACAACAGGGTTTTTATCGGCGCAGACGAGGCTTTCGAAAGAGCGGCTTGCCCGCATCGATGCGCTGCTCGAGGGATACGCACAGGAGAACCGCATTCCGGGCGCTGTCGCACTGATCCTTCAAGACGGCAAGCCGGTTTACGAACACGCCTTCGGATGGGCCGATAAAGAATCGGGAAGGCGCATGTCGGTGGATACGATTTTCCGTATCGCGTCCCAGACCAAGGCCATTACTAGCGCCGCCGTTCTCATGCTGGTCGAGGAGGGCAAGATCGCACTTGATGAACCAGTCGGCGATTTCATCCCGACTTTCAAAAGGACGGCTGTCCAAGAGAACGGCGCCATAGTACCCGCAAAGCGTCCCATCACCATTCATGATCTGCTCACGCATACCGCTGGCATCTCCTACGGCGTTGAGCCATCCGTCGCGGAAAGCTACCGAAGCAAGGGTCTCGGGCCCGCGGCAGGCTACGGCTGGTACACAGCAGATAAGGATGAGCCCATCTGTGTCACCATGGAACGCCTCGGTACGCTGCCGTTCGTCGCCCAGCCCGGCGAGCGATTTGTATATGGCTACAACACCGATATTCTTGGCTGCGTGATTGAAAAGGCCTCCGGCGTCCCGCTGGATCGCTTCATCGAAACGCGGATCACCAAGCCGCTCGGCATGAAGGACACGCGGTTCTATTTGCTCCCTGGCGACAGGAACCGCTTGGCGGCGGTTTACGCCAGCGCCGGCAACGGTTATGTGCGCGCGCCGGAAGGCCCTAAGGGGCAAGGCAACTATGTCGAGGGTCCGCGCCAGAGCTTTTCGGGCGGAGCGGGTCTGACCTCGACCGCCCGGGATTATGCCCGCTTTCTGGAAGCAATTCGCCGCGACGGCGAACTGGACGGCGTGCGGATCCTATCGCCCAGGGCTGCGCGGCTTATGCACACCAATCAATCCGGCGCCCTGCATTCGAACGCCGGTCTCGGCTTCGGGTACGGATTCGAAGTGGTGGATCGGTACGGAGCAAAGGGACTGGCCGGCTCGGGCGCCTTTGGCTGGGGCGGCGCGTATGGAACGACCTACGAAGTGGACCCGGAAAGCCGGCTTGTGGTCGTATTCATGATGCAACTGATGCCGAACGCCACCGACGTGCAGCCCAAGTTCATGAACGCTGTGTTCCAGGCGCTCGAGTAGCGCCGCGGCGCGCATCGCGGCGTCGAACCGCGAAAGCTCGCGGGCAGGCTACGGCAGCTCGATTGTGATCAGCCGCTTGGGAACCTTGCCGACGTGAATCTTTGCGATCTCTCGATGGCTAACAACATCGACGGCAGAGACGGTGTCCTCGCCGGCGTTGGACACATAGCAGCGTTTGCCGTCCGGCGTGAAAGCAAGCCAGTCCGGCCCCTTCCCGACACGGACAGTCCCAAGCAGCTTCAGCGAGGGCAGGGAATAAACTGACACCGAGTTGTCGAGCATGCTGTTCACCCACAGCTCGCGGCCGTTCGGCGTAATGCCGATGCCATGGGAAAACGTGAATGGAATAAGCGGTGCGGCGCCCGCGGGCGCGTCTGGAAGCTTGACCGTATCGATGACACGCCGTGCGGGATAGTCCACCACCACGAATCCGTGCAGGTTCGATAACTGCACGAATATGCGTTTTCCATCAGCTTCGATTGCCGCCGGACGCGGGACTCCGGGTAGTGGAATCTCGAATGCCGGCTGCTCAGTCTTGACATCAACGGCGGTGAGTTTCTTATCGCCCATTGAAGTGACCAGCATGTACTTGCCGTCCGGGGTGAGATATACATTGTGCGGGTAGCGGCCGACCGGCACGCTCTTAACCTTTTCGAGCGAGGCCGTGTCGACAATATCGACCCAGGACTCCTGGCGAATGCAGACATAGACGCGCTTGCCGTCCGGGGTAATGGCTACGTTATTTGGCCTCGCACCGATTGGTACGCGCCGGATCATGCGGCCCGATGCGCGGTCGACGACGTCAAGCACGTTCTCTCCCTCGCTTGAAACGAACAGGCGTGATTTGTCGGGCGACGGCGCGATGCCGTGCGGATTTCTGGACACTCGCAGCTCGCCCGCCACCCGGTTAGCCGCGGGATCAATGATCGTGATGTTGTCGCCGCCGCTGTTCGCCACGTAAATGCGGACCGTACCCGTCAGGAGCGGCAGGGTCGCCAGGAAGCACAAGAGCCGCATTCGACGATTGTACGGCTAACCGCCGATGGCGTACATCGGCCGGGGCGGCGGCACGAAACGCGATGTATTGATTTCGTGCCCGATCCACTTTGCGCGGACATTAGCGCGGAACACCTCCGCGATCTGCTCGTCCGATGCGCCGGAGCGAAGCAGTTCGCGAACGTCCATCTCCTCGATCGCAAAAAGACAATAGCGCAGTTTGCCATCCGAGGTCAGCCGGATGCGGTTGCAGTTCAGGCAGAAAGGCTTGCTGATGGTCGGTATGAATCCGATGGCGCCGACGCCATCGGCGAAGCGGTACTCCGTCGCGGGCGCGCGCGGATCGGCGTCGGGGACGGGAATCAAAGGGCCGATTTCTCGAGAGAGCGCTGCGATAATGTCCTCGGTCAGCAGAACCCGGGAGCGGTCCCACAGAGCGCGCGCATCGAGCGGCATGAACTCTATAAAGCGAATCTCGATGTTGTTTTCGCGGCCAAAACGCGCGAGCGGAATAATGTCGGGCTCGACAAGATTCTTGACCGCGACCGCATTGATCTTGATTGGCGAGTAACCGAGGCGCCGGCAGGCTTCAATCCCCTTCAGCACGCGGTCGAGTTCATCGCGTCGCGTAATTTGAAGAAAGCGCTCGCGATTCAGCGTGTCGAGATGGACGTTGATGCGGCGCAGCCCGGCTTCGTATAACTCAGCGGCCATATCGGCCAGCAGGACGCCGTTGGTCGTGAGCGCCAAGTCGGCGATGCCCGGAATGACCGCCAGCTTGCGGATCAGATGCGCCAGGTCTTTGCGGACCAGCGGTTCGCCGCCCGTGATTCTGATCTTGCGAACTCCCAAAGAGGCTGCAATCCGCGCGACGCGCTCGATTTCCTCGAATGTGAGCAGATCCTCGCGGGGGCCGAACTTCACATCTTCCGGCATGCAATAGAAGCAGCGGATATTGCAGCGGTCCGTGACGCTGATCCTCAGATTATCGTGAAGACGGCCGAAACTATCGATGAGCGCCATACGCGACCACTATTTGATCGCGAGCATGCGCTCGATGGGAATTGCAGCGCGCCGGATGATATCCTCAGACAGTTCTACACGCGGTTGAAGATCGCGCAGGCAATCGCGCAGCTTCTCCAGCGTGTTGCGGCGCATATACGGACATTCGCTGCAATTGCAGTTCTCGTTGGGCACGAAGTGAAACGTCTTGTGCGGAGCGCGCTTGCGCAGCGAAGCCAAAACACCGCTCTCGGTCATGATGATAAATTCGTCCGATTCTGAGTTGACGCACCAGTCGATGATGGCCGACGTCGACCCGATGAAATCCGCCGAAGCAAGCACATCCTCCGGACATTCGGGATGCGCCGCGACCAGCGCGTTCGGATGTTGCATGCGCGCGCTGTTCAGGCGCCGCGCTGCAAACGTCGCGTGGACAATGCAGGAACCCTGCCAGATGCGCATATTCTCGCGACCGGTCTCCCGCTGGACGTAATTGCCCAGGTTGATATCCGGCAGAAACAGGATGGGCTGATCCTTCGGAATCGAATTGACTACTTTGACCGCGTTCCGGGATGTGCAAAGAATGTCGCTGAGCGCCTTCACTTCCACGGAAGTGTTGATATAGCTGACAACGACGTACTCCGGATGGCGCTCGCGGAAGGCTCGCAGCTGATCGGCCGTGCAACTTTCAACCAGACTGCAACTGGCTTCGCGGTCCGGGACCACCACGGTGCGGCCAGGGTTCAACACTTTCGCGGTCTCGGCCATGAAATACACGCCGCAGAAAGCGATTACGTCGCCTGCAAACTGCTGGGCCTTCCGCGAGAGCTCCAGGCTGTCGCCGACCGCATCCGCAATCTCCTGAATCTCGGCGTCCTGATAATGATGCGCAAGCAGAATTGCATTCCGCTGTTCCTTCAATTCCAGGATTTCATCGGCAATGCTCTGAAGAACAGGCATGGGGAAGGCTTAGTCCTATTGTAACAGTGGGTCTGTTTGCGGCGGAATTTGCTGTTATGCTCGAGGCAAGACGAGTTTGCACTACGGCCCGCGTCCACTGAAAGGGTTTGTTTTTATGCGGTTACGGTGGAGCATCGCGCTCGCTTCGGGGGCCTGCTTCACCTCCATTGTGGCGCAAACGCTGACCTGTACGGCTTCCGCTAACGCGCCCATCATACGCGCCGAAGGGCTCACCGAGCGGATGGGCGACATCCTGGTTTCATGCTCCGGGCGGCCCAACGCGACGATAAGCGGAAATTTGACCGTTTTCCTGGATGTCAATGTAACGAACCGGCTCGCACAGGATGGTTCGATGAATGTTTTTTTGACCGCCGCCGGTCAGCCGTCCAACGTTCCGGCGAAGCCGTTTGCTCCAAACGCGGTCGCATGGGATGGGCTCAGCTTCCAACTGTCGCCGAGCGGCGCGGCTGATTTGCGCATCGCCAACCTGCGCGGCAATGCCAGCCAGAAGATGCTCGCGCCCAACGCGTTCGTCAACGCCTTCGTGTCCTTCAACGGCAGCGCGACGGGAGGCGTCGTTTCCTTTACGGCGACCAGCTTCATCGTAGGCGCGCCTCAACCGGGTTTGCTTGCGGCGCAATCCGGCCAGGTCATCTGCGCACAAACGGGATCTCCGCTGCCCTCGACCATCTCCTTTTCCAATCTCATTGCCAAGGGGACCGCATTCGCCTCCATCCGTGTCACCGAGGGATTTGCGAACGCCTTCACGCCGAAATCAGACTGGAGCAATGTCGGCGCGGACAGCGGCGTCCGTATCATTTTGAACTACTCCGGATTTCCGCCCGGAGCGCGGCTGTTGGTCCCCGACGCCATCGCCGGGATCGACGCCGCCATCGGAATACGTACCCGTGCGCAATGACGGATCGGGCGTGATGCAATGGTCGGCGACCGTTGCGTATGCAGCTGGCTCGAAGTGGCTGCGGCTGCTGCCGAGCTCAGGCGTTAACAACGCGACCGTGCGCGTAGATGCGTTGACGGACGGGCTGGCGCCCGGAATCTATCAAGCGACAATCACCATCAATGCGGGTCCGCTCACCGGCGTCCGGAGTATACCGGTAAGCCTGTTGATCACAGCCGCGCCACCGCCAACGCCATTGATTTATAGCGTTGGCAACGCTGCGGACGCATCCCTCACGATGCTCACGCCTGGATCGCTGGCGTCGCTGTTCGGGGCGAACCTAGGCGGACGCACTGTGCAGGTCACCTTCGACGGAACTGCTGCAAGCATACTATACAGCGGCGCAAAGCAGATCAACGTGCAGGTTCCAGCCGCGCTGACCGGTAAGAGCACGGCGCAAATGCTGGTGTCCGTAGATGGCATTCAAGCGGCGCCGGTGACCGTCAGGCTTGCGCAATCGGCGCCTGCGATATTTCCGAATGCTGTATTGAATCAGGATTATTCGGTGAACGGACCCTCGCATCCGGCCCCGACCGGCAGCGTAGTTCAACTCTTCGCGACTGGCCTTCCCGCCGCTGGCGTGCTCACGGCTAAGATTCACGACCGTACGGTGACGGCGCCGTACTACGCCGGTCCCGCGCCGGGCTTGCCGGGCGTTCAGCAAGTTGATGTCGTCGTGCCGCCAGATCTTCCCACGATGCAGACGTATGTGTACGTCTGCGGCGGTGCGGCCTTGGATCAGCAGGTATGCAGCGCGGCGGCGAAGATCTGGATCACGCAGTAAACTAACCAGCAAGGGATCGGGACGACACGATCCCCTTCCCTTCCTGGATCGTAATCAGCCGGTTTGCCGGGACTTTGGTGAATGACTCCCGGGCGCCGCTTGGCCAGCGCACTTCGAGATCGGCAAACTCCGCCGCGCCGAGGCCGAAGTGCAGGCGCAGATCATTGGCGGAATAGAAACTTGACTGACTCGTAACCGGCTGCGCCTGCCGCTTGCCGCCGTAGCTCGCTATCACAGTAGCGCCAATGGCGCTGCGGTTGGATTTCGTCCCGATCAGTTTAACCTTCAGCCAGCGATTTGAACCGGTCACGTCGTTGCGCAGCAGTGAAGGCGGCTCGTTCAAATTGACCACCAGAACATCGACGTCGCCGTCGTTATCAAAGTCGCCAAAGGCAGCTCCCCGGCTGGCATGCGCCGCCGCAACGCCCGAACCGGCCTCTTCGATCAGCTCCTCGAATTTCCCGTTGCCCAGGTTCCTGAACACGAAGCGCGGCGTCCGGTAGGGATATTCAGGAACGGCTTTCTCCACTTCGGGATATACATTGCCCGTAACCGCAAACAGGTCCGGCAAACCATTGTTATCGAGATCGACGACCGCCGCGCCCCAGGTCACAAAGCGCGTCTCCACGCCCAGTCCGGACCGGATCGTCACGTCTTCGAAATTGGCCCTCCCGTCGTTGGCGTACAGGATCGAGGTGTCGTCGGCGAAATGCGTTTTGAAAATATCCAGGTTGCCATCGAGATTGAAATCGCCGACGCCCACGCCCATGCCGGCCTGTTCATTGCCGTCTTCGTTTAAGGCGACCCCTGTCTCCAGCCCAATGTCGGTGAACGTGCCGTCGTGATTGTTGCGGAGCAGAAAACTAGGCGTGGAGTCGCAGGCCACGTAAATATCCGGCCAGCCGTCATTGTTGAAGTCAGCGCACACCGCAGTCATTTCGTAGCTGCCGCCGAGCTTCAGCATGCCGGCTTCTTTGCTGACGTCGGTAAAGGTGCCGTCGCCGTTGTTGCGGTAGAGGGCCGGAAGCGCGGTTGGAAGCCCCCGCGGCCCGCAATTCACCGGCACCCCCTTCCACACGCAGTTGCCGCCCTCGCCGGGCTTCGGCAGCCTGGTTAAATCGAGATTGAGATAGTGACTGACAAACAGATCGAGCCAGCCGTCGCGGTTGTAGTCGATGAACGTGCATCCCGCGCCCCACTTCTTGGGACCTGAATATGCAAGTCCGGCCTGCTTAGTGACATCCGTAAACGTGCCGTCGCCATTGTTGCGGTAGAGGACATTCTCGCCCCAGTAGGTGATGAACAGGTCTTCAAAGCCGTCGTTATTATAGTCGCCGATGCACACACTGGCGGCCCAGCCGGTCCGGCGAAGGCCAGCTTTCTCGGTCACATCGGTAAACGTTCCGTCCCGGTTGTTCTTGTACAGACGGTTGGTTGCCTCGGGGGGATCGCCTTCCAGCCGCGTTCCGCTGAGCAACAGGATATCCAGCCAGCCATCGTTATCGTAATCGATGAACGCGCATCCGCAGCCGACCGTCTCGAGAATATACTGCTTGCGTTCAACGCCCCCATAAATGACCGGCGCCGTCAGGCCGGCTTGGGCGGCAATGTCGTTCAGGCGGGAATGAAATGGCAGCCCCGAAGGCTTGCCGCGCGGAGTCGGCTTAACGCCTCGCGAGGAGACGCCCTGCGCGAATAAGCGGCCGGCGGCCAAAGCGGCGAACAGTTCGCGCCGGGTCATGGCAGCGCATCCACCATCGTATCGATGTCCTCGGGACTGATATAGAAATGCGGCGACGTCCGGATCCAGCCCTGGCGCGGAGCAGCGATTATCTCGAGATCCCGCAGCCGGCTCACCACCACCCGCGCATCGAGGCCCGCCTTTCGAAACGAAACAATGCCGGCGCCATTGTCTGGCGTCCGCTCGCCAAGAATCTCGTAGCCCTTCCGCATGACGCCCTCGGCGATCCGATCCCCCAGCGCCTGAACATGCGGGGCAATCCGGTCGACGCCAACCTCCAGCAGAAACTCAATCGCCGCCCGCAGCCCGAAGCAGCCAACCGTGTTTAGCGTGCCGCATTCGTATCGTCCCGCGTCCGGCCGTAAGCTCATATCGCGTGAAGAATAATCGTGATAACGAGCGAAGTTAGTCCAGCCCAACTCGACAGGCCGCACCTCGTCCTGCCGGTCCTTTCGCACGTAGAGGATTCCGCAGCCTTCCGGTCCGAGTAGCCATTTGTGGCCGTCGGCAGCCAGCGCGTCGATCTGCGCCTTTTCGACATCAAGGGGAAACGCTCCCAGTCCCTGAATCGCATCGACAAAGAAAAAACAGCCGCGGTCCCGGCAAATCCGGCCCAGGGACGCCAGATTGGCGCGAAAACCACTGAGGTATTGAACGTAAGAAATGGCGAGCAGGCGGGCGCCCCGCGCGGCCTCATCGATTCGATCGAGCGGGTCTGTTGCCGACAGAAGTTCCACTCGTACGCCATTCGCCTCCAGGCGCCGCCACGGGAAGTAGTTGGAAGGGAATTCCTCCTCGAAACAGACAATTCTGTCGCCTGGCCGCCAGTCTATTCCAAGCGCCACAGTCGAAACCCCCTCGGACGTGTTCTTCACCAGAGCGATTTCGGACCGGTTTGCGCCAATCAAGCGCGCCGCTGCGACGCGCACCGCTTCATATGCATCCAACCATTGGTCGTAATGAAGCGCGCCATATTCGAGGACGTCGTCGGTCAACTGCCTGATCGCGTTGGCAGCTGGCTGGCAAAGTGGCGCCACGGCGGCGTGGTTTAGATAGATCAGGCGCTCGGCGACCGGAAAACAGCTACGGTATTGATTCCAAATGGCCTGTTGCACTGCCCGCTCTTCTGAAACCTGGAAACCCATTAAAACAACTATACGTTAATGGAAATGAGGGGTTATACTCAGGTCAGGGCTGCGACTACCCTCGAGGAGTAACGATGCGACGGTTCCTCTCCGCTCAACTGGCTTTCGTTTTGGTTCTGAGTCTTCCGTTCTCAGGATTTGCCAAGGACAAAAAAAAGGATCCGGATGCGATCGGCGATCGCGATGTCGGCAAGGGCGTCAATTTCTACTCGCTCGACAAGGAAATCGCTCTGGGTAAACAGCTTGCAACCGAGGTCGAGCGCAGTTCGAAGGTCATCGACGACCCGGTGATTGCCGAGTACGTCAACCGGGTTGGCCAGAACTTGGTCCGCAATTCCGACGCAAAGGTCCCGTTCACAATCAAGGTGCTGGACAGTGAGGAAGTCAACGCTTTCGCGCTGCCGGGCGGGTTTTTCTTCGTCAATTCCGGCCTCATCCTCAAAGCCGACAACGAAGCGGAACTGGCCGGCGTCATGGCGCATGAAATTGCTCACGTAGCGGCGCGGCACGGAACGCGGCAGGCGACGCGAGGTCAAATCGTGAACTTGGCCTCAATTCCTCTGATTTTTATGGGCGGCTGGACGGGTTATGCGATCCGGCAGGCCGCGAGCCTGGCGATCCCCATGCAGTTCCTTTCGTTCTCCCGAGGCTTTGAATCGGAAGCGGATCTGCTCGGCTTGGAGTATATGTACAAGACGGGCTACGACCCAACGGCTTTCGTCGATTTCTTTGAGAAGATACAGTCCCTCGAGAAGAAGAAGCCTGGCACGATGAGCAAGGTGTTCTCGACCCACCCTCCAACAGACGACCGGATTAAGCAATCGCAAAAGAACATCCAGGAGTACCTCAAAGCCAAGCCGGAATATGTTGTGACCACCTCAGAGTTCAACGAGGTGAAAGGCCGTCTGGCAATGCTGCACAACCGCCGCAAGATCGACGACAAGGACCTGAACCGTCCGCGTCTGAAGAGGGCGCCGGGATCTGGCACCATTGACGGAGACGACTCCAAGGATAAGAAGGGCGGCGATGAGGATGAGCGTCCGACTCTGAAGCGCCGCCCGACCGAATAGGCTTCCAACGAGCTTCCCGCAAGCTGGAAGAGCCCACCGCCGTTTCCCGCGGCGGTGGGCTTTCTTGTTGCTGTCCGCGCGAGCTTTTCATCCCTTGCGCCAGCGCACAGTCCTCGCGCCCTGGCTGTTTGATACGAATTCAGTGAAGCGGCTTAATGTTTCTTTTCGACGACGGCTTTACTTAAGGCTGCGAGTCCTGCGCAGCCGCTGCCTCGCTTGTCATCGCGCTGCGTTTTTGCGCGTAACTCCCGGGACTGCAATTCCAGGCCCCGTGCCATCGTGGTCTATCCCGCCTGCTTAGATGCGGCTTTCTTTGTAGCGCTTTTCTTGCCCGCAACCTTTTTGGCTGGGCTCTGGCCCTGAGCAGCGCGCTTCAGCGCCCAGCGTTTCCTCATCGCCTCGGCCAGTCTCTTCCGCCCGGCGGCGGAAATTTGACTCTTCCGGGGCGCTTTTTTTACTGCCTTAGCCTGCAACTGTCCAGCTTCGGCTGCGCGCTTTTCAGCCCAACGTCTGCGAGCTGCCTCCGCGATCCTCCTCCGTCCGGCGGGGGTCAAGACGCGCTTCCTTGGCGCGCCCGGCCCGGACTGGCCAGCGGTTCGAGAAGCGCCGCCAGAAATTCCCGAGATATCGCGAAGCGCGGCAAGGGCATTATCGATGGCCTGCCGCTGCCGCTCCAACTGAGAAATGACAGCTTCTATGTCGTTCACCGACTCTCCTTTCAGGTCTTCAAGGCTCTTCTGCCACGGAACATCTTTGATTGTAGTTGTTCTTTTCAAATTCGACTAGACCCCATCTAGCCGCAATTCGCGAATTAGTTAGCTCGAGTCATCACAGGGAGGGATGAATCGTGATATTGCATACTCTGCAAGCTGCAAAGCTGCGAGGCGAGCTTGCCCATGGAGATTCCCGCACGATATAAAATCATCAACAGCTCCAGGCTTCAGAACTTTAACAGCTTCGGGATTCTATTGGTGGAGGGAAATCGGTGTCAAAGTCTTTCACATTGGTTGTGCTGTTATTCGCAGCCTGCTTAGGTATTTCAGCGCAGGTGGCTTCGGCGGAGCTGAGCGGGACCATCATGGATCCCACGGGGGCGGGAGTGGCCAACGCAAAGGTGATTGCCACCAACGTCGCCACCGGACGCGCACATGAGACTGTGAGTGATGCCGCTGGGTCTTATGTAATCCCACTGCTGCCGCCGGGAGATTATGAGATCAGCGTCGAAGCTCCTGGATTTCGCAAATTGGTGCAGCGTGGCATTACCCTGCAAGTCAATCAGCAAGCCCAGGTCAATCTGACGATGCAAATAGGGCAGGTGGCCGAGGCAGTGGAGGTTACGGCGCAGGCGCCTTTACTCGAATCCGAGTCCTCGTCGCTCGGCACCGTTATCAACACTCAACTGGTCAACCAGTTGCCCTTGAACGGACGCAACTTCATCCAGCTTGCCATCTTGAGCCCAGGCGTGAATGGCGTCGGATATTCCGCAACCGGCACAATCATGAGCGGAACGCGTCCGGATGACAGGCGGCCGGGCACCGAGGTGTTTTCTAATGGCAACCGCGAAGGTTCAAACAATTTCCTCTACGACGGCGTCGACGATAACGAGCGCCTGACGCTGTCGATTGTGCTGCGCCCGGCGGTCGAGGCGGTGCGCGAATTCAAAATTGAGACAAATCTGTACAGCGCTGAGATAGGCCGTAATTCCGGAGCTGTAGTGGATGTAATTACGAAGTCCGGCACGAACCAGTTCCATGGAAGTCTGTTCGAGTTTCTGCGGAACTCCGCTATGGACGCGCGCAACTTCTTCAGCCCGAAAGGAACGGCTTTTCCGGCCTTCCGCCTGAATCAGTTCGGCGGCTCATTGGGCGGACCTGTGGTCTTGCCTAGGGCGTACAACGGCAAGAACCGCACATTCTTCTTCGTCGATTACGAAGGATACCGCCGCGATGCGCAACAGCTTCTCTTAGGCAACGTCCCGACGCTTGCGATGCGTCGCGGCGATTTTAGCGAGACAGCGCCGATCTATGACCCGCTGACCACACGGCCAAACCCGGCCGGATCGGGTTTCATTCGCGATCAATTTGCCGGCAACCAGATCCCCGCCAATCGGTGGGACCCAATTGCGGCGAAAATGATCAATGCTTATCCGGCGCCGACCGCTCCTGGCCGCTTCAACAACTATCTTGCCAACCTGGTCCAACATCAGGCCTGGAATCAAGGCGACGTACGCATCGACCATCAAATTACGCCGAAGGATAACTTTTTCGCGCGATGGGCGATTCAAAATACCGAGACGCGAGTCCCCAGTACGTTTCCCCCGACCACCATTCCGGGAATTTCGCGGCCCGTAAACCTCAGCGATGAGGCGTCGTTTGCCGGAACCTCGTTTCAACCAGCCCAGCATGCCGTCGCCAGCTACGCCAAGGTGATCAGCCCACGACTGGTGAATGAGCTTCGACTCGGTTTCAACCGGTATCGCCTGGACTATACTGCGGACCAGTATCAACCTGGCGGCGCGCTCGGCAATCAGCTGGGAGTGCCGAACTCGAATGTCACTCCCGCTGAACAGAATTTGCCGATCTTCTCGCCCTCAAGCTATATCGGCATCGGTCAGACGCGCTCGCTGCCCATATACAGGCGTGAAAATACATTTCAGTACATCGATAACATGAGCTATACGATCGGCGGCCACACCTTAAAATGGGGCGCCGATTTCCGTCGCCGGCAGCTTACGATCTATCAGACCAATCAAGGGAACGGCCGCTTCAACTTCTCCCCCGCCCTGACGGATTCGCGGCAACCCGCCGGATCGGGAGGCGATAGCATGGCCAGCTTCCTGTTGGGCTATCCGACCCTGATTGCGCATGACTACACTCTGAACTGGCCCGGGGAACGCGGAACGGAAATCGGTCTCTATTTGGCCGATGACTGGCGCGCGAGCCGGAAGCTTACCCTGAATCTCGGCTTGCGCTGGGACTATTTCAGCCCCTATTACGAAGTCGCGAACCGGTGGGCTAATTTCAACCTGTTTACGGGCAAGATCGACGTCGCCGGCCGGAATGGAGTCGACCGGTATGCGGGGGTGCAGCCCTACTACCGGGATTTCGGACCGCGCTTTGGGTTTGCCTACCAGCTTCCGGCGCACACAGTCGTGCGCGGCGGATTCGGCCTCTTCTACAACCCAACAGGAAGCGAGGGCGGAAGCCTGCGATTGTTCCGCCAATTGCCGTTTGGATCGACCGTGAGCATTTCGCCCGGCGATATCAACGTGGGACAGCGGGTAAGCGATGGTTTCCCGCCGCTTCAGCCCGTGAACTTCGCCCTCGCCGATAACCCGTTCGGAACGGTCTTCGCGGTAGACCCCAAATTCCGTCCTTCCTACGCGGAACAGTTCAATATCACTCTCGAGCATGAAATCGCGCCGTGGTCTCTGGTTGTCAAAACAGCGGCTGTCGGCAATCTCGGCCGGCGCCTGTATGACACCTACAACGCGAATCAGGCCGTGCCCGGAGCAACCGCGCTCAACACACGGCGGCCGCTGTATTCGATTGCGCCTAATCTCGCCGACGCGAGCTATTTCACCACGGACGGGCTTAGCTCTTATTATTCGTTTCAGCTCACCGTGGACAAGAGATTCAGCCAGGGCGTCAGCGCTATCCTGGCCTATGCATGGGCCCACGCGATTGACGATGTACCGCTCGAATTTGGCGGCGGCGCGGCCGGGCCCCAACCGCAGGACCCGCGCAACCTCCGCGCCGAACGCGGCAACTCAATCATCGACATCCGCCACCGGCTTACATTGAGCTATCTCTGGGAGCTGCCGGTGGGAAGAGGAAAACCCTTTCTCAACCACGCCGGCCCGCTGACCTGGATCCTGGGCGGATGGCAGACCAACGGTATACTCACCATACAAACCGGACTCCCCTTTTCGCCGGTGCTTCAGACCTCCACGACCAACACCGGCACGGGCAGCCGGCCGGACGTCGCCAAGCCCGTATCCTACCCCCGAACCTTGCAGCGTTGGTTCGATCCGTCGGCGTTCACAACGCCAGCGCCTTACACCTACGGAAACGCGGGCCGAAACATCCTGTTCGGCCCAGGTCGCACGAACTGGGACATGTCGCTGTTCAAGAACTTCGTAATCCGTGAGCAGAGCCGGCTGGAATTCCGCGCGGAGGCTTTCAATGTTTTCAATCATCCGCAGTTCGGCTTGCCCAATGCGACCATTGGCAACCCGCAGGCCGGCTCGATTGCCAGCACAGTGGGAAATCCGCGGCAGTTGCAGATGGGATTGCGATTCGAGTTTTAGGCTGCGCTCGACCGCGAGCGAGCCGGGCCCTCTATGGCAGGCCCCATTCAGCGGCGGGCGCACATCGGCCTCCAGACCGGCTGCGCCCGGCCCGGCGGCCCTCAAACAGTTGCGCCCCTAAGGCAGGCGGCGAAGCGGCATTGAGGCGGCGTCTTCTCTGTTTAACAAAGTACTTGCCGCCAGTCTTCAAGCGGTGTACACTCGTCCTGTATGGCCTCAGCCTGGCCGGCCGGGTCGCGCAAGCCGGCGCCTCCGATAGCGATTCACGAGCACGCCCTCGACAACCTTCGATATATCCGGGGCATGATGGAGCGCGCGGGATCGTTTACCGCTGTTCCCGGCTGGGGCGGCGTAGCAATGGGCCTCACTGCCGTTGCCGCCGCCCTGATCGCATCCCTTCAGCGTTCGCGTCCCGCTTGGCTCGCGGTGTGGATCATCGAAGGAGCGCTGGCGCTCAGCATTGGATTATGGACGGTTCGCCGCAAGGCCAAAGCGGCTCATCTGTCCTTGCGGTCGGAACCGGCGCGCAAATTTGTGCTCGGCTTTGCGCCGCCGGTGGCCGTTGGCGCTCTCCTCACAATCGCGCTTTTGCGCGTGGGCCTGTTCGGTCCAATCCCTGGCGTATGGCTGCTGCTGTACGGAACGGCGGTGGTGAGCGGCGGCGCGTTCTCGGCGTCGGTGGTGCCCATCATGGGTTCGGCGTTCATGTTGACTGGCGCCGCCGCGTTGTTCGCGCCCGCGGCCTGGGGCGACGCCCTGCTTGGGTTCGGCTTTGGCGGCTTACACATTCTGTTCGGAACGCTCATCGCGAGGAGGTACGGTGGCTAAAAACAATGCTCTTCCAGCCGACCGCCCGGACAAGTCGCAGGCCGATGCGCCCGGGCGTCGGTCGCTCAGGACCCACAGCGCCGATAAGGCCCTGCCCGATCTCGACCGGCTGATCCATGAGCGAATCCGGCTCGGCATCGTCAGCGCGCTGGCCGCAAACGATTGCCTTACATTCAATGATCTGAAAAAGCTGCTGAAAACCACCGACGGCAACCTCAGCGTGCACGCGCGGCGGCTCGAGGAAGCAGGATATGTTTCCTGCGCCAAGTCTTTCGCGGGACGCATGCCGCGGACAGAATACCGGCTCACCGCTCAAGGACGCCGCGCCCTCGAACGGTATCTGGATCATATGGAAGCGCTGATTCACGCCATGCGCGACGCCTGATCGGGAGCAGCCGCTCCTTTTTTTGTGGAATTAAACTTTATGACACAAAGTACATCTCTTCATGTAGCGATCATTATGGACGGCAACGGGCGCTGGGCTCGGCAGCGCGGACTGGCGCGCATCGCCGGGCACCGGGCTGGCGCCGAATCGGTCCGGCGCGTAACTGAGGCTGCGCCGGATCTTTCCATCCGAACACTGACCTTGTACGCATTCTCTTGCGATAACTGGCGCCGTCCAGCAGAAGAAGTGGCCGCTTTGATGGAGTTGCTGTGGACCTATCTCGTGGAAGAAACAGAACGCTGCCTTGAGAACGGCGTACGGCTGCGCTTCATCGGACGCCGCGACCGCCTTCCTCCCGACCTCCGCGAGGCGATCTCCGCTGCCGAGCGGCATACCGCCTGCGGTCGCCTGCTCGATCTCCGACTGGCGGTCGATTATTCATCTCGGGACGCCATCCTCCAGGCCGCCGCTCAGGCTGCGCCGACGCGGGAAGCCTTCGCCAGCGCGCTCGGTCCGGAGGTGGACCTGCTGATCCGCACCGGCGGCGAGCAGCGCTTGAGCGATTTTCTGTTGTGGGAATGCGCCTATGCCGAATTCGTGTTCACGACGAAAATGTGGCCGGATTTCACCGGGGATGACCTCGCCCGCGCGGTGGCTGAGTTTCACGCGCGGGAGCGCCGATTCGGCTGCGTACCGGCGTGAGAAGCGGCAAATGGAGGGGACTCCAATCAACGATTGCAAATGGGCGCCAACCGTCGTTGAGCGCCCCGATCACTGGGCCGTCTCGCAGCATGCACGTGGATGATGCGGCGGATGCGCGGGTAGGCTTGGCGCGTGTCGACTGGCAGGAGTCCGTCACCAATCGAGAATCGCATTATCGTGGGCGCGAACTGTCGTCGAGTGCATCACCTCCTGCCGGAATGGATGTTGTTTGGCAGCCTTCTCGTCAACCTCCACGCCCAGGCCGGGCGCATCGGAAGGCAGCCAATACCCGTCCCGGGTCTCCAGCTTGTGCCGCACAACCTCCCAGCGCCATGGCACATCGGCAAGCATGTCTTCCTGAATAAGGAAATTCGGCGTGCTGAGCGCAAAATGGAGAGCCGCCGCGTTGGCGACAGGGCCCAGCGGATTATGCGGCGCCACGCCCACGTAGTAGGCTTCGGCCATCGCAGCGATCTTCTTTGCTTCCGCGAGCCCGCCGCAGTGGCACAGATCGGGCTGGATGACGTGACATGCCTGCTGTTCAAACAGCGGCCGGAACTGAAAACGCGTGACAAGCCTCTCTCCGGTCGCGATGGGGATGGGGCTCAGCTTCCGCAGTTCGGCCATGGCCTCCACGTTTTCGGGAGGCACCGGCTCTTCGATAAAGAGGGGCCGGTATGGCGCCAGTACGCGGCAGAATTCGATGGCGTTGCCGGGAAAATGGCGGCCGTGGCAATCGACCATGATGTCGACAGACTCCCCGACCGCATCGCGAAGCGCGCCCATCATTCGCTCCGCATAGCGGTACGCACCGATGCTGTTCAGCGCCTCCGTAGGCGGCGTGATCAACACTTTTAGGGCTGTGTATCCCTTGGCGGTGACTTCGAGCGCCCGATCCGCGAAGACCTGAGGGTCCGCGCTGAGCTGCGATTCGTAGACGGCTCGCATGTCTCCGCCGCCGAGATGAGTGTACATCCGCACGCGATCCCGAACCGCCCCGCCGAGCAGTTTGTATACCGGTTGATTCAGCGATTTGCCGAGAATGTCCCAACACGCCTGCTCGATGCCTGAGATTGCAGACATACCGATCACCCCCAGCCGCCAGAATGACTGCCGATACATCTTCTGGTATAAATGTTCGATTCGAGTGGGATCTTCGCCGACGACCATCGGCTCGAAATCTTGAATCGCGCCAGAAACGCTGCGCGTCTTCCATTCCAGCGAGGCTTCGCCCCACCCGTGGAGTCCGGGTTGATCCGTCTCAACCTTCACGAAGACCCAGTTGCGCATTTCCGCGTTTACGACGACGGTTTTAACGCCAGTAATTTTCATTGTTGAACGCTCGACAAAGTGCGCCGCCGGTTGCGCACGCATGCGCTTGTCGGCGGCATGCAATCGATACGCTTTGCCGCGATGCGATGCAAAGCAAGAGGCATATGCAGACTTAACTTCTCAAAGCCGCCTTGGCGGATCCGCCCTTACCCGGAGCGCGCGCCTCGGAGACAATCTTCGCGATCAGCGCCGTCCGATCCGCAATGCGGTCGATGAGAATGCTTTCGTTGACGGCATGCGCTCCTTCGCCCACGCCGCCAAGCCCGTCGAGCGTAGGGATGCCGAGAGCGGCCGTGAAATTGCCGTCCGATCCGCCGCCCGTCGCGGACTCTTCCAAGGTTACGCCGAGATCGCGCGCAAGGCGCCGGGCTTCGCAAAACAGCTCGATTACCGGTCGGGATCGTTCCAGGGGAGGGCGGTTCAGTCCGCCAGCGACTTCGATCGCGCAGCGCTTATCGAATGGCTTCAGACGCCGGAACTGCTGGTCGATCCAACCGGCATCGCTGGCTTTGACGATGCGCACGTCGAATTCCGCGTGCGCTTCAGCTGCGACGACGTTCGTACGAGTGCCGCCGCGAATGGTTCCAGGGCTGACGGTAATGCCGCGCTCGAGCCTGGTGAATCCGGAGATGCGCTCGATCTGGCGGGCGAGCTCGAGAATCGCGCTCGCTCCCGCCTCGAAGTCGATCCCCGCGTGCGCAGCCCTGCCCCGCACGGCCACCGTGTACTTGCCAACCCCTTTACGGGAAGTCTTAAGTTTTCCATCGAGTCCGGTCCCAGGTTCAAGCACAAGCACGAAGTCGCTCTGGCGCGCAGCCTCCTCGGTGTACTCCCGTGAGCTTTCGCTTCCGATTTCCTCATCGGCGTTGATCTGCAACATGACGCTTCGACGCACGGGAATGTCCAGCTCTCGCAAGCCGCGCATTGCGTACACGAAGAAGGCCAGGCCCGATTTCATATCCAGAACGCCCGGCCCCCAGAGACGGCCATCCCTTTCACGGAAGGGCGTCGTTTTCAGAGCGCCGAGCGGCCATACGGTGTCCGAATGGCCGAGCGCCAGAATCCGCCCCTGCTGGTTGCGCTTGGGCAGCTTGAACTCGCATCGCAGGTGGCCTCCAGGGAGCTTGCGGGACCTGGCGATATCGGCTGTCCGCGATGCAAACAGATCGGCGAAACGGTTCAGCGCGGCGCGATCGTTGCTCGGCGACTCGCACTCGACGAGCTCGCGAATGAACGCGATGATCTCTTTTTGGTTCGAGCGCGCATAGGAAAGAAGCCGGTCCATCGCTTGTTATAATAGCGGCACTGCATGCCATTGCTGGACATCGATGCGATCCGCGACATCCTTCCTCACCGCTATCCGATGCTGCTCGTCGATTGCATCCTTGAGCTGGAGCCGGAGCGCATCGTCGGCGTCAAAAATGTCACGGCTAATGAGCCGTGGGCGATGGGACACTTTCCGAATTACCCCGTTATGCCCGGCGTTCTTATCGTCGAAGCGATGGCGCAGGTAGCCGGCGTGCTTGTGTTGAAGCAAATCGAAGATCGGGACCGCAAGCTGGTCTTTCTCGCTTCCATCGAACAGGCTAAATTTCGCAGACCGGTGCGCCCTGGCGACCAGCTTCGCATTGAGATGAGGGTGGGCAAACGCAAGGCGTCGGTGGCCAAGATGCATGGGGAGGCCACCGTGGACGGCGTTGTAGTGGCGGAAGCTGAAGTAATGTGCAAGCTGGCCCAACGCGAGGCGAACGAGCCGGTTGCGGTGGCCTGATTGCCGCCGATGCCTGTGCATGCCAGCGCCATTGTAGATCCCGCGGCGCGAGTCGCCGAATCGGCCGAAATCGGGCCATTTTGCATCGTCGGCCCGGGCGTCGAGATTGGCGAGCGCACGCGCCTCATGGCGCATGTTTACGTTGAGGGTCCAACGCGCATCGGGGAGGACAACTTGTTCTACCCCTACTCGACAGTAGGCGTCGCGCCGCAGGATCTGAAATATAAAGGCGAGCGATCGGAGACGCGCATTGGAAACCGCAACCGAATCCGCGAGTTCGTGACGATTCACCGTGGCACGGAAGGAGGCGGCCTGGTCACCAGCATCGGCGACGACAATCTGCTGATGGCGTATGTTCATGTGGCGCATGACGTGATCATCGGCAACCATACCGTGCTCGCCAATGGCGTGACGTTCGCAGGACATGTCACTGTAGAAGACTGGGCTGTGATCGGAGCCTTTAGCGGCGTTCATCAGTTTTGCCGCGTCGGACGGCACGCCATGATCGGCGGTTACAGCGTGATCACACAGGATGTTCTGCCGTTTTCAACGACCGTGAGCGCGCGCGAGGTGAAAGTGTACGGCGCCAACGCCATCGGCCTGGAGCGCCGCGGATTCTCCAAATCCACCATCGACGCGCTGCACAAAGCGTTTCGCATTCTGACGCGATCAGGCTTGAACACCACGCAAGCGGTGGATCGCATTCACGCCGAGGCCCCGCCCTTGCCGGAAATCGATGAACTGCTTGCGTTCATCGCCCGCTCCCAGCGTGGGTTCATCAAGTAGTATGCGGTACGGCATGATCGCCGGAAACGGACGGTTCCCCTGTCTTGCGCTGGAGGCGGCCCGGGAGACCGGCATCGAGCTGATTACGATTGCCATTAAAGAAGAGGCGGCGCCCGATATCGAAAGGTTTGCGCCCAAGTGCTATTGGATTTCGCTCGGCGAGCTCAGCCGCTTGATTGAAATCCTGCAGGCCGAAGGCGTCCGCGAAGTTATGATGTGCGGGCAGGTGAAACATTCGAAGCTGTACTCCTCGATACGGCCGGACTGGCGGCTTTTGAAGCTGCTCAGCTCGCTGCGCGAAAAAAGCACGGACGCATTGATCGGCGGCGTCGCGAAAGCGCTCGAAAATGAAGGCATTCGCCTGGTAGACTCGACGCTTCTGTTGAAGCCGTTGCTGGCGGGCGATGGGACGCTGACAAAGCGGGGGCTGGCCAGGGACGAAGAGCGGGACATTCAGTACGGCCGGCGGATTGCAGCCGCGCTCTCTAGCCTCGATATCGGACAGAGCGTCGCCGTGGCCGATCGCGCATGCGTCGCGGTCGAAGCGATGGAAGGTACAGACGCGATGTTGCGTCGAGCAGCCGGACTGGTCAATGGAAGACCGCTCCGGCTGGTGAAGGCGTCGCGGCGGCGTGCGCATCTCCTCTTCGATGTCCCCGTCGCCGGGCCGCAGACCATCGCTGTGATGCGCGAGACAAATACGACCGCTCTGGCGGTGGATGCAGGCCGCACGCTTCTGCTGGATCGGACAGAAATGCTGAGCGCGGCTGATGCGGCGGGCATTGCCGTGGTCGGCTTCCGCGTGGAGGATTAACATGGCCCCCCTTCGCGTCGCCGTCATCGGCGCGGGCGCCTTCGGACGAAATCACCTGCGCGTCATCCGGCAAAGCGGGCGCGCCGCGCTGGCGGCCGTCGTCGACGTCGATCGCCAGCGCGCGGCGGAGGCAGCGGCGCAGTACGGATGCCAGGCGCTCACCAGCATCGACGGGCTTGAGGACAAGGCCGACGCCGCAATCGTCGCGACGCCCACCGTGACTCACCGGGAGATTGCAACGGCTCTGATCGAGCGCGGCATGGACGTTCTGGTCGAGAAGCCCATCGCTCCGGATGTCGCTTCCGCGCAGCAGATCATCAATGCCGCAGCGCGCTGCGGTCGCATTCTTCAGGTAGGGCATCTCGAACGTTTTAACCCGGCTGTAACGGCGCTGCAAAAGTTAGCGACAATCCCCCTGTTCTTTGAGGTCCACCGGCTCAGCCTGTTCAGCCCGCGCAGCCTGGACGTCGATGTTGTGCTGGATCTGATGATCCACGATATCGACATCGTATTGAGCCTCGTGCGCCGCCCGCCTGAGGAGATCCGCGCCGCCGGCATTTCCATCTTGTCGCCAAAGGTTGACATCGCCAACGTGCGGCTTGCGTTTCCGGGCGGCTGTATCGCGAATCTCACGGCCAGTCGGGTGTCAACGGAACGCGTGCGCAAGCTGAGATTGTTCCAGCCCCGCCAGTACTTATCGCTGGATTACGCCCGCCAGGATCTGGTCGCTTTTGAGGTGGGAGAGAACCGGCAGATCGGGTTTCAATCGGCAAGCATCCAAAAAGAAGAGCCGCTGCGGCTTGAGCTGGAGTCGTTTTTCGAGTGTGTCGAACGCCGCAGCGCGCCGCAGGTGAGCGGAGAGGACGCACGGCGAGCGCTGGAGGTGGCGGTGGAAATCCTTGATAAAATACAAGAGCATTCCCGTATTGTGGCGCATTCCCTGAGTAGCCAGCTTCATCCTGCAAATTCAGGCGGTTAGCAACCTACGCGCTGTCCCAAGCGTCGTTTCTTTCGCGTATGAGGCCGATTGCGGCGAGCATGGAATCGGAGACCGCTCCGGAACTCCGCCTTCTGGTGGATCTGTCATCAGGCAAAGACCGCGGCCGGTCTGTTTGGGCCGGCGCAGGGTCTATTCTGTTTCACCTTCTGATGGCTCTTGCGGCCTTCGGTGTCGCGCGCCTGCCCGCCCCGGCGCCGCCGCTCGAGCCCGAGCGAATCGACGTGCGCAAAGCCGTGCCTTTGGTTGCTCCGCTCACGACGCTGACGCAAAAGCAGCCGAATCGCGCGCCGGTCGCCAAGGAGGCCCGCTTGGAGAATCTCATCGCCCGTCCGCAGGTCCGGCCCCGCGCGCGCATATTTGCTCCGCCGCCGGGCGGGCGGCCGGCGCCACCCCCAGCTCCCGCAATCGAAGAGAGTTCGCAAATCCGGATTGCTCAGGCGCCTCCCCCCGCAGTCGGCGCGATTCCGGAAGTGAACATACCCGCGCCCAAACCGCAGCCTCCGCCGGAGGACAAGCCAAAGCTCGCATTTGAAACGCCTGGCCTGCCCACCGCCGCGCCTCAGGGCGCAAGCCGTATCCCCGCGCCGAAGAGCGGCATTCTGGAGGCCGCCCGCGCCGCTGTTCAGAACCGCGCCGGCGGCGTTTCCGTCGGGGACGTCGGCGCTGAAATGCCCCAGATCCCGATGCCAGGCCAGACTGGCGGCCCCACCAGGCAGGCGAGCAGTCTGGATCTGCTGAGCGACCCCATGGGCGTCGATTTCAAGCCGTACCTGATCCGCGTGCTGGCTGCCGTCCGCCGCAACTGGATGGCGGTCATTCCGGAAAGCGCCCGCCTTGGCCGGCGCGGAAAGGTTGTCATTCAGTTTTCGATTGACCGCTCCGGATTCGTTCCCAAGCTCGTGATCGCCGTCCCCTCCGGCGCCGACGCCCTGGACCGCGCCGCCGTTGCGGGCATCAGCGCTTCGAACCCCTTTCCTCCGCTCCCTCCGGAGTTCCGCGGCGATCAAATCCGGCTGCAACTCGCATTTTTCTACAACCTGCCGGCCCGATGAATCGCACGAAGTTCTACCTCGCTCTGGCCGCGTATGCGGTTCTGGCAGCGCTGGCCGGACTCACGCTGGATGGCCCGTTCCGCCTCGCCACATGGGTGTTCCTCGGCGGACTGGCCGTCAAAACGTGGCTGGTTACCCTGCGCCGGGATGAGGAATAGTTCGTGCGCGCTAAAGGGTGCTAAACCCCCAAGCCCCGCATTTCAGGTGATTTTATAAAGCTTGCCTCAGGCGTTCCGCCGAAGGACTCAGCCCACGCCGCCCGTTTATTCTTCCACTGAGCCCTAAAAGTTAGCGCCAAAACGGCGCGCGTTTCAATTTGGCGCTGGCGTTTCCGATACGGCGCCTGCATCCGCGCGCATCCGTTTCAGAACGAAATCAGGCGGCGCTTCGGCGGCGCAGCGGCAGTGTGCCGCGCGCGTTACCGAGGCGGGGCTAAGTCCTTGTGTGAGTTTGTGATGCTACAAGCTTTTGTTCGTCAGAAAGGCCGTGCCTCTGTAGAGCGCGAAGTTGGCGGGGACGTTGCTCCTAAGCTGGACGCGGACGCAAAAATTTCAGCCCGCAAACGGACGCCGAGGGAACAGCAAAAATGACAACAGCAGCAACTCGACAGGCCAACAAATTAGCGCGACGAAACGAACTCGTCCTCGAGCACTTGCCTCTGGTGAAGGCGATTGCGATCCGGGTACATGAGAATCTGCCCGTACACGTGGACCTCGATGATCTGGTGCATGCAGGCATTCTGGGTCTGTTCGATGCTACCGAAAAGTTCAATCCGGAAAAGCAGGTCGCGTTCTCCAGCTACGCCAAGCATCGCATCAAAGGGGCGATTCTCGACAGCCTGCGCCAGCTCGACTGGGCCTCCCGGGATTTGCGGCGGCGCCACAAGCAGGTTGAGAATGCGACTCGGGAACTTGCAGCCACGCTGCAACGCAACCCTACCGAGGGAGAGATCGCAGAGAAACTGGGCATTGAGGTCGATCGCTGGCGCCAGATGATGATCGATCTGCGCAACGTGGGCCTGATTTCCGCGTCCACGCGGGGCAACGATCAGGACGATCTCCCCGCGCCGGACTTCCCCAGCACGCCGGAAACACAGCCCGACAACATGTGCGCGCGCGAGCAGCTGAAGAGCGTGCTCGGCGACGCGATGAAAAGTCTGCCGGAGCGGTATCAGAAGGTGGTGGTGCTGTATTACACCAACGAGATGACGATGAAGGAAATCGGCGGCGTGCTCGGCATCAACGAGAGCCGGGTCTCACAGATTCACAAGTCGGCGCTGGAAAAGATGGCGGCGGTGCTCGAGGCAAACGGCATTACCTCCAGCCAGGCATTCTAGGAACGAAGTCCTCGGATGCCGCTCGCGGCTCGCGCACGCTGCCCCCAAACGAAGGCAAGCCGCGCGAGCAGAATAAGCGCGGCCGTTCCGAGCCATCCGCGACCGCCTGACCACCACGTCAACCGCAGCGGGCCTGGGCTGGCGTTCGCCTGCACATACTCCAATTCATACATCGACTGCTCGTAGTTGCGTGTCTGCGCGACAATCCGGATATCCGGATCGCGTGGAACAAGACAATTCACCTGGTACGCCGCAATCCGGCTGTAGTGATGGTTTTCGAAGGCGAGGCGCCGGTCCGGCCCGCCGGCAGGCAAATCGGCTTCGAACTTTATTTCGATTTCGCCGCGGCCGTCTTTCATCTCCTCCATGCGCGGAAATCGGACGGAACGCACCTGTAATTTCAGGGGGCGGCGATCGACCGAGAGCGATACGTCACGGAGCACGCGCGCGGCGTACGCCCGCTGCTCAGCTTCTGATATGACTCCGTCTGCATCAGCATCAATCCCCTCGATCACAATCGGGAGTACGGCGACGCCCGGAGTCAACGTCATCTGGGCTTGAACACGGCTCTTCTCAACGGAAATGATCGCGCCCTGGAGGTACTCATCGAGCCGGCGCCCATCCGCCGGCGTACAGGCCAGCACGAAGATCGCGGCAGCAGCGAGGCAGCTTTTCATTTCGCGAAGTACTTCCTTCCATAGTCGTTGGTCGGATCGCGGTACATGGTGTGGACATGCATCGCGGGATCGCCGCCCAGCCGCTGCGGCGCGTATTCGATCACGAGATGCGGCCCCTGAATCCGGTAGTACGCCGTGATATTGGTTCCCGGAGCGACTGTAGTCGGGCCGCTCCAGGCGAACCAGGTCTCATCGATGTCAGCCTTGAGCTCCGCCATGCGCGCCGCAGCCGCGCTTTCGTGCACGACGCCCGCCCATTCGGATATGACGTCGAGGAGCATGGCGCGCTGCTTTTTGTTCATGCCGGACGCCTTCAGTCCCTCGGGTTGGATTGTTTTCCCGTCCTTGCCGGGCCCAAGCACGAGATCGGCGAGGCGGTAGCTTAGAATCGCCTGCTTGCGCTGGCCGTCGTCGAGAGAGTTGAGCAATGCCATCGCTTTATCGCTCTCCTGCGCAAGCGGGCGCACGATCGCGCCGTTCCTCGTGTAAAGAGCGGGTTGTGCGCCGGTGAGCGTCGGCGTGAGGACGCCGTGTTCGCCGGCGATGGTGATATTGAGCGCCAGATGGTGACCTCCGAACTGCAACATCCACGGGTCCTTTTCAGAGGGCGTCCCGAGAATCGAGATGTAGTAAAGGTCTTTTCCGAAAATCGGATTGTTGTTTTCGCTGTTCTTGAGGACCTCGTCGGCTTCCATGATCTGCTGGACTTTTTCGAAGCCCCGGCGGCTCAGCGCTGACGAAACCAGGGCCAACGCGGCCGAGCGCTGCGCGGGGCTCAGTTGCCCCATGTTGAGACCACCGCGGCGGACAAAAGAGGTCGGGAAGTTAGACCAGCGCGCACGCTGCTGTTCGTCATTAAACGCGAACAACGCCATCTGACGCTGCTTTTGATCGAGGGTTGAAAGGAATGCATTCGCGGCGCTCACGATTCGGGACGTTACGGTCTGGGCTATGCCGCCGCTCAGCAAAACCAAAATACAGGCGGCCGTACGGATGCTTATTCGCATGCAACAATTCTCCTCGAGGGAATCCGCTCATCCATGAAAACGCTGTCGGCTGCCGTGATGTAACGTTAAAGAGTGTAATATCCGATCCTCAACAGCCTGAGCTGGCGGTGGCGTATATGGCGGCGAGATGATGATCGGAATACGAATTCTCTGGTAGAGTGCGGGGCGAGCATTGCAGGCGGCGCAAATCCGGCGCACGCCGGTCTCTCGATCCAGGCATCGCTCAAGCGCTCAAGAATCCGAATCCGTCAACGGCGCGTTGCGGCTTCTTCTCGAGCCCGCTAAAATCGGTTGCCGCGGATCGAGCAGCGTGAATGACCTCTGAGGCGCTCGTGGCGCCGGTAACCGAATGGAATGCTAATCCGGCTTCAAACAAGCCGCGATTTCTTTTTCCCCAATAGCGCCCTGCTTGATAATCCGCCAGTACGGCTCCGTGATATCGACGGTCGTGCTGCCCGGGCCTGAGCAGAGGCCGCCATCGAGAACCAGGTCGAGACGGCCGTCCATCATCCCGAACACTTCGATGCCGCTGCGGCAGGTCGGCTGCCCCGAAATATTGGCGCTGGTGGAAATAAGCGGCTGCTGCAAGGCCTCAAGCAGCGCGTTTGCGACTTTGGATCTCGATTGCCGCAGCGCCAGGCGGCCGGTATTGCCGGTCACCTTGAGCGGGACCTTCGCCGAGGCGGGCACGATAATCGTAAGCGGTCCGGGCCAGAAATGTCTGGCCAGCATATAGAAGCGGCTGTTCACTTCCTTAGCCAGTTCCTCGCCCATCAGAATGTCCGTGACTAGCAGCGGCAGTGAACGATGAATTTCCCGCCCCTTGGCTGCGAATACCTTGCCCACTGCGTGCAGGTTCATGGGATCGGCGATCAGAGTGTACAGAGCGTCAGTCGGAATGGCGATGATCTCGCCGCGGCGCACCGATGCCGCCGCCCGTTCGATCACTTCAGGCGCCGGCTGTTCGGGATCAATCTCAATCAGATCAGTGGACACAGCCGAGTCCTTGAATGGCAATGGGCTCGGAGCGGTCGCCCAACGCTTCCGCCACCTCGATGGCCATACTGTAGCGTCCAAACGGCGCGCTAAGCTGCACACCCTGCACCATGGGCCGGACCTGCCGCACCATCTCCTGCGCGATGGCCACGCCTTCACGCCGCGCCGCTTCGGCGTTATCGGCGCGCCGCATTCGTTCCATGAAATGCTCGGGCACCGGAACGCGCAGCTCATTGACCATGAATTCCGCGTTGCGATAGCTGGTCAGCGGCCAGATACCGCAAATTACCGGGAGCCGGTACTGCTCCGTGCGCCTTAGAAATTCTTCGAGCAATCTTAAATCGAATACCGGCTGCGTTACGACGTACTCGGCGCCGGCCTGCACCTTCCATTCATAGCGCCGGATCTCTTCGTCCAGATTCAGCGCGCCCGGATTCGCGCCGACGCCGATCAGCAGACTGGTCTGGGATCCCATAGGGTTGCCGCCGATATCCAGTCCGTGATTCAGGTTGTTCACTATGTTGGTGAGGCCGATCGCGTCCACGTCGAACACTGCCGTGGCGTCCGGGTACGTTCCCATGCGCGGCGGATCGCCAGTGATGCAAATCAGGTTGCGAATGCCGACGGTATGCGCTCCGAGCAGTTCCGATTGTATGCCGAGAATATTGCGATCGCGGCAGCAGAAATGAAGCACCGCTTCGATTCCCGCCTGCTGCTGAATGAGCTGACAAGTCACCTGCGCGCTCATCCGCGCGCTGGCGCGCGGGCCATCCGGCACGTTGATGCAATCGATCCCGTGCGCCGCGCACAGCCGGGCGCCTTCGATCTCCTTGGAAGCATCCACGCCTCTCGGCGGCAAGATCTCGACAAAGGCGACAAAGCGTCCCGCCGCCAACTTGGCCCCGAGCTGCGACTTCGCCGCCATCGGAATTTTCGCCAGCGCCTTGGGCTTCGCCGCAACCTCTTCCACAACCACCCCGGCGGGCGACTGCACGGGATGCAGCGAGCGAACTTCCGCGCGGATCAACTTGATATGCTCCGGCGTGGTCCCGCAACAGCCGCCGATCACTTTCACCCCCGCCCACAGAAACCGCCGGGCATACTGCGACATATACTCAGGCGAGCACAGGTAAATGTTGCGTCCCTCAACTTTGGCAGGAAGGCCTGCGTTGGGCATCGCGCTGAGCGGTTTGCGCGAGTATTGGGCCATGCGCTCGATGGTTTCCAGCGTGACCTTCGGGCCGACCGAGCAGTTGAGCCCAATCGCATCAGCCGGCCACTGGTCGAGCTTCCGCGTAAACGTCTCGGTGACGCTCCCGTCCGGCATCCGACCTTCGTCATCAATGGTCACCTGCGCGATGATAACCATGTCCGGGCCAGCGATCTCGCGCGCGGCGTAAATGGCTTCGCGGATTTCGTTGAGGTCCGAGAAGGTTTCAAGAATCAGCAGATCCACGCCGGACGCAACCAGCGCCGACGCCTGTTCGCGAAAGAGGGCGCGAGCCTCCTCAAAGGACGTCGGACCGAGGGGCTCAATGCGAATCCCCAGCGGTCCGATCGCGCCTGCCACGAAGGCGGATTGCTGAGCCGCTTCGCGCGCGATGCGAACGCCTGCGCGATTGATCTCTTCAAGCTTTTCCGCAAGTCCGAACGCGCCAAGCCGCGTGCGCGTGGCGCCGAATGTATTCGTCTCCAGAATATCCGCGCCGGCCTTCACATAGTCCTGATGAATTTCGCGCACCATCGCTGGCGCAGACAAGTTCAGCTCGTCAAAGCAGCGGTTGATGAATACGCCTTTGGAGTACAGCATCGTTCCCATCGCGCCGTCGGCCACCAGCACGCGCCGGCTGAAGTGGTCGCGAAACTCACTCGCTCTGGATTTGCCTTGCGTGGCGTTCATTTGAGTCGGCATTCTGGAGAACTGCGCGCACGGCCAGCGCCCAAAACGTCGCGGGCTCCCGCGGACAGCCGGGGCAGAAATATTGAAACTGCCGTTGGCCCCCGCTTCCAGAACCGTGGCGGCGAGGGGACACGATCCCTGGGATTCACCAGGGTTGCTCTAGACAATACAGGGAGATTGTACCGCATGGGTAAGGATCCAAACAATCAGCCCCAGCAGCCGCGGCTAGCGCTGGTTCTGTAAAATTAGGAGGGAGCCAGGTCCGGCCGTTGACTCGCACCCTCCGCCTAGTCATTCCCTTCGTAGCGTTGCTATCCGCTCCGGCGGCGCAAGCCGCCGCACAATCGCAATTAGACGCGGATCCGGCGCTGTTCACCGTCATGACTGCAATCAACTGCGGAGGCTATGATGCCGATCTGAACTCCACCTCTAACCACCCCCTTCGCCATGCCGTCCGACAATATGTCGCCTCCAAGAATCCGCCCTCGCTTGCGGAAGTGAAGCGGTTTTTCGCCGCCCATCGTAAGCCAAACCCGGAATCCGAGTTAAGCCAGTACATTTCGTACGCTCTGTCCATTGAAGGCCCTCCGGACTTCAAATATCGCTTTCAACCAGACGAACTGCCCCCGGACGTCATTCCGCTTGCCGGATTCAATGAGCTGCTGGCCAGGTTCTACAAGGAAGCCGATCTCGACGCCTTGTGGCAGAGAGTCCAGCCGGAGTACGAAAAAGCCATCGCCGCCTACCAGATTCCGGTGACCAACGCGCTGATGCAGGCCAACGCCTACCTGCGAAATCCAACCAGCGGATTTCTGGGCCGCCGCTTTCAAATCTATATCGACCTGCTTGCGGCCCCGCATCAGGTTCAGACGCGCAGCTACAAAGATGATTTCTATGTTGTTGTAACGCCTTCGCCGGAACCGCAAACCGAGCAGGTGCGGCACTCCTACCTGCATTATCTGCTGGATCCCGTAGCGATGAAGTACTCCGAGCAGCTTGCAAAGATTCGCGGGATCGCCGATTATGCCCAGGCCGCTCCAGCCCTCGATGACGCGTACAAGAACGACTACATCCTGCTTGCGACGGAGTGTCTGATCAAGGCGGTCGAAAGCCGGCTCGAACCGGGCGGCGCAGCCAAGAAACAGGCCTTGGTGGATGAAGCCCTGCGCGAAGGGTACACGATGACGCCAGCTTTTGCCGAGCTGCTGCCCGTCTATGAAAAGCAAGATCAAGCATTTCGGCTCTACTTTCCGGACTTGATCAAAGGCGTGGATCTGCGTAAGGAAGAAGCGCGCCTGGCGAATGTGTCGTTCGTCAGTTCGATTCCGAAAAAGCTCGCTAAGATCGCCCCTCCGCCGCCTGCGCCGGCGCTGACGGGCGCGCGAAAGACTCTGGAGGAGGCCGAAGACCGCTATCGCGCGCGCAAGCTGGATGCGGCCAAGCAGGCGTACCTGGAGGCGATGCGGCAAACGGACGAAAAGACGCTGCATGCGCGGGCCTACTATGGCCTGGCGCGAATCGCGGCGCTCGAACGAGATCCCGAGCTCGCGCAAAAGCTTTTCGAGAAAACGCTCGAGCTGAATCCGGATGCCGAAGTTGAAGCGTGGAGCCGCGTCTATCTGGGCCGCCTCGCGGATGCCCGGCAGGACCGGACCGCCGCGATGGAAAACTATAAGGCCGCCCTCTCGGTTCGAGACGCGCCCCCCGCGGCGCGCCAAGCCGCTGAGAGAGGTCTCGCGCAATCATTTACAAAACCGAAGGAGTAACCTCCGGCGCCCGGCGGGCGTGGGATAACAAAGGAGTGGAGTCAAATGAACAGAAAGACAATTAAAGCGCTGCTGGCCATCGCCTGCGCCGGAGCGGCTGTATTCGCGCAGGCAAAGCCGCCTCAGCCCAAATCCAAAAAAGAAGCTGAAGCTCTGATGGCGATTCAGAACGCTGCGGATGTCGATTCGCGGATCGCCGCAATCGAAAACGTGCTGACCAAATTCGCCGACACCGAGTACAAACCCGCGCTGCTGAACATGGCTGCGATGTTGTACCAGCAAAAGGGCGATCAGGAGAAGATGGTGATTTACGCCGAGCGGGCGCTCCAGGCTGACCCGAATGACTATCAGGCGATGATCATGCTGGGGCAGAATCTGGCCGCTCACACCCGCGAGTTCGATCTCGACAAGGAAGACAAGCTCGCGCGCGCCGACAAGTACGCCAACGACGCCTTGAAGGCGTTACAAACGGCCGAGAAGCCCAACCCAAGTCTGACCGACGAACAATGGAACGAGGCCAAGAAAGGGCTGGTCGGGCAGGCGCACGAGATTCTCGGCACTGCCGCAATGTTGCGGAAAAAGTACGACGTCGCCGTGAACGAGTATAAGGCAGCCGCGGATGCCGAGGCGCCGAACGTAGAGCCCGCCACCTTGGTCCGGTTGGCGGCGGCTCAGAATCAGGCCGGAAAGCCGGACGAGGCGCTTGCCACCATTGATAAAGTCATGGCAACGCCCAACCTGGACGCCCGTATCCGCTCCGTCGCGCAGGCGGAAAAGGCTCGCGCCGCTCAGATCAAATCGGGCGGATCGAAGCCGGCGTCATCTCCGGGCGCCGCTCCGGCTACGCCGCAGCCCGAGCCGGTAAACAAGCCGTAGACCGGCGCACGAATGTCGAGCCAACCGGATCTCGCGGTTCTCGAAGCGGCGCTCGGATACAAATTTCAGGACCGCGAACCGTTGAGCCGGGCGTTGACTCATAAATCGTGGGCCTACGAACAGAATTCGCGCGAGCGTCAGGCGCTGCACAATGAGCAGCTCGAATTCTTGGGGGACTCCATACTGGGATTTCTAGTGAGCGAGGGTCTGCTTCGCCGTTTTCCACTGTACAGCGAGGGCCGGCTCTCGAAGATGAAAGCGCATTTGGTGAGCGCGGGTCATCTCCACCGTGTGGCTCAGGAACTGAATCTGGGCGCCTATTTGCGGCTCGGCCGTAGCGAGGAAATGAGCGGCGGACGGCATAAGAAGGCGCTTCTTGGAGACGCCCTGGAGGCTGTGCTGGCCGCGGTGTACCTTGATGGCGGGCTTGAGCGCGCCCGGGCGTTTGTAGAGACCCGCATCCTGCCTTTGCCGGAAGATGTCGAGCGGCTGGCTGCAATTGAGGTTCTGGACTACAAATCCGCTCTCAAAGAATTGGCGCAGGCCTGGCGGCTGCCTCCGCCCCAATACGTGATCGTAGGCGAGTCCGGCCCGGAGCACGCCAAGATTTTCACCGTGGAAGCCCGCGTCGGGCGCGATTTGAAAAGCCAGGCTGAGGGTACTTCCAAAAAGGCGGCCGAGCAAGGCGCCGCCCGCGGCATTTTGGAGCAGTTGCAAACCGGTGAAGCTAGGCCGGTGAATGCGCCCCAACCGGAGGCTTGGGCTCGCCGTTTCCAGAATGCGGCGAAGCTTTAGCCGGTTCGCCCATCACACCGGTCTCGTTCAGGATGACAATATCGCAGCGCCGGTTCCTGGCCCGGCCGCTTTCGGTCTCGTTCGTATCCACCGGCGCGGTATCCGCATACCCGGCAATGGAGAGCCGTTCCACAGGAACTTTGAATCGATCCGACAACAACGACAGTAAAGCAATGCTGCGCGCCGCCGATAATTCCCAGTTGCTGTTGAATCTCGCCGTATGGATCGGAACCGAATCAGTGTGGCCTTCCAGCCGTACCGGATTCGGAATTTGATTGATCGCCTCCGCTATCTTCCCGATGCTTTCATAGGCTTCCGGCGAGATTTGGTCCCCGCC
Source organism: Bryobacteraceae bacterium (assembly GCA_035652975.1). Taxonomy (GTDB): domain Bacteria; phylum Acidobacteriota; class Terriglobia; order Bryobacterales; family Bryobacteraceae; genus TMP-7. The sequence continues at coordinate 114,164 of DASRCT010000094.1, read as the reverse complement.
GGACGGAAACAGCGCCGCCTGTTTGAAGCTGATCGTCAGTCCGCGCGGCTCCATAGAGATCTGGATGATCCCCGAAGCGATTTCCTTTTTCAACTGCTCGGTCAAGATTTTGAGCGAAGGCAACAACTCTGCCAGCTTGCCGTCTTTGTCCTCCTCCTTTTTGGACCGCCTCGCTCCGCCCGGGCCCATCAGCATCGCATTTCCTCTGCCTTTGTCATCCTTGGAGCCGCCGAGTATCGCCGATATCACCGCAGACACTTTACCTTCCTCAAGCGCCTTCTTCACGGATTCGGAAACTGCGGACGCTTTGCTTTTATTGGTCTGCGACGAGGCAAACATCACCACGAAAAATGCGAACAGCAGCGTGATGAAATCGGCGTAGGACACAAGCCAGCGCTCATGGTTCTCGTGCGCGGCGTGCTTCTTTTTCCGGGCCATGATCCTAAGCCCGCTCAGCCGCCGGAGCTCCCGACGGCGCTTTGGCAGCTTTGGACGCCTTCGCCGAGTGCTGATGCCCGCCGGCATAGGCATCCAGCTTGCTGCGGATCAGCTTCGGGTTGAGGCCCTCCACGATGCCCGCCACGCCTTCGACGATCAGCTCTTTCAACTGCATTTCGGCATGATTGCGGGCCTTGATCTTCGCGGCTGCTGGAAGCAGAAATATATTCGCGATCGCCACGCCATATACGGTGGCGACAAAGGCGACGGCGATTCCATGTCCGACTTCCTCGATGTTCGCCAGGTTCTTCATGACCTGGATCAAGCCCATTACAGCCCCAATGATGCCGATGGTCGGCGCATAGCCGCCAGCTCCTTCGAAGACCTTAGCCTCCTCCTCGCCGTGGTGCTCGATGATGCTCATTTCGAGCTCCAGCATTTTCCGGATTTCCTGAAGGTCGGTCCCGTCCACCGCAAGCGTGAGAGCCTTTCGCAGAAACGGATCGGCGATCTGACTGGCTTCCTGCTCAAGCGACACAAGTCCGTTCTTGCGCGCTTTGGTGGCGTAGCCGATGATTTCCTCAATCAGCGCATCGGGCGAGAGCGATTTCTCAAAAAGAACCGAGCCCAAGCGCTTGGCCGCGCGGATCGCAACCGAAAGCGGCGTGCTGACCAGCACTGCTCCAAACGTTCCGCCAAGCACAATGATGGCGGCAGTATATTGCGAAATGTCGGAGATTTTGCCCTTTTCGAGCAGCAGCCCGCCGATAATGCCGCCGAGCGCCAGTACAATTCCTCCCAGCGTGGCGAAGTCCGGCTTTGACGATGATTTTCCGCCTGCCTTGGCGTTGTTATTGGCCACGTCGCTCCTCTGCTGCGCCTTCAGGACTCGGTCGCTTCCGTCTCGCCGGAATCCGCAGCGTCATCCTCAACGGGGCGGAACAACACGGGCGCCGTCGATCCACAAGGAGGCCGGCCCTCACACACCCGTTTGCGGAAATCCACCACTCGGTCAACAACTTCATCCGGCGATTCCAACACGCGAAGCTTCTGGCCGGTGACAAGGCTGATCACGGTGTCTGGCGTGACCTCGATGTGCTCGATCAGGTCGCAATTCAGGATTATCGGAGCGTGGTTGATGCGCGTGAGCTGGATCATAGAGCGCCTGATAAACTTATCGGCGGATGCCGCTCGGGACTTGACCGGAGCAGTCTACCCGAAGCCCGTTTGACCCGCGGGAGGGCGTCAGGCTATTCTGAATACTGGAAAACCACGAAGGATGGGTGTCTTATAGATGGCAAACACTTTTTCTGCTCTGAAGCGCGTGCGGCAAACGGAACGTCGGACGGCGTTCAACCGCATGCGGAAAACCCGGCTGCGCCATCAGCTCCGGGCCATCCGCCGCGCCATCGAACAGAAAGACGCGAACAGGGCGCAGGCTTTATTGCCCCAGACGTTCTCAATCGTGGACCGCTCGGCGCGGCTCGGCATCATCAAGAAAAATACCGCCGCCCGATATAAGAGCCGAATCGTAAAGCGCTTGCGCGCATTGACGGCTGCTTGACGGCATGTTCGATACTGCTGCTGCGCCGTAAAGACTGACGCCCGTTGAGCCGATCGAGTGCTCTGAGACCAATGTCGCTGTCTGTCTCCAAGGCAGGCATGCGATTTCCGCACTGTTCATTCTGCTCGCTGCTCCTCTGACCGCTTTGTCGAGCTGTATCGCCGGCTGGGCTGCGCTTACGTCGAAGCTTGTCATCTTGATTCAGGGATTTCTCAAGCCGATGAGAGCGCCGATCTGGTCCGGCAACCTATTCAGTCAGCGACAGGATCAGCTCTTCCAGCACAATGCGGTCGTCCGGCCGCGCCTCTCTCAATCCTCGATCCGCGGCGAAGATCTTCTTCAGAGCGGCCTCCAGCTTTTCCTTGGAAAACGCCTGAAGCGTTTGGCGGATTTGCTCAGCGCGATCACGCCAGATCCGCACGCCTGTGCGCGAGAAATACGAAACGATCTCTGAGCTTGTACGCAGCCCCGCCTCTCGCGCCGCCAGGGCCAGCCGGAACTGAGTGTCCAAAAACGTCAAAGCCAGTGGCAGGTATTCGCCTGCGCGAACCAGAGTGTCCAGCACCGCCAGCGACTTGGATCGGTTGCCGGCCCCCAGCGCGGCGATCAGTTCAAAAATGGTGTTTTCCTGGGCATTCGGCGCCAGGCGCGCGATATCCGCGGCCGTAATCTGGCGGTTTCCGCCAGAGTACAAACTGAGTTTTTCAATTTCCAATGCGATGCGCGCTGCATCGCCGGCAAGCGTATCCACCAGCAAGCGCAAATCAGCCGGATTGATCTTCAACCCTGACGCCGCGGCTAGGTCCCGCGCCAGCGAGAGCGCCTCGTCCATCGACAGCGGACGGAATTCCACCTGGTGGGGGATTGCGCTGTAGAACTTCTGTACGCGCTCGATACGGGCGCGGTCATCGCCATCAAACTCGTACCGGCTGCACTCGAACACCAGGACCGTTTCAGGCGCTGGATTGCGCATATAATCTTCAATCGCGCCGCCGGCGGCGTTGCGGGGCGTCGAACCGTCATCTTCCTCCTCGGACAGAGCAGCGCGACCCTTCGGCAGCGCGGCCTCCGCGCTTGACGCCCAGATCAAGCGTCGCGCTGCGAACAAAGAAAACGACCGGGCCTCGTCCAGAATATCCTGCAGCCGGATTTGATCCAGATCATGATGGATCAAGCCCTGATCGCGTTCCTCGGGCGCAAGCGCCGCCTCGATCAGCGCCCGGCGACATATCCCGCGACGGTACCGTTCGGGACCCAGGAACAAGTACGCGGGAGCAGGCCGTTGCCTCTTCAAGTGGTGAAGGAATTGATCGGGCGTCATGATCAAAAGTTTTCGAGAATGGCGCTCACCAGCATACGAGCGACGTCCCGGCTCAGGCGGTCCATTGCGGCGTCGCTCTCATCCAGGAAAGCGTGTGGATCCGCGCTGATTTCGTACTGCTGCTTCCAATCAAAGCTGGGACGCGAGAAGAGCACTTTGCCGGTAGCGCGTTCATACAGGGTCGCGGACATATTCACGATGACTTGAATCGTGCTGGCGCGCCCCGTCGCGGGATCGAATACGATCGGATACGCGAAATAGTTGACCACCGTGCCGCGCAGTACCGCGTCGGCTGCATTCTGATCCTGAACGATGCGGTAGCGGGTCCGGGTTATGAATTCGCGCGTGATCGCCTCAGGAAGCCGGTCCGAAAGTCGGTACCGCGTCGTCGCGTTGCCAAATGCGGGGATGGCGATCGTATGGACAGTTTTTGGAACGAGATCGCCGCGTCCGGATACGTGATAGCCGCAGCCGCCGAGCGCCGCAACGCAGCCAAGCAGGAGGCGCGCCGCACTGCGCAGGAGCCGCTCCGTCCAGACGGAATCGAGCCGCGACAGGAGAGAATCCTTCACAAGTATTCCTTCGCAACGGATATCGCCGTCTCGGCGAACGTCCGAAGATTGTCGGCCACCAGCCAAAACCAGAGCGCGCGAGAGTTGTTCCGATCCTGCCGGATGCCCCCCACGCTAATTCCACTCTGGCCCGCAGCGCCAACGCTGGTCGGCGCCTCTTCCCCCTCCGAGCGAACCTCGATGTGAGCCGATGCCAGCGCCTGCTCCACTCCGGCAACGTCCGGCGCTGTTTCGAATTCGACCCAAATTGAGCAGCTGTATCCGTGAAATACGGGGCTCTGGATCAGCCGCAGAGACGGCATGGGCATGCGCGTCGAGATCAGAAGCAGCGTGGCCAGGTGTCGGTCGATCTTGGCTTCGACGTCCAGCAGCGAATCCGGGGCGGCGGCGCCATACTGCGCCAGCATGTTGAACCCGAGCTGAGCGTCGAACACGTCTTTGGGCAGCGCCTTAAACGAAAGCAAGTTGACCGTTTGCGTCTGGAGCTCATGCAGACCGCGGGCGCCGCGCTCGCTGGCCGGCTCGAACACTTCAACGACGGAGCGCGCAAGCGGAAACGCCCGGGAAAGACGGCCGAAGAACAGCGCCAGCGATACGGCGGCGGGATGGGCGACGACATGAATCGCCTCCGGCGCGCGCACGGCGTCAGGAGGCTCCAGTAGCGGCGCGCGCAGACGAGCGCGCCCGTCCTCCTCAAGCGCTCCAGTGAGATCAATCAGCGCGGGTCCGGACTCGCCTGCCAGATCGGCGGCCCGGAGGCTCGACTCCGGCGCTCCGGCCAGAAAGATCACTCTCGCGCCGGCAACCAGGTCTTCCGATAACGGCTGCAGCACAACGGCGTCGCCTTCATCGTCGCGGGCGAGCTGCGCCGCGCCAGCCTCGCCGGAAACGAGTTGAAGGTCAATGTCCGGGCGCGCCTCCGTCAAAATCTCGCGGATTTCACGGCCGATCAGGGACTCTCCGCCGACAATGGCGACTCTCATGGCCTCATCCAACCTGATGCTCCGGTCGCGCCGATGCGGGCTCATGCCGCCAGCGGCGCCGTATGATTCCGCCCGCACGAATAAAAATTCCTGTAGCAACGTATGCCGCTGAAATGAGAAGCAGCATGGGCTGCGGCGCAATATAAATCAGAAAAATCAGACTCGCGACCAGGATGATCGTCAACGGCGTTCGCGGACGCACCAGATGGATATCCTTGAAGCTCGGGTATCGCCACGTGCTGACCATCAGGAAGGACATCAGGCCCAGCAGGCACAGCCAGCCGACTGCAAAAGGCCACCATCGAAGCGGCGCGCTTCCGGAGGCGTAAACAACCGCCGCCACCAGCGCAGCGGCAGAAGGAATGGGCATGCCGACGAAATATTTTCGGTCCGGCCGCCCGGGATTTTTTGGCTTGGGATTGGTGGTAACGTTGAAACGCGCCAGCCGAGCCGAACCACACAGCAGGAACATGAAACAGATGAAATAGCCCGCCCGCAACAGCGCGTCGAGACCTGCAAACGAGCGGTCGATGAACTGAAGCCCCCAGGCGAAGGCGAGCACGGCGGGCGCCAGGCCGAAGGTAATGACATCGGCCAGCGAATCCATCTCGCGGCCGAAGTCGCTCACCGTGTTCGTCATGCGCGCGATACGACCGTCCAGACCATCCAGCACGACCGCAATCCCGATCATTTTGGCAGCCGCGTCAAAGTGTTCATTAAAGCCGAAATGACCAGCGGAGGCGTCCATTGCTCCGCGAAACGCCTGGAGAATCGCGACGTATCCGAGGAAAATGTTGCCGGCTGTAAACAGGGTCGGCAGCGCGTATGCGGCGCGGCGCGGCCGGCGCGCCGGCGAGTGCGACGGGTTTAAGCGATCATTGAAATCGACGTCCGGCATTCGCTCAAGAACGCCGCCTGGCGAGCACGCTGGCGCCGGCCTTAACGCGTTCGCCCGTGCGTACGCTTACGTTCCACTCCGGGCCCAGGAATACGTCGACGCGCGAGCCGAACCGGATAAGCCCGATCCGCTCGCCCGCCGTCACGACATCTCCAGGCTTCTTGTAGCAGATGATCCGCCGCGCAATGAGCCCGGCGATTTGCTTGAACGTCACCGTGGTGTCCTGGTCCTGGACCACCACGGTGTTTTGCTCGTTTTGAGCGCTGGCCTCCTCCCGGCTCGCCACCAGGAACTGCCCGGGCTGGTACCTGACCTCCGTGATCCTGCCCGCTATTGGCGACCGGTTCACGTGCACGTCGAAGATGTTTAGAAAGATGCTTATCCGCGTCAAGGCGGGCGAGAGGGACTTGATTGAGACAATCTTTCCGTCAGCCGGCGACACGGCCACCGGCCCAGGGGGCGCCTCGCGTTCGGGATCTCTGAAAAACCAGAGGCAAAACCCGGCGAGCGCGTACAAGGGGACTGCCCAGGGCCAACTCAACACGAAACTGATCAGAACTCCTGCTCCCGCAAGGGCTAGAGCGTAATAGATGCCGTAAATTACCATCCCCCACCGCTATTTTCGCACGGGGATGCACGCGCGCCGGTTCAATGCTCCCAGTCCCCAACGGCCTCCAAATCCCGGTAGTTGACCAGCCTGACGTTGGCCGCGGCCAAGCCGCGCCGCAGGTCGGGGTCCGTCAGAGCTTCGAGCTCGCGCACACGGCTCTCCTTCAGACGGGTCCGGGCAGCCATCAGCTCAGGACCGCAGCGCCCGGGATGACACATGAATTCCGTGACGCCCTCGGGCAGCTCGCGCAGCATCTCCAGGATATCGCGTGAGCTGAAAATGCCCGTGAATTGAAAACCCGCAAAATGGTCCGTAGTACGGCAGCCATGGCGCTCGATTTTTCGATGAAAACCGAGCCGCAGGCCATGCAAGGAACGGCTCAGGGCTCGTCTGGTCCAGGGGACGCGCGCCGATGCCAGCGGGAAATCCATGGGGCGCCGGATCCACCGGATGCGGAACTGTTCACCCAGCCGCGCAACGGCGTCCAGCACTGGCGGAAACAAGTGCGTGTGCTTGTGAGTGTCCAGATGCGTGGGTTGGATGCCGGCATCCAGAATTTTTCGAATCTGCGCCTGGAGTTCCTCGTACACGGAAATACGGCGCAGGCAGATTGCCCGAATCAGCTGGGCCACTGTGGCCGGCAACGGGCGGGCGGGATCGAGCGCCGAGGGCGCGCCGACCAGGACCAGATGGCAGCCGACGTCGAGCGACGGCGTTTGGCGCGCCAGCCGCACGGCTTGGTCGAACGCAGCGCCGTTGGCCATCAGCGTGGCGGCGGTCAGAATTCCACGCTCGTGCGCCTCGATGATCCCGGCGTTGACCTCCCGCGTGAACCCGAAATCATCCGCGTTGACGACCAGGAGTTTCAAAACAAACCCAATTTTATCCTCAAATATTTTTTAGGATTTGCGCGAAAATCTTTCATGAAGGCCTGCAGCTCGCGAGTAAAGCCGTTCAGATTATCGTAAAGCGACGCGTTCACCATCAGCTGCCCGATAGTGCCTTGGCCGCTGTTAATTTTATCCAGCGTGACATCGATGCGATCGATGACGCCGGCGATCTGATTCGACAATTCGTCGCTCTTGAGCAGTTTTCCCGCCGTACCCTTGCCCGCGTTCAGATCCGCAAGAATACGGCGCAGCTCCACCACCGTGGCGCGCGCATCCTCATACAAGGCCGGATCTTTCAAGAGTTTGCCAGCGGTCCCCTGCCCCTGCTGAAGGCCGTCGATCAGGCTGTCCAGCCGCGCGATGGAGCCGCGGACGTCGGCGTAAAGCTCGTCGCTGTTGATCAGTTTCCCGATCGTACCCTTGTTGCTGTTCAGGGCGGATACAAGGCGCTGGCCTTCGGCGACCGTGGCGTTCAGGTTGTTGTAGAGCTGCTCATCCGTCAGCAATTTGCCAATACTGCCCTTGCCGGCTTCGACGGTGCTGACAATCGCGTCCACACGCTTCAGAATGCCTTGCACCTGCACCAGCAGGTTGCTGCCCTGTTCAAGGAAATCGTTGATATCACTGACGTTTTTGCTCGGGATTTCCTGCCCAGCTTTCACCGTATTTAAACTCTGGCCTTTGGTGATGTTGATGTATTTCGTACCCAGGACGTTTTCAGCGCCGATCGCGGCGATGGAATCGACCGGGATCTCCGGCATGTACTTCTTTTCGATTTGCAGGTCCATACGCACAACGCGGTTGGGGTCTCTCGAACCGGATAAGGCGATTTTGCTCACTTTGCCGATCACAATGCCATTCAGGCGGACAGGAGCATTCTCGCCGAGAGCCGCCGAATCGGCCAAATAAGTATAGATAATCGCTTTCGGCGTGAATGGATTGGACGTGCCCGTGAGCAGGAAGATGAGCACTCCGAGAATCGCCAGCGCGACAATAGCCAGGATTCCGACGCGAAGCTGGGCCCACCGCGTTTTCTTCTGGCTCGGCATAGATCAGCGTTTGACGAATTTGGCGATATAGGGGTCGGTAGACGATTCGAGCTCCGCCTCGCTGCCCTCAAACGCGATGCGGCCGTCGCGCATCACCATGAACGTGGTCTTCAAGCCGTTCTTCCCATCGGATGAAACACGTTCTAATGCGCCCCTTTGGGGATTGTATCGGAAATTCGCCATCAACTGCCCGTCCTGGTAGCGATGCGTCGCGACCACCGCGGCGGTATTTCGCAAGTCCCGCTCCTTCACGATCAGGGCCATAATGGTGGTCGCGGTAATCGGGTCCAACCCGGCGGTGGGCGAGTCATAAAGGACCAGCGGCGGCTCCGTGACCACAGCGCGCGCAATGCCCACCCGTCGCCGCATACCACCCGAGAGCTCACTGGGAAACTGGGCGACCGTTCGCTCCAGCTCGACGAAACTAAGCGCTTCAAGCACCTTTTCTTGAACAACCTCAGCCGGCATCGGCGTACGGGCGCGCTGGTTGACCAGCGGATACGCGACGTTCTCCTCGATCGTCATGGAATCGAACAGACCGCCTTCCTGAAACAGGATTCCCACCTTGGCCCGGAGATCAAACAGATGTCGTTCGTCCATGTCCGTAATATCTGTGCCAAAAAGATATACGCGTCCGGCGTCAGCGCGTATCAGCCCCACAGCGGTTTTAATCAGCACTGTCTTTCCGCTGCCCGCCGCCCCAAGAAGAATTCGCGTTTCACCCGCGCTCATGGAGAATGAGACTGCATCGAGCGCTGTCTCCTGGTCAAAGCGAACCGTAACGTTATCGAACCGGAGCACTTCACCGCGGCTGCCCTGCGCCGGACTCGATTGGGCCTCATGCTCCGACGCAAGTATCATCCGAGGTTGACGAAAATCCTTCCAATGAAAAACGTGATCACAATGATCCAGATGAAGGCGACAACCACGGCCTGAGTGGTCGCGCGGCCGACGCCCTGCGTGCCGCCTGTGGTGTTCATACCGTAATAGCAGCCGACCAGGGCGATCACAATGGCGAAGGCGAAGGGCTTCAGCAGGCCTTGCACGACATCGTTGTACTGAAGGGCTCGCCAGGCCGTGCTCCAATACTGCGCTGCGGTGATATTCAGAAGGACCATGGATATGACGAAGCCGCCAAACAGTCCCATAAAGTCGGCGACGATGGTAAGCAGTGGGAGCATCACCGCCGTCGCGATCAGTCGCGGCGTCACCAGTTTTTGGATGGGATCCGTGCCCAGCGCCCGCATGGCGTCGATCTGCTCGGTGACTTTCATGGAACCGAGCTCGCTGGCGATGCCGGATCCGTTGCGGCCCGCGATCATGATCGCCGTCAGCACCGGGCCGAGTTCGCGAACCAGCGTGATGGCGACGAGCTGTCCGATCTGGCCCGTGGCGCCGTAGGTGGCCAGCGCGCGCGAAAGTTGCAGCCCCATCACCGCGCCTGTGAAGAATCCGTTCATAATCACGACCGGAACGCTGCCGACGCCGATGATGTCCATCTGAAGGATGATGTCGTCGACGTAATGAGGTGAGCGAAAAACGTTCAAAATGGCGCGGCCGGAAAGCGACACGAAATTCTGAAATGTGAGAACTGGCCCCTTCAGAAAATCGAGCAATCCCGGTGTCCCACCCTGTTCACGATGCTACCATACAGACTGCAATTCACTGAGCTATGAAGGGATTAACGGACATTCCCGGCATCCTGGTCGGTCACGCTTCCGATTATGACGCCCTCACCGGATGCACCGTTATTCTGTGCGAATCGGGAGCAATTGCGGGCGTCGATGTCCGCGGGTCTGCTACGGGAACGGAAGAAATCGAGGTTCTCCGGCCGCGGCATGTCACGGAACGGGTTCACGGGATCGTATTCGCGGGCGGAAGCGCCTTCGGCCTGGAGGCGTGCTCGGGCGTCCGCCGCTACCTAGAGCACAAAGGCGTCGGATTTCAGACCGGCGCGGCGCGGGTGCCGCTGGTGGCCGGGGCCATCCTCTATGATCTGAGCATCGGGAAGGCGCATGTTCGTCCGACGCGCGAAATGGGCGAGGCCGCGGCAGCCGCCGCAACCGACTCTGCAGTGGCCGAAGGCTGCGTCGGCGCGGGGACCGGCGCCACGGTAGGCAAAGTCCTGGGCATGAAATGCGCAATGAAATCGGGCCTGGGCTCGTGGACCGTGCGGGCGGGCGGTCCCGAATCGCGGGTGCTGGTCAGCGCACTGGCCGCCGTCAATGCGCTCGGCGATGTGCGGGACGCCTCCGGCAAGATCGTGGCCGGCGCGCGAAAAGCGCCGGACAGCAGGGAGTTCGCCGACAGCGCCCGCCTTATCCGCGAAGGGGCGCCCGCCGGATTTCGTAAACAGAACACGACTCTCGTAGCCGTCGCGACAAATGCGGCGCTCACAAAAATCGAGGCCGCGAAAGTGGCGCAGCTTGGGTCGGTCGGAATGGCGCGCGCCATTTCGCCCGCGCACCTGATGTCGGACGGCGACCTTGTGATCGCGCTTTCGCTTGGATCGGAGCGGGCGAGCGTCGATGCGGTCGGCGTCGCGGCTGCCGAAGCAGTCGCCGCCGCCATCGTGCGAGCCGTCGAGAAGGCGACGACGATGGGCGGAGTGCCCGGGCTCGCCTCGAAGACGTGAATGTGCGGCGCCCCCCCGGCCCTTCAGTGCCGGAAGTGGCGGATGCCGGTAAACACCATCGCCAGGCCCAGATTATCCGCCGCGGCGATTACCTCTTCATCCCGCACCGACCCTCCCGGCTGGATGACGGCGGTCACGCCGCGGCGCGCGGCCTCTTCCACGCCGTCCGGAAACGGGAAAAATGCGTCCGAGGCCAGCGCCGACCCTTCTATCGGCAATATCGCCTTCAGCGCGCCGACCTTCACCGCATCGACGCGGCTCATCTGACCAGCGCCCGCGCTGACCAGCTGCCCTGGCCGAGCATACACGATCGCATTGGACTTGACGTGCTTGACCACTTTCCAACCGAACAGCATGGCGCGCCATTCGTCTTCGGTGGGCTGGCGCCGGCTCCGGACGCTGGCCTGCTCGCGCGCAAGACGGTGCGTATCGGCCGTTTGAGCCAAATAGCCGCCGGAAATCGATTTCACAACCAGTTCATCGCCCGCAAGAGGCGCGACTTTCAACAAGCGGAGATTCTTCTTCCCCTTCAGGATCCCGAGCGCCTCCCTCGTAAAGCCCGGCGCGGCGATTGCCTCGATGAATGTCTTCGCGATCTCGCGCGCGGTCTCTTCGTCGACGTCGCGATTGAACGCAAGCACGCCGCCGAATGCGGAAACGGGATCGGCCTCGAAGGCCTTCCGATAGCTTTCAGCCAGCGCATCGGCTTCCGCGCAGCCGCAGGGGTTGGTGTGCTTGATGATCGCCGACGCCGGCCGTTCGAACTCTTGAATGAGCTGCCAGGCCGCGTCGAGATCGACCAGGTTGTTATAGGACAGCTCCTTTCCGTGCAGTTGCTCTCCTGAGGCGACCCCGCCCCGCTTCAGCGAATACAGCGCGGCGTACTGATGCGGATTCTCGCCATATCGCAGGGCCATGGACTGCTCAGCGAAAATGTTCAAAATGTAGGGAACAGGCGGGCTTTCGTCCCGGAATTGCCCGTTTTCGACACGAATGCGCGCCACGCGCTCGGCAATCGAACGGTCGTATTGCGCGGTTGTGAAAAAGGCCTTCTGCGCCAGTTGCCAGTGCGTGTTCAGACTCAGCTCCCCCGCGGAGCGAAGCTCGTTCAGGACGGGACAGTAATCCTCGGGCGAGGTAATGACGGCGACGTCCTGATAATTCTTGGCCGCGGCGCGAATCATAGTTGGCCCGCCGATGTCGATGTTTTCGATCAGCTCCGGAACGGAAGCGTCCGGATCCGCGGCGATCTTTTCGAATTGATACAGATTCACCACCACCATATCGATCTTCGGGATGCCGTTCTCTGAAATCGCGCGCATGTGATCCTGCTTGCCGCGCATTGCGAGAATTCCGCCGGCGATGCGCGGGTGAATCGTCTTCACACGGCCGTCAAGCATTTCGGGAAAGCCCGTAAGCTCCGAAACTTCGCGCACCGGGACGCCGCCCGATTGCAGCGTCCGGAACGTCCCGCCCGTCGAGACAATTTCTACGCCTAGTCCGGCGAGCCCGCGGGCGAATTCAACCACCCCGCTCTTATCGGTGACGCTGATCAGCGCTCGTTCGATCTTAGCCATGAAGAGTTTATTTTCTCATGCCGCCTTTCAATACCTACAATGAAAACGTGCACCACAACGTCACGCTCATTCCCGGCGATGGAATCGGACCGGAGGTCACCGCGGCGGCTGCGCGAGTGATCGAGGCCGCCGGGGTTCAGGTCAACTGGGATCGCGTCGAACTCAACGAAGAGGTGATCCTGCGCAAGGGCGAGGCGTTGCCGCCCGAAGTCTTGGCATCGCTGAATCGCACTGGCGTCGGTCTCAAGGGCCCGGTGACTACGCCGATTGCCGGAGGATTTCAAAGCGTCAACGTCGCGTTAAGAAAGGCGCTCGATCTCTTTGCGAACGTCCGGCCGGTGCGCACGATTCCGGGCGTGCGCACCCGGTACCAGGATGTCAGGATCGATCTGGTGATTTTTCGGGAAAATACCGAGGACCTGTACGCTGGCCTGGAGCACGAAGTGGTCAAGGACGTGGTCACCAGCCTGAAGGTCATTACGCGCGCAGCGTCCCTGCGGATCGCCAGATACGCATTTCATTTCGCCCGCGAGGCCGGACGGAAAAAAGTCACTGCGGTTCATAAGGCCAATATCATGAAGCTCGGCGACGGCCTGTTTCTGCGCTGCTGCCGCGAGGTCGCGATGGAGTATCCCGAGATCGAATATAACGAGCTGATTGTCGACAACGCCTCGATGCAGCTGGTGATCCGCCCGGAGCAGTTTGACGTGCTGCTCATGCCCAACCTGTACGGCGACATCGTCTCCGACCTGGCGGCCGGCCTGGTCGGAGGCCTGGGAATCGTTCCGGGCGCCAACATGGGCGAGCATCATGCCGTGTTCGAGGCGGTTCATGGCAGCGCGCCGGATATCGCCGGCAAAGGCGTGGCGAATCCGACGGCGATCATGCTCTCATCGGTGATGATGCTGCGGCATCTGAAGGAGCGCGAGGCCGCTGGCCGTATTCAGGGGGCCATCGAGCGCGTGTATGCGAAAGGCGAGCGCCTGCCCCGGGACGTGGGCGGAACGGCGTCCACGGCGGAATTCACGGATGCCGTGGTTCGGGAAATGGCTGCGGGCGCTGCCGCGACCTGAAGGCCAGCGGCAGGATGAACGCGGATTGCGACAGACTCATCCGGGTTTCTCGGGGTTTCTCTGCGCCCGAATCGAATTGGCTTCACCAGGGCCGTCGCCTGTTCGCATCCTCGGTTGCGGGCTCATGGTCCAAGCCTCGCGAGGCAATGGTTACGCCAGCGTCGGCGCCACCGCTTCCCTGACCCCTTTCTTCCGCTCCTTGCGGCGCCGCATGTGCGTCTGGAGCGCAGCCATGTAGGTGTAGAAGACAGGCGTGAGATAGAGCGTCACAAGCTGTGAAAACAGCAGACCGCCGACCACAACCAGGCCCAGCGGCTGGCGCGCTTCGGCGCCTGCTCCATAGCCGAGCGCGATCGGCACTGCCCCGAGCAGGGCAGCCATGGTGGTCATCATGATCGGACGGAACCGGATCAGACAGCCCTGATAAATTGCGTCGAGCGGGGCCAAGCCCTGGTTTCGTTCGGCGTCCAGCGCGAAATCGATCTGCATGATCGCGTTCTTCTTTACGATGCCGATCAGCATAATCAGCCCGACGAACGCGTAGATGTTGAGGTCGATGTGGAACAGGTACAGAGTAATGAGCGCGCCGAATCCGGCTGAAGGCAGACCGGAAAGAATCGTGATCGGATGGATGTAGCTTTCATACAAGATTCCGAGCACGATGTACACAACCGTGATCGCCAGAATGAGCAGCACCCACAGATTCGACAGCGAGCCTTGAAAGGCCTTCGCAGCGCCCTGAAACGTAGTGCTGATGGTATCCGGAAGATCGCGCGCAGCGATCTTCTGGATCTCGGAAACCACGCTGCCAAGGGCTACGCCGGGATCTGTGTTGAAAGAGACAGTGGCCGCCGGGAGCTGGCCGAAGTGATTGATCGCCTGCGGCCCGATCTCAGAAGTGATTTTGGCGAGCGTATCCAGCGGAATCAGCGGACCGGTGAAAGTGGAAGCGCTGACCGGCCCAGCGGCCGCCGCTGTCGCGCCGCCGCTTGCCGCCGCCGCTCCGGGCGCGGAGGGACCCCCGCTTGCCTTCAGGTACAACAGGGCGAGCGCGTTCGGGTCGGACTGGTATTCCGGCTTCAACTCGAGGAGCACTTTGTATTCGTTGACAGCCCCATAAATAGTAGACACCCACCGCGGACCATAGGCATCGTAAAAGGCGTTCTCGATCTGCTGCACGTTAACCTGCATCGCCGCCGCCTTATCGCGGTCGATCTCAACCTTTACCTGCGGCGCCTGTATGGCGACGTCGGTCGTAACATCCCTCAGCCCGGGGATGCGCGAGAACTCAGCCTCCAGTTTCCGGGCCGCTTCGTACAGCTGCTGCTTGTCCGGCGACTGCATCGAGAACTGGTACAAACTTTTCGTAACCTGCCCGCCGATCCGAATAACCGGCGGGTTTTGCAGATAGACGCGCATGCCAGGGATGCCCGAAATCTGCGGGCGCAATTCATCAATGATGTCGTTTACCAGCATCGTGCGCTCCGCCCGTGGTTTTAAGCGCACCAGCAACTGTCCGAAGTTCGGTCCGCCAAGCGTGGACGCCGCGGTACCGCCAACCGTGGACATCAGCGCTTCCACGGCCGGATGGCGCGCCACGATCTCGGCAACCTTCTTCTGATAGTCGACCATCTGGTAAAACGAAGTGCCTTGCGCGGCTTCGGTCACTGCGTACAACTGATCGGTGTCCTGATCAGGAATAAAGCCCTTGGGGATGTCCACGAACATCCACATCGTCAGGGCTAGAACAACGCCTGAAAATGCCATCGTGGCAAGTCTGTGCCGCAGAACGAATTGCAGGCTGCGGTCATACACGGCCAGCATCCGGTCGAAATAGCGCTCCGTCACACGATAAAACCACGACCGTCGCTGTTCGTGCGGAGACCGCAGAAAGCGGCTGCAAAGCATCGGCGTCAGCGTAACCGACACAACGCCCGAAATCAGAATGGCCACGCAGATCGTAACCGCAAACTCTTTGAACAACCTGCCCAGTATGCCGCCCATAAACAGCACGGGAATAAACACGGCGGCGAGCGACAGCGTCATCGAAACGATGGTGAATCCGATCTCCTTCGAGCCCTGCAGCGCCGCAGCCATCGGGTTTGCGCCCATTTCCATATGACGCACAATGTTTTCGAGCATCACGATCGCGTCATCGACGACGAACCCGATCGACAGAATCAACGCCATCATCGACAGGTTGTCCAGACTGTAGCCGAGCAGGTACATGATGGCGAAGGTTCCGATAATCGAAAACGGCAGCGCCAGGCTGGGAATGATGGTGGCTGAGATGTTGCGCAGGAACAGAAAAATCACCATCACGATCAGGCCCAGCGTCAGGATCATCGTGAACTTCACGTCGTTGTACGATTCCCGGATAGTATCGGACCGGTCGTACAGGATTTCCATGTGCACGGACGGAGGCAGCTCCGCCTTGAAGAGCGGCAGCAGCCGTTTGACGCCGTCGGTGACCTCGATGGTGTTGGTGCCGGGCTGGCGCTGAATGGCCAGGATGATCGCGCGTTGCGAGCCGTTCTTCGTGTACAGCCAGGAAGCCGTCTTGTCGTCCTCGACGCTGTCGATAATGTTGCCCAGTTCTTCGAGGCGCACCGGCGAACCATTGCGGTATGCGACCACCAGAGGCCGGTACTGCGCCGCGCTCATCAGTTGCCCGGACGCTTGCAGCGTGAAGGCCCGCTGCGGGCCGATGATCGCGCCGGTGGGCAGGTTTACGTTCCAGTTTCGGAGGGCGTTCTCGACCTCATTGATGCCAATCTGCCGCGAAGCCAGCGCATGAGGATCAAGCTGCGCGTGCACTGCGTACTTCTGCGCGCCGAGCACTTGCACCTGAGCCACTCCTGTCACCATGGAGATGCGCTGCGCAACGCGCGTCTCGGCGTATTCATCAAGCGTGTAGAGCGGCAGCGTCGGCGACGTGAGCGCGATGTAGAGGATAGGCTGATCGGCCGGGTTTACTTTGGTGAACGTCGGCGGCGTAGGCATGCCTTGCGGGAGCATGCGCGACGCCTGCGTAATCGCGGCCTGCACGTCGACCGCGGCGCCGTCGAGATTGCGGTTCAGATCGAACTCCAGCGTAATCTGCGTCGACCCCAACGAGTTCGTGGAGGTCATCGACTCGAGACCGGCGATCATCGAGAACTGATTCTCCAGCGGCGTCGCGACGGCGGACGCCATCGTGTCCGGACTCGCGCCCGGCAACGTCGCCGTCACCAGAAGCGTGGGGAAGTCAACGTTTGGCAAATCGCTCACCGGCAGCGACCGGTACGCCACGGTTCCGAACAGCGCGATCGCCGCCATGAGCAGGCTGGTCGCGATGGGTCGGCGGATAAAGGTTTCGGAAACGTTCATTTCTAGTCACCCGCTGCCGGCTGCGGAGCTGGCGTTGCCGCAAGCGGGGGGCGCGCCTGCTTGCGGCGTTCCCGCCACTTCAGCACTGAGGCCATGTAGGTGTACACCACCGGCGTCAAATACAAAGTCATCATCTGCGAGAAAAACAGGCCGCCAGCGACTGCCAGTCCCAGCGGGCGCCGCGCTTCGCCGCCCGATCCATATCCCAGCGACATCGGAATAGCCCCGAGCAGAGCCGCCATCGTCGTCATCATGATGGGGCGGAACCGGATCAGGCAGCCCTGATAGATCGCCTCGGCGGGCGTAATTCCCTGCTTACGTTCGGCGTCCAGCGCAAAATCAATCTGCATGATCGCGTTCTTTTTCACAATCCCGATCAGCATCATCAGGCCGACGAAGGCGTAAATGCTCAGGTCGACCTTGAACAGAATCAGCGTCAGCAGTGCGCCCATGCCCGCCGAGGGAAGACCTGACAGAATCGTCAGCGGGTGGATGTAGCTTTCATACAAAACGCCAAGGACGATATAGACCACTCCAATGGCGACGATCAGAAGCAGCGTGAGATTCTGCAATGAGCTCTGGAACGCTTTGGCGGTTCCCTGAAAGCTGGTGGTCATCGTCGCCGGCAAAACGCGCGATGCAAGGTCCGTAACTTCATCCACCGCCTGCCCAAGCGAAAACCCGGGTTTGAGACTGAACGACACCGTCACCGACGGAAGCTGGCCGGAATGGTTGATGGTCTGCGGACCGGCGTCCTCGGTCAGCTTCACGAAGGACTCGAAGGGAACCAGGTGGCCATCATTGGAGCGGAAGTAGAGCTTGGAGAGAGTGTCTGCGTGCTCCTGGTATTTCGGGTCGATTTCAAGCAGCACTCGGTATTGGTTCACGGGCGAATAGATCGTGGACGCCCATCGCGGCCCGAATGCGTCATACAGCGCGTTTTCCACCTGCATGCTGTTCAGTTGCAGCGCGGCCGCTTTGTCGCGGTCGATGGAAATGTTAATCCTCGGGCTTCGGACCTGAAGGTCGGTGGTCACATCGGCCAGACCGGGCAGCTTGGACATCTCGCGTTCCATCACAGCCGCCCACTTGTACAATTCCTTCGTATCCGGACTCTGAAGGGTGAAATCGTACGAACTCTTGGACATGCGGCCGCCAATGCGGATTGCCGGCGGCAGGGTGACAAAGGCGCGCAGACCGGGGAACCGGGAGATGGCAGGCCGTAGCTGCGCAAGCACTTCCGCCGCGGTCGCCTTACGCTCCTTGCGGGGCTTCAATTGAACGAAGATGCGCCCGGTATTCGAAGCGCCCATCCAGCCGCCGCCGGTGCTGGCCATCATCACATCAACGTTCGGATTTCGGCCGATGACCTCCGACACGCGCTGCGTGTACTCGGCCATCTTGTAGAACGATGTCCCCTGCCCGGCCTCCAGACTGACCATAAGCTGGTCGTTGTCCACTTCCGGAATGAAGCCTTTGGGCGCGATCTTGAAAAGGTACAACGTGGCGATCAGAACCGCGAAGAACACTCCGGCCATGACCATCCTGTGCCGCAAAACAACGGCCAGGCTTCGCGCATAGGCGCGGTGCATGGCTTCAAATCCCGACTCCGTGGTCCGGTAGAGCCAGCCGCGCTTCTCTTCGCCTTTGCCCCGCAGCAGGCGGCTGCACAGCATCGGCGTCAGCGAAATCGAAACCAGGCCGGAGATCAGAATGGCGACGGTGATGGTCACCGCGAATTCGCGGAACAGCTTGCCGAGAACGCCGCCCATGAACAGCACGGGAATGAACACCGCAGCGAGCGACAATGTCATCGATACGATCGTGAACGCGATTTCCTTGGATCCGAGATACGCCGCCTGCAACGGGCTCTCGCCCTTTTCAATGTGCCGGACGATGTTCTCCAGCATCACAATGGCGTCATCCACCACGAAGCCGATCGACAGGATCAGCGCCATCAGCGACATGTTGTCCAGGCTGAAGTTCAGCGCGTACATGACGGCGAAGGTCCCCAATATCGAGAACGGCAGCGCCAGCGCCGGAATCGCGGTCGCCGACGCCTTTCTGAGGAACAGGAAAATGACCAGGATCACGAGCGCCAGCGTGATACCCATCGTCGCCTGAATATCGGTGAATGATTCTCGAATGTTTTTGGAGCGATCGCCGCGGATCTGCAAGCTCACAGAGGGTGGAAGCTGCGATTGGAATGAGGGCAGCAGTTTCTTGATCGCATCGGTCACTTCGATCGTATTGCTGCCCGGCTGGCGCATGATCATCAGGTGAATCGCGCGCTCGCCTTTGCCATGCGCGTACAGCCAGGAGGCGGTCTTGTTGTCCTCCACGCTGTCGATCACATGCGCGACTTCCTCCAGGCGCACCGGGGCGCCGTTCCGCCACGCCACCACCACCGGCTTGAATTCCTCGGCGTTCATGAGCTGCCCGGAGGCTTGCACCGTGTAGGCAGTCTTTGGGCCGTACAGAGAGCCCGTGGGGATGTTCACGTTCCAGTTCTGGAGCACCGCGCTGACTTCGTTCAGGCCGATGTTCTTCGCCGTCAGCTTATCCGGGTCCACCTGCACCCGAACCGCGTACTTCTGGGCGCCCATGACCTGCACCTGGGCTACGCCGTTGACCATCGAAATGCGCTGCGCAATGACGCGCTCTGCATAATCATCGACCTGCCACAGCGGCAGCACTTCCGATGTCATCGCCAGAAACATGATGGGCGAATCCGCCGGATTACTTTTGCGGAATGAGGGCGGGCTGGGCATCCCCGGAGGAAGCAGCGGACCGCACTCGGCGATGGCGGTCTGAACATCAACCGCCGCGCCGTCGATGTCGCGCGTCGGATCGAACTGGAGCGTGATGTTCGTCGATCCCATCGAATTCGAGCTGATGATGGAATCGATCCCGGCAATGCCCGTAAATTGCCGCTCCAGCGGCGTCGCCACCGCCGAAGCCATCGTCGACGGGTCGGCGCCGGGGAGACTTGCGTTCACATTCAGAGTAGGGTAGTCGACGTTTGGCAGATCGCTGACCGGCAGCGCGCGGTAGGCAATCACTCCAAAGATGGCGATGCCAGCCATCAGCAGGCTGGTTGCAATCGGTCGACGGATGAAAACAGCCGACAAATTCATAGATCAGGCTCGCTATGCGCGCGGGCCGCGACGCCGGCCGGCGGGCCCGCCCGGACGATCGTCGCGAAACTGGACGCGGCTGCCGGGAGCAAGTCGCAACTGGCCCTCGGTGACGACCACCTCGCCGGCGCGCAACCCTTTCTCGATAACGAGATCCTGGTCAACGCGCCCGCCCGTCGTGACCGGACGCGATTCCACCGTGCGGTCCGGCTTCACAACGTATACAAACGTTCCGTCCTGCCCTGTTTGCACCGCCTGGTTCGGAATGACAATGGCGTCGTCCTTCGTCGTCAGGCGCAAGGTTACGCGGACGAACTGCCCCGGCCACAGTCTCCGCTCGGGATTGGCGAACGTGCCCTTGAGCTTGATCGTTCCGGTGCTGGGATCCACCGCGTTGTCGATAAACGTCAGATACCCGACCTCCGGCTGCGCGTCGTTCTCCTGCGCGCGCGCCATCACCTGGAGCCTGCCCTGGGCCATGTAACGCTTGATTGCGGGCAAATGCATTTCCGGAACCGAGAAGGTTACGTAGATCGGCTGGACCTGGTTGACGGTCATCAGCTCCGTCGAGCCCGCTGTGATCACATTCCCCTGCTTGACTGTCAGATTGCCGGTCCGGCCGTCAATCGGCGACCGGATCTGCGTGTAGCTGAGCTGCACGCGGGCGTTCTCCAGCGTCGCCCGGGCCGCCGCGATGTCCGCCTTGGCGCTTTCGATCGCAGCCCGGTCGGCGGCCACCGCCTGGGATAAGGCGTCGGCTGCGCTGCTGGTCTGCTCCATCTGGTCCTTGGACATCACCCCGTCCCGAAACAGCGTTCCGTACCGTTCGGCCTGCGACTTCGCATATCGTTCATTGGCCATGTCGCGCGCCAGATTGGCCTCGTACTGGTGCAGGGCCGCTGTATCGCGCGCCAGCGTCGCCTCAGCCTGCTTGACGGCGGCCTCGAGAGGTCGCGGGTCGATTTCGAACAACAGATCCCCCTTCTTTACGAAATCGCCCTCATGGAAGTACACCTTGGTCAGCTGCCCGCTGACCTGCCCGCGAACGGAAATGGTCGAGTAGGCCTCCACGTTGCCGACCGCCGCAATCTCTACGGGAACGCTTTTCTGGACGGCAGTCGCCACAACCACAGGCGCAGCGCCTTCCATTGCGCCACGGCGCCGCTGGCCCTGCTTCGTCTCAGACGAGGCTGTCCCCGCGCACCCGGAAGAAAACATCGCCAGCCACAGGACAACAGCGGCGCAACCTGCGAAATAATACGCCGTCACAATCTGCTTCCGACGGCGAACAAAAGGGATATACATATGGACAGACGCCCGGATCGAACTGAGAGAATCCGCTTCTGAATTGGCGACGACAGTCGTTTCAAAGTTACATGCCGGCCGCGACCGGCCGCGGCGATTGGAACTCGCGGTCCGGCAACAGCCAATACACCAACACGGCGGACATCGGATGCATCAGACCCGCCAGCAGAAAGATCGGCGTGTATGAGAAATGGGCCACGATATAGCCGGTCCCGAGCTGAGCCAGCATGCCTCCTACGGCGCCGCCCATTCCCGTAAAGCCCGACGAAGTGCCGACCTCGCGTCCGCGGAACAGATCGGTCGGCAGCGCCTGGAGGTTGGAAACCCAGAAGGCATGGCCCCATGTGACAAAACACGTCGCCGCAATGGCCAGGGCGGCAGAGGGAACGAACGGCGCGAGAATGGCGGCAGGCATTACAGCAGCCCCCAGCGCCATGACCAGCTTGCGAGCGCGCGGAAGCGGCCAGCCGGCGTGAATCAGCTTGCCGGACAGCCATCCGCCGGCGATATACCCCATCCCCCCGAACACGAACGGAACCCAGGCGTACTTGCCGACTTCAACCAGATTGAATCCGCGCTCCTTCCGCAGATACTCCGGAAGCCAGAAGATGACGAAGTAGATCACCGGGTCGGTGAAGAATCGCGCCAGAATCAGCGTCCAGCAGCCGCGCGCCGCGATGACCCTCTTCCAGTCGAGCGCCTTTTCGCTGGCCGGCTTGGCCTCCTCAGCGGGCGGCAGTTTATCCTTCATACGGGCGTATTCGTCGGCGCTGAGCCACCGGTTCTCGCGCGGCGGCGCGTAGAGAATCAGCCAGACGGCCAGCCATAAGAGTCCCATCGCGCCGGTAACCAGAAACGCCGCGCGCCAGCCGTATACCGCAGTGATGGACGCGACCAGGGGAGGCGCCAGAACAGAACCCGCCGAAGATCCGGCATTGAAGACGCCCACGCCCAGCGCGCGCTGAGCGGGCGGAAACCACTCCTGCACCGCCTTGGCCGCGGCGGGCCAGTTTCCCGGCTCCGAAAGGCCCAGCAGGAAACGATAGGCGGCCAGCGACCACTTGCCGGCCGCAAAAGCGTGCAGCATCTGTGAAACGGACCAGCCGAGAATAAACACGGCAAAGCCGAGACGCGTGCCGAGCCGGTCAACGATATAACCCGATCCGGCATACATGATCGAATACGCGAGGAAGAACAAGGCGAGAATGTCGGAGTAGTCTTGCGGCGAAAGACGGAACTCGTTTCGGACGTCCACCGATACCACAGCCAGCGCCATGCGGTCGGCGTAGTTGAGCGCCGTGGCCAGAAACAGCAGTAGTCCGATAATCCACAGCAGGCTCGGGATTTTCACGCGCCATCCAGGAATATCACACCCGAATCGAGCGGCGCCGGCGGCGTTACCATGAAAGAGTGAGCCGCCCGCTGGTCTGGACCGTTGTTGTCAGCCTGATGTCACTCAACTTGGCCGCCTCTGATCAGGCCAGCATTGCGCTGCGCGGAAAGCTGACGCAGCAAAACGGAAAGGCGTTCCTCGACACTGCCGACCACAAGCGCGTCTCCCTGAGCGCCGACGAACTCACCACCAAAATCCTTCTTGACGACCGGCTCAACAATTCTGACTTCGAAGTTCTCGGCCATTTCACTGCGGCCGATCAGTTCGCCGTGGATCCGTTTGAGAAGCGGCCCGCCTACGTGTACGTAAACGGCAAGCGAAAGGTGGTCAGCTACTGGTGCGATGTATGCTATATCCGTACATACTCGCCTGGAAAATGCTGGTGCTGCCAGAAATACACCGACCTCGACCCGCAGGATCCCGAGCCTTAGCGCACGGGCCGCGCAACGCTCCCAAAGAAGCAGTTCGACGGGCGCGCCCCGCGCATCCGCTGCGCGCGAGTTACTGGAGAGCGCTCTTTCTCGCTATCTTACCCTTCATGTCGCAAGCGCAACCGTATTCTGTAGAGAAGCTCATGGTCGACGGCGTTGAGGTGATCCGGCTGGCTGATTCAGCCGCCGGCGTCGAGGTCTCGCTCGCGCCTTCGCTCGGCAACAACGCCTACGACATGAAGGTGCACGGAAAGGCCGTGTTGTGGTCCCCCTACAAAACCCTCGCCGCATTCAAGCAGAAACCCGCTTTCCTGGGTGTACCGTTCCTTGCGCCGTGGGCGAACCGGCTGGACGGGGATGCCTACTGGGCAAATGGCCGCAAATATCTGCTAAACCCGGAACTCAACAATTTCCGGCGCGATCAATTCCACCAGCCCATTCACGGCTTGGTGTCATATGCCTCCGACTGGCGGCTGATCAGCTCCGGAGCTGACGCCCAATCGGCCTGGGCCTCCAGCCGGCTCGAGTTCTGGCGGCATCCGGACTGGATGGCTCAATTTCCGTTCGCGCACTCGATCCAGATGACGCACCGGTTGAGCAGGGGCGCACTAGAGGTGAGGGTCGCGGTGGAAAATCTTTCGCAGGAGCCGATGCCGCTGTCGATCGGATTTCACCCCTATTTCGCGATTCCTGACCGCGACGAATGGCGGTTGCATCTCGCCGCGCGCGAACACGTCCTGCTCTCGGAACGGCTGATTCCAACGGGCGAGGTAGAGCCGGTCAGGTTGCCGGATCCGATGTCGCTCCGCGGCGCCCATCTCGACGATGTGTTCACCTCGTTGGTTCGGGACGCTAACGGCCATGCAGTTTTTTGGGCCGAGCGCGGAGCTCAGCGCATCAGCCTGTCGTACGGAGCGAAGTATCCGGTTGCCGTGGTGTTTGCTCCGCCTGGCCGCGATTTCGTCTGCTTTGAGCCAATGACGGCGATTACTGACGCGTTCAACCTGGCGCACCGGACGAAATACTCCGGACTCCAGACCGTCCCGCCGGGCGGCGCGTGGGAGGAGAGTTTTTGGATCGAGGCTGCCGGATATTGAGCGCGGCAGCCTGAAGCCAGCGCGGCTATTTCTTGGCCGGCGCGGTCGCCGGAGGCGCGCCGGCAGGCTTCGCGGCTGGGGGCGCCGTGGGCCGCGGCGTCAGACCGCCGGGCGCTACGTTGGTCGTCGGCGTCGCGCCGGGTTTCGTCGCAGGCGGAGTGATCGACGCCGAATTCTTGTCGTACAAGTCAATGATGTCTTTCGTGATATCGATCGCATTGGAGGCGTACAGCACGGGCGTGTTTGGGTTGCTGACGTCGAGAATCAGCGAGTAGCCGTTGTCTTTCGCATACTTGTCTATCACGACCATCATCTTCTGGCCTAGTTCGTTAATGACCTTCTGCTGGTCCTGCTCCCACTCCGCGTTGGCGTCCTCAAGATCGCGATTAAAGGCTTTCGTTTTCTGATCAATGTTGCGG
The DNA here is from genome assembly GCA_035652975.1 of Bryobacteraceae bacterium. Lineage (GTDB taxonomy): Bacteria > Acidobacteriota > Terriglobia > Bryobacterales > Bryobacteraceae > TMP-7. Next base: position 89,403 of record DASRCT010000094.1, on the reverse strand, counting down.
ACCAGTTCGGCTTTCGCAGCTTCTGACATCGCGTTTCCGCCGCGGTTCAGGGAGTCCTGAAGCGAGCGGATTTCAGCCTGCCGCCTCTCCATTTCCTTGGTCTTCGGCGCGCGCTTGGCCTCCAGCTCGGCCGCCGCCTTTTTCCCGTCATTGGTGCTGACCAGCGCAGCTTGGATATTGATCACCCCAACTTTTGTTGCTGCCGACTGGGCGGGCGCGACAACCGCGGCTATGGCCGCGGCGACACACACAAAGAACTCTCTTCTCACCATACACTCCTACGTGTTCAATAAATATCGTAGCATCAGCGTCTCGGGCGTCAGCGCCCATGCGCGCGTGACTGTGTTCACCTGCAACCTCAAGAACTAAAACGTTCTTCCGATCGTGAACCGGAACGTCGATCGCCTCTCAAAGAACGGCGCCGGCTGTCCGAACTGAGCCACGGCGTTGACGAACGTCGCCTGGTTCGGGAAATAGGACCGGTCGGCGACGATCGGCGGCTGCAAGAACGTCTGGACGATCGTCGGATTATAAGCCCAGTAAATGCGGAAAGGCGCGTTCACAACCGGCATCAACACCTGTAATTCGAGACCGGTCGAGCTCCGCATGGCCTGAGTTCCCGGCGCGATAATCGCTTTGCCGGTAAAGCTCGCCTCCGGAAACTGCGAGTTCAATTGCGAGATCCGGTCAGGGTTCAGCCTCAACTGGTTCGTCAGGGTAAGCTTGTCGATTCCCGCGTCAAAGAATGCGGCTAGCGTGACCGGCCCGACGATCGGGATACGGTACTCGAAGTTCGTAACCACCTGAGTGTCGCCGCCGGGTGCGACCAGCTGATAAATCGGAATCGTCTGTGTAATATTCACCAGCGAAGTCGTGCCGTCGGAGTTCAGAATCTTTTGCTGGCGCGGCGAGCCGTCGTTGTTGTACACGTTGACAGTCGCCGTGCTGGGGATATACGCAAACGGACTGATGCCCCAGATATCGAACCCGCGGATGTCGTTCTCGCCGCCCATGTAGAACCGGCTGAAGGGAGGCGCCACTTTGCCCCCGTAGCCGAAGATCATACGCCCGAGAAGATGCATGCCAATCACGTGTCCCTTCTTGAATCCGCGGCGGAAATACGCGGCGTCAATCGTTGGCTGCACAGTGTTCACATTTCCGCCAAGAATGCTGCCGGTGAACTGCGTCGTGACGTACAGGCGCTTGCCTTGGGAGGGCGTGATGGGGTGATCGACGGTGTTATAGCTGTAGGAAGGAATGATCTGGCTGGTGCGGATTCCATTGAGGGCGTTGGGACCGCCGACATTCTGGAAATAAAGGTAATCAAAATACGTCTTGGCCGCGTCCGTGAGCGGCGTGACGTCCTGGACATTGTATCCGTAACTCAGCCCCACGCGGGCGAAGCTGCGCTTCAGTGGATAGCTCGTGAAGACGGTGAAACCGCGAGTATTCTGCGTGTAATTGAGCAGGTTGTTGGTGCCGAGCGCATTGAACAGCGGAATCAGGTTGCGGCCGGATAACAGCGAAACTTCGCGCCCCTGGTCGTAGTTGAACCGGCTGGTGAACACCGTGAAGCCGAGCTGCATCGGTCGGTCGAGAAAGTAGGGCTCCGTGAAACCGAATTCCACCTGCCGGATGCGGTCGCCCAACTGCGACGACAAGCTGAGCGTTTCGCCCAGTCCCAAGAAGTTGTTGGTCGAATAGGAGAACCCGATGAAGCTGCCTGCGATGCCGGATACGCCTCCATTTAATTGAACCGAGTTCTTGCCGCGCTCTTTCACCTTGAGCGTGATATCCACCGTATTGGTCTTGGTGTCGCGTTTGATGTCAGCCGCCTCCTCCTGCTTCAGCACCTCGAAATAGCCGAGCTGGTTCAAGCGGAGGATGCTGAGCTCCCACAGCCGCGTGTTAAACATGTCGCCTTCGTCGATGAGCAGCTCGCGGCGAATGACTTTGTCTCGGGTGGTCGTGTTGCCCGAAAAATCGATGCGCCGCACAAAAAACTGCTTGCCTTCGTCAAAAGACAGCGTCAGATCGATCTTGTCCGTGTTCGGGATGGGATCAAATGAGGGTTCCGCGACGAAGTCGATGTACCCGAATTCGCCGTACAGCTTGCGCAGGCTCTCAATGCCCTTGCGGAGCTTGGCGGTGGAGAAAATGTCGCCCTCCTTCATCTGGAACAGCGGACCCATCAGCGATTCTGGAGTGCGGAACAGCTTCACGCCCTGGAACGTGATGTGGTTCAGGTGGTACAGGCGCCCCTCATCCAGAGTGATCCCGATATCAGCCCGCTTGCCCGGCTTGTTCGGGTGGAATAGCGGGATGTGCATTCCTTTACCGCCGACATCGTAGATGTTTACGGAATGATCCACCACGCGCGCCAAAAAGTAGCCATGTTCCATGTAGAACTGCCGGACCCGCTCCTGGTCCTCTTCGAGCTTGGTCGAGTCGTATGTTTTCGCGAACAGGTTCTCGAACAGGATCGAGTGCGGAATGCCAATGGGCCGCAGGTTTTTCATGGCCCGCCGCACCACGCGGTCGCTGAAAGCCCGATTGCCTTCTATATCAATGTTGCCGACCTTGACTTTGGGACCCTCATTGATCTTAAAAGTGATCTCGAGCGATGAAGGCGGCAGTTGCCGGATCTGCGGCTCCACGGTGGCGAACTGCCGTCCCCGCTCGGCCAGAAACTCCTGGAGCACGTTTTTGGCCCGCTGAATCTTATTCGGATCGTACTGCGTTTCGACCGAAAGCCCGACCTTGCGATCCTTAAATCGGTCCAGAATTTCCGATACGGTGATCGATTTGTTGCCCTCGTACTTGATGGTCCGGACCATGCGGCGCTCGGTCAGCAGGAAGCGGATGATCCAGCCCTCCTTGCCGGGTTCGCGCTCCAGACGAATGTCGTCAAAGCGCCCCGTGTTCCACAGCGCCATGAAATCGCGCCGCAGCGTCTCCTCATCGTACTTGTCGCCTTTTTTTGTGAAAATGAGCGCCCGCAAGGTCTCCACAGGCACGCGGCGGGCTCCGCGGAACTCGATTGCCTCGATGACATTCTCGGGCGGCGCGCCGGGCTGCGCCTGACGGACCTCCTGGCCGGGCTTAGGCGCTTGCGGCTTCGGCGGCTCCTGCGCCTCCGGCACGGTTTCAAACGGCGTCGCCGGCTTCGGCTGCTCGGCTTTGGGCGCGGCCGGTTTGGTCGGCTCTGGCTGTTGCGAGGGCGGCTGCTGGCCGGCCGCCTGCTGCGCTCCCAATACCGAAGTGGAAAGGCTGGCGAGCGTGAAACAGAACAGACACACCCATACCCGGCTCAGGCGTCCACGCCTGGAAAACATCATTCTAAGAGGCGATTCCTTTCCACTCCTCAGTAACGCGCTCACCACAGACCCGCAAGCTTCGGCAAAATCCGCCAGGCCGCCGCTTGCTTGTTCGTACCTCAGGGCCTGTGCGCTCTGCGCCTTGATCGATCCTGACGTGCACCACAAAACCAAGGTTTCAGAGGATGAGCTTCGACGCAGTATTGAAATTCCTATTCTAGCCAAGCCGGCAGCGCCTCAGTAACTCCCAGGAACTCAGAGCGGCGCGGCCAAGTCCTTCGGCGCCGATCCTGGGCAGGCGCGCCGCGCCGGCCGCTGCGCCTTCGACCGCTTTCGAGCACTTGAGTTACCCAGACCCGCCGCGCGTATCTCGCTCAGTTTCTGCGCCAGGATTGCGGCCCTCATGTGAATCCGCTTCACTCGTGGGCGATTCCAGCACGGCCACTCGAGCGGCTTCTTGAACAGGTTCCCACGACGCGCTTACGCCTGCGCTCCGGTTCACGGAACGCACAATCGGACGCATTCGAGCCAGGCACAGCCCGTACAAAATATGCCCCAGCAGAGTTGGCGTTTCGGCCTGATATAAGGCCACAAACGGCGCGAGGCGACGATAAGCCATCTCGCTGGCGTAGAACAGCAGCGCGCCCCAGCCGATGCCGAGCGCCACTCGAAGCCCGCCCGGCGCCTTGCCGAACAACGCGCCGAACATGGCGCCTGCGACGCCTGCGATCACCACCTGCAAGGCCACGCCAGAAATCGTCGGCCAACCGGGTCCGGAGCGCAGGACTCTGGCGCCATAGAACGTACTCGCCAGCAGATTGGGGAAGCGCCACCACGCCTCCTGATCAACGATCGACGCGCCCGCCAGCGCGCCGAGCATAGCAAACCCTCCCAATACGCCGGCCTCGAGTCCGGTGACAGCAGCTTTCAATCGGGGATGGAACATTCAGACGGGTGTGTTAGCGAGGCCGTTTGCTTCGACTCCCTTGGACATGCCTATACTAGCACACGGCGTTTCCCCGGCTCCGCCCCGGACAGACCAATCAGGTATGAAGCGAAGCGTTGTCATCACCGGGATCGGCGCGGTAAGTCCTAATGGAATCGGACGGGAGGAGTTCTGGCGCAATACGCGCGAGGCGAAAAGCGGCATCGGTCCGATCACGCGCTTCGACGCCTCTGGGCTCGCAGTGCGCATTGCGGGTGAAGTCCGCGGCTTCCGTGAACAGGAGCACGTGGCTGCAAAGGACCGACCCCATGTATCGCGCGTCGTTCCGCTTGCGGTCGCCGCCGCGAAAGAAGCGCTGGAGGATGCGGGGATCGATTCCAGCCGCCTCAGCCGGACCGAATTGCAGGAAATCGGCGTGCTAGTGGGATCCGGCGGCGGCAGTCAGGAATTCACTGAAGAGCAATATCGTTTGTACTATTCCGGACAATGGCGGCAGTGCAGCGTCTATGCAATTCCAACCTCGACCATTGGCACTCTGGCGAGCGAGATTTCCATGCGGTTCGGGTTTCGAGGATTCAGTCACGTTGTGTCGACCGGCTGCACCTCCTCGACCGACGCCATTGGATACGCGCTGCGCAACATTCAAACCGGCGTTCTCGATTGCGTCCTGTGCGGCGGCGTGGATGCTCCGATCGCTCCGCTCATCCTCCGCGGCTTTATCGGCATGCGCATCCTGTCCACCCGCTGGAACCACGAGCCGCAACGCGCCTCGCGTCCCTTTTCGCGGGACCGCGACGGTTTCGTTCTGGGCGAGGGCGCGTGGTTTTTTGTTCTGGAAGAGGCCGAACGCGCGCGAGCCCGCGGAGCGCGCGCCTACGCCGAAATCGCCGGTTATGGTTCGACATGCGAGGCGTATCACCGCGTCCGGCTCGAAGAATGCGGCGAAGAGCCGGCGCGGGCAATTCGACTCGCCATGCAGGAAGCCGGAATCGGCCCCGACCGGGTCGACTATATTAATTATCACGGCACGTCGACGGAATTGAACGATCGCATTGAGACGCGCGCAATCAAGCTGGCATTGGGCGCGCGGGCCTATCAAGTGCCCGGCTCTTCGTTGAAGAGCTTGATCGGGCACCCTCAGGGCGCCTGCGGCGCAGCCGGCATTGCCGCAACGGCGCTCGCGATGCGCGATGGAATCCTACCCCCGACGGCGAATGTCGATGTACCGGATCCTGAGTGCGATCTCGATTACGTTACCGACGTGGGCCGGCGAGGCGCGCTCGAGTATGCGGTGGCGAACTGCATCGCGTTCGGCAGCAAAAACTCAGCGATTGTATTGAGGAACTGCGTCAATGGGCGCTAGGCTGCGATCCTATTCCGACCGCGCGCGCTCCGGCTCGGTTTCGTCCGCCCCTTCTTCTTTCTGCTGATAATACGAGTGATAGTAGGTGTACTTGCTGTACAGCTCGCCGCGGCGGGCGCCGTTGACGACAATGCCGAGCACGTTATTCTGGCACAACGACTGCATGGCGCGGGTTACGGCGTCGATCGTGGTTGCGCCGATCCGTACAACCAGGATCGATCCATGACACAAGGTTGACAGCAGGTTTGCATCCGCCGCGAACAGCAGCGGCGGCGTATCGAGGATCACCCAGTTGAACAGTTGCGGAAGATCTTCGATCAGTTGCTTGACCTCGCGCAGATTCAGCAGTTCGAGCGGATTAATGACCGCCTCGCCCGCGGTCATGACATACAGATTGGAGTTGGCTACCTTGCGAATGATCGCCTCAAGCGGCGCCTTCCCCAACAGGTAATCCGTGATGCCCGGGCTGCGGCTGATCTGAAGCAGGCTGTGAATCACCGGGCGGCGAAAATCGAAGTCGGCCAGCAGAGTGCGATTCCCGGCCAGCTGCGCCTCCGCCAGCGCAAGATTCATCGCCGCGAACGATTTGCCTTCAGCCGGTGATGCGCTGGTCACGACGATGCTGTGAATCGGCTGCAACGTCTGCATGTGATTGAGGCGCGTTCGCAGAGAACGGAACTCCTCGCTCGGCGCTTCGTGAGGCCGTGTGGGATCAATCAGAAGACTGTCGGGCGAAGGCGCCCACGCAATCTCCTGGACGCTGTCGAGAAAGCCCGGATTTGTCGGAACTCCGTCAATAACGCTCGCAACCGACGAGCCGCCGCCTGGCGGCGCGGCAGCCCCCGCATGTCCGACGTGTTCGGTCGCCAACTCGCCAGCTTGGGCAGCCCGCCGTAACGCATCATGAACTCGACTCATATCGGGTTTCGTTCTCCTGTCCGCTTACACGCGCGTGAAATAGTAGTAGTAGATGATCGAGCCCGACATGATCGCGACTCCTGCCAGACATGCAACCGCCCAGCCTAACCATGCAAGCCTCCGCCGCCGGCGCACCACCAAATCGTTCTCCAGAAGCGGCACGCTGCCCAGAATGGGCAGCTGGGTGTACGCCCGTACGTCCTTCAAATTCTTCAGCGATGTGTCCTTGACTTCGCGCGCGCCGGCAAGCAGAACTCCAACCACCAGTCCGACCGCCGTGCCCATTCCGATGATCATCAACCGGTTGGGTTCGCTGGGCGTCACCGGAAGCGAAGCCGGATCGAGCGGCTCAAGCCGTTCGCCCTGGCTGCGGTTCTCCATCTCCTGAGCCAGCTGAGAGCGGGTCCACTTCTGGTCCAGATCGACGAACCGCGACCGGGCGAGTTCGCGGTCACGGATCAGCTCCGAATAGGCCTGTTCGCTGAACGGCGTGCCCTGGAGTCGAGCCTCATACGCCTTGATGGCGTCGTTCACCTGCTTCATCTCTTGGCGATACTCATTTGCCTCGAGGTCTTTCGCTTCGATCGCGCTTTGCAGTCTTCGATATGCGGCATCAAGCTCCCGCGCCTCCCGGATGATGTTCGGGTTCGTAATCCGCGGCGGCGCCGGGGTCTCCGGCTTCTTGGCTTCATCCTCCTTCAAAGCCTCTTCACGGCGGGCCTTGGCGGCGGCCAGCATCGCCTGTGCGCGCTTCACATCCGGATGCGTGTCCTTGTAATGCTGATGCAGCGCGGCCACTTGCGCCTCCCAGAACTTGACGTCACGGTCGGCTTCGCTGTACTTCTCGCTCCGCGCGGCGACTGAATTCGGGTCAGTGGCCGCTTGCTGAAGCCCATTCATCTGGTCTTTGTAAATGCGAAGCTGCGTCTCCAGCTGCAGCTTTTCCTGGGCCACCCGGCTCAGCGCTGAATTGATCGATGCCAGCCGCCCTTGCAGCGCATTCAACTGCGACAGATTCGACTGCATCTCATCCGGCAGACGCCCGGCGTTCTGCGCACGGAACTGAGCCAGCTTCGCCTCCGTCTGATCCAGCTCCCTTTTCGCCGCAAGCCATTCATCGTGCAGCAGTTCTGTTGTACTCCGACTCGTGCTGCTGCGATCCCGCAGATTCTGATCGATGAATTTGGTGACGATCTCCTGCACTACCTTCTGCGCCTTCACACGGTCCGTGTAAGAGAAAGAAATCTGGAACGCCGGGACCCTTCCGTTGGGGGAAGGCGCGACGTTTGTAACGCGAACTCGGGACTGCATTTTCTGAACCACGTCCTGCAACGGCATACGCTCGCGTTCGCGCGGGTACAGGTCGTTGGTAATAATAATGCTAGTCAGATTCTGGCGGCTGAGCACCGTCGGAATCATCGACGTGATTCGATCGCTCATCAGCTCGTTGACGTTGGGTTGCACCAGCGATTCGGGAATCTGCTGCGGAATGACCTTGATGCTCGCTACCGATACGTACGTGTCCGGCCAGATAAAGGCCACCACAACGGACGCGACCAGCGCGGCGAACACCGGACCCAGGATCCACCCGGCGTGCCTGCGGGCAATGTCAATGTAATCATCGACATCCAGAGGCCGGCGGGGAACTGAAAAGCTCTCTTGAACCTGCATACGATGGCGCTCCTGCCGTAATTCACGGGACGATGATGTAGTCCCCGTCCTCCACAAAGATGTTCTGATCCATGTTTTTTCCGTGGATCACGTCTTTATAGTTAAATTTCAACTTCTGATTCTTACGCAGGATCATAATATTCTTCGTGTTTGCGAACTCATGAAACCCGCCTGCATTGGTCAATGCCTCCAGAACCCTTGTAGGCGTGATCAATGGGAAGCTGCCGGGCCGGTTCACCTCACCCATAATGTAATACTTCTTACTGTTTACCTGGAGCACCGTGACGTTGACATCCGGATTATTAAGGTACTTGGTCAGCGCCTCCGTCACGACCTTGCCCAAGCCGATCGGCGTCAGGCCTGCTGCTTGAATTTCACCGACCAGCGGCATTGTGATCTTCCCATCGGGGCGGACCACAACAGAACGCGTGAAGTCCGGCTCACGCCAGACCTGAATAAATAGGACGTCCTCGGCTCCGATTTTGAAGGTGTTCGGATCCACGGCTGCCGGCGTCGTTTTCGCCGCATCCTCCGAAGTTTTCGGAGCTGAAGGCTGCTCGCTGCGCGGCTGAGTGGTGTTCGGCGCCGCGGATTTGGGCGCTTCGGAGGGCGGTGTTTGCGCCGTCAAGAGGGCTGCAAAAGTCAGAGAGGCTAAGACAGTAAATTGGCTCGACATCGCTGATTCCACCTCGGAAGATGGACGTAAACTATTGTACAACCCTTCACTTAGACGGCACGAAAGCTCGCTAGTGGCAAGATCTGACGCCGTAATGGAATGTACCAACCGGTTCCGTACCGAACAATAGTCCTGCCGTGCTATCCGGTGGACGATGGTCGCAGAACTCGCGTACCGCCCTGGGCGCGGCGCCGGGAGACGACCCCAGACGCCCCGTTTTACGAAACGAATTGCCTGTGGGTGGATGCTGACGTTCAAACAGATTGGGCGAGAACTTTCGCCTACGCCATGGACCACATCAAGTGGTGGAATTTCTGGCACTTCTGCGCGATGCGGCCGATCGCATCGTGACCGCTTCAATTCTGCCGCTGTCCTCCTACATTTTGTTCAGTGGGCTGGACGACCTTTTTATTGACGCTGTCTGGGCCGTTCAATGGATAAAGGCGCGCCGGCTCGGTCGCGGGAGGGTCGCAATCCCTTCTGACGCAGATCTGTCCGTCATTCGCGAAAAGCGCATCGCCATTTTCATTCCCCTCTGGCGCGAGAGCGCCGTCATTGGAGAGATGCTGGCGCACACCATCGCCGCGATCCGCTACCGCAATTACGTCGTGTTTGCCGGCGCATACCCGAACGACGAGGCGACGCTCAAAGTAGTCCGTGAATGCGAGCGCCGATATCCGAATGTGCATTTGGCCATCTGCCCGCACGCGGGACCGACCTCGAAAGCCGATTGTCTGAACTGGATTTACCAGCGAATGCTCCAGCACGAAACGAACACAGGAGTTCGTTTCGACCTGGTGGTGACGCACGACGCGGAAGATCTGATCCACCCGGATTCGTTGCAGTGGATAAACTACTACGCCGAGCGATACGACTTCATTCAGATCCCCGTGCTCCCGCTCCAGACCTCCTGGTCAGAATGGACTCACGGCGTCTATTGCGACGAATTCGCCGAATTCCAGAGCCGCGATCTGCCCGTCCGTCAGGCGCTGGGGGGCTTTATACCGTCAGCCGGAGTTGGAACGGCCTATTCGCGGCGCGCTCTGGAGGCGCTCGCCGCCGAGGCGAATTGCATCTTTGAGCCGTCCTGCCTGACGGAGGACTACGAGAATGGGTTGCGCCTCCACGCGCTGGGTTTGGCGCAAGTATTTGTCCCGCCAGTCCGCCGCGGAGCGGATCGGTCCATGGTGGCTACCCGCGAATATTTTCCGCGGCGTTTTCCCGCGGCGATCCGGCAGCGTACGCGCTGGGTGACCGGCATTGCGCTTCAGACCTGGGAACGACACGGATGGAAAGGGGGCTTCCGGCAGGCGTACTGGTTCTGGCGGGACCGGAAGGGGCTTCTCGGCAACCCGCTCAGTCTGTATGCGAACCTCTTGCTGATTTACGCGGCTGTCTCGGGATTCTGGGGCCGCGCCTCGTTCTCGGAGCCCGCCAGGGGGCTGTTGGCGTCAACATTTCTGCTGTGTTTTGTCAGGATTTTTCTGCGGAGCGCATACGTCGCTTATGCCTACAACTGGCGTACGGCTCTCATGAGCTCCGGCCGCACGATCTTCGCCAACGCGATCAATTGTCTGGCGACATGCCGCGCGCTCTGGCATTACTCTCAAACTCGCCTGCGCGGCGCGCCGCTCGTGTGGCTGAAAACGGAACACGCCTATCCGTCGCCGTCGACGCTGGCCGGATATCGCAAGCGAATCGGAGACATTCTGGTCATCGCAGGGGTGGTCACCGAGCGCGAATTGGATGACGCGCTCAGAACCCGGCCCTCCGGAATGCGCATCGGAGAGCACCTGCTCGCATCGGGATTGATTACGGAATCGCAGCTTTACATGGCGCTCAGCCTTCAACATGACCTGCCGCTCGCCGACAGCGAGATCCAGGCCGCCTCGCCGGCGATGCTCAGAGCGCTGCCGGCCAGCGTCGTACGAAAGTGGCACGTGCTTCCCTTCCGGATCGCAGAAGGAAAGCTGCATCTCGTCACCCCGGAGCCGCCGTCTGAGCAACTCGATCCTGCGATCCGGCAGTACACGGCCATGGAGCCGCGGTATCACTTGGTTACGGCAACTCTGTTCCGGCAGTTGCAGGCGGGAGTGCTCGACGAAACCGTCAGCCAGGCTGAGGGCTTTTATTCCGACCAGCGCTCGGTCTCCTGAGCGCCGGAGGGCGCTGCTCCCCTCTGCCCTTGCGAAAAGCCGGCTCAACCATATCGCGCCACAATATAGTCTGAATCGGCATGGACCTGCTGGCACAGGAGGCCTTTGTACTCGGACTGATCCGCTATGTCATCTTTTTGTTTTCGACTGCCTGTCATGAGGCGTCGCATGCGCTCGTGGCGAAACTCGGCGGCGATTTGACGGCGTTTCATGGCGGCCAGGTGTCGCTCAGCCCGCTGCCGCACATCCGGCGCGAGCCGTTCGGGATGGTTATCGTTCCGTTGCTATCGCTGTTCTCTGGAGGCGGCGTGATCGGATGGGCAAGCGCTCCGTACGATCCCGCGTGGCAGCAGCGGCATCCGCGGCGCGCCGCGTGGATGTCGCTGGCCGGTCCGGCCGCCAATCTTGCGCTGGTTCTGGCGGCGACTGCGGTGATTTCCGCCGGCCGGCTCGCGGGCGTATTTGAGCCGCCGGCGCACTGGAGCAGCACCCACGTGGTCGAGTCGGTTCAATCTGGATTCCTCGCTGGCGCAGCTACGGCGCTGAGCATTCTGTTCTCGATGAACCTTCTGCTCGGCGCTTTCAACCTGATTCCCATTCCGCCGCTCGACGGATTCAGCGCGCCGGGAATATTCATGACGGAGCGGGCGGCGCGGCGATACGCGCGTTTGGGCGACAGTCTGCGCCCGTATTCCTGGTTCGGGCTGCTGGTCTGCTGGCGGCTGTTCGAACACATTTACGGTCCGATTTTCGCCGCAGGGATTCGCATGCTGTATCCGGAGTTGCGATCTCGATAGCAGGGGCGGACGGGACTTACCAGCCGTTGCCCTTCGTGGTTGTGCGGAGCCGGCAGATATACGAGTCCGCCGTGATATACAGCGTCGAGCCGTCGTCGCCCCAGTTGCAGTTGGATGTGCGCTGGCCGGTGTCGATGCGGCCTAACAGTTCGGCCTCGGGAGTGAACACGTAAATGCCGCCCGGGCCTGTAGCGAACAGATTCCCATGCACATCCACCTTCATGCCATCGGGCAGGCCGGGCTGTGAGGGAACGTTCTTTGTAACATCCTTAAAGACGCGCCCCTTGCCGAGCGTTCCGTCGGCGTTGACGGGGAAGGCCATCCACACGGCGTGATCGGGATCGGAGTTTGAGACGTACAGCGTCTTTTCGTCCGGCGAAAACGCTATGCCGTTGGGACGGCTCATCTCCCGAGTCAACAGCGTGAGTTTGCCGTCCTTGGAAAGACGGTACACCCCGCAGAAGTCGAGTTCGCGCCGCGGATCTTTTTCATGAGCGGGAAGGCCGTAAATCGGGTCGGTGAAGTACAGGTCGCCATTGGATTTAAATGCAGCGTCGTTGGGGCTGTTGAGGCGCTTGCCTTGATAGTTGTCAACCAGCGTTCGCTTGCCGCCGTTCTTTTCCAGCCGGGAAATGCGGCGGTCGCCGTGCTCGCACGCGATCAGGCGCCCTTCGCGATCGATGATCAGCCCGTTGCTCCCCGGCTCTGGTCCGTAGCTGGCGACCCCGGTATAGCCAGACGGCTTCATAAACAAGGTGACGCCCTCGCCGGCTTTCCACTTCATGATGGAATTTCGCGGAATATCGGAAAAGAGCAGATACCCGCCCTCGCGCACCCAGACGGGGCCTTCGACCCACGCAAACCCCGATCCGAGGACTTCAATTTTGGCGTCCTTGGGAATGAGCCGGTCAAGACGCGGGTCGTTTCGCACCACCTGGCCCAGAATAGGGAGCACCGGCGCAGGCGTCTGCGCGGCCAACGCGCCGGCGAACAGCATCGCAACGAAGCTCGATTTCATAGCAGACCATTCTACGCGCTGTGTTGCGGCCAGGGCGAATCGCGCGCCCGTATAATGACAGCATCTCGTGGATGGAATGATTAAAACATTGATCTTTGATCTCGGAGGCGTGATTGTACCGCTCGATTTCAAGCGCGGCTACGCCGCCATGGAGCGATTTTGCGGTTATCCGGCGGCGGAGATCCCGAAGCGCATCGGCGCGACGGACCTCGTGCAGCGGTTCGAATCGGGGCAGGTGGGAACAGGGGAATTTGTCGCGCAGATGAGCAATCAACTGGGGCTGTCGGTGGGCTATGACGATTTTTGCCGGCTGTGGATGAGCATTTTTCCGCCCGGCACGCTGCTGGCCGACGACTTGCTCGAAGCGCTGGCGCGCCGCTACCGCCTGATTCTGCTTTCCAACACGAATCCCTTGCATTTTGATGCGCTCGCAGCCAATTATCCGATCCTGCGCCACTTTCATCGTCGGATTTTGTCCTATGAAGTCGGCGCAATGAAGCCCTCGCCGGCCATCTACGCAGCCGCGCTGGCCGTTGCGGAGGCGGATCCGCAGGAGTGCTTCTACACCGATGACATCCCCGCTTATGTGGAAGCCGCGCGAAAGGCCGGGATCGACGCAGTGCAGTTCGTGTCTCAGCAGCAGCTAGAAGCGGATCTCAAAGCGCGGGGGATTGAGTGGTGATGCGCCTCCGTCAGGAGAGGCCGTGAGGGGACTGAAATATAATGGGAATTATGAGCTTTGGCCGCGTCTTGGCTGTGTGTGTATCCGGGGCATCCCTGCTGTGCGCGGCCGACGCCACGCTGGTTGAAGAGATCATCGCCAAGGTCAACGGCGACATCATCACCCGCGGCGATATCGAACGCCAGCGCAAGCAAATCGAGGCGGAGGCGCGGCAACAGGGTCTGGTTGGCGCGAGATTGCAGGAAGCCATCGAGGGCCGCAGCAAGAATATTCTGCGCGATCGCATCGATCAACTCTTGCTGGTGCAAAAAGGCAAGGAATTGAACATCAATGTCGATGCGGAAGTCAGCAAATTTATCGCCCGCCTGCAGGCTGAGTCGAAAATCGCCGATCCGGAGAAATTTCAGGCTTATGTTCGCGAGCAAACCGGCATGCCGTTTGAGGATTACCGGAACGAGATCAAGAACAACATGCTCACTGAGCGCGTCATCCGCGAGGAAGTGGCGCGGCGCGTGAACATCAAGCCCGAGGAACTGAAGAAATATTACGAAGAGCATAAGAGCGAGTTCGTCCGCGAGGAGCGCGTGTTCCTGGCGGAAATCCTGATTTCCACCGAGGGCAAGGATGCGGCGGGGATCGCAGCGGCTGAGAAAAAAGCCAAGGATATCAGCGCTCGCGCCGCCAAGGGTGAAAAGTTCGCCGAACTCGCGCAAAACAATTCCGACGCGCAGACCGCGCGGAACGGCGGCGATATCGGCGGCTTTGAAAAAGGAAAGCTGCGGCCCGATATCGAGGCGGCCGTCTGGAACCAGCCGCGCGGGTTCGTCACCCCGCCCATCAAGGTGGACAGCGGCTTCCTGATTCTGAAGGTTCAGGACCACCAGAAGGCTGGACAGGCCACCTTCGAAGAGGTCCAGAACGAGATCATGGACAAGCTGTTCGGCCCGCGCATGGACCCCGCGTTGCGCGAGTATCTGACCAAGTTGCGGCAGGAGGCCTTTCTTGAGATCAAACCCGGCTACATCGATTCGGGCGCTGCGCCCGGCAAGGACACGACCTGGACCGATCCGGCGCAGCTGAAGCCGGAGACTGTCACTAAAGAGGAAGTTTCGGCCAAAACACGCCGGAAAAAGTTGCTTTGGGTGGTTCCCATTCCCGGCACGAAATCCGGCGGAAAGGCGCAATCCTCGTCCCGTTAAATCGCGGGGCTGTTCCGAATGAAATCACCTTACGTCGCCGACCTGGAACCGAACCAGGTGATTACCTCTGTGTTTCTCGTGTTATCGAAGGACATCCGGCAGAAAAAGAGCGGCGAGCCATATCTCTCGATGATGCTGGGCGACCGCACCGGCGACGTCGAGGCCAAGATGTGGGACAACGCCTCCGAGGTCATGCACACCTTCGATCGCGACGACTTCGTTCGGGTTAAGGGTCTTTATCAAATTTTCCAAAATCGCCCCCAGATCACAGTTCACAAAATGATCCGGATCGATGACGGGGAAGTGGAGTTCGCTGACTTTTTTCCGGCGTCCAAACGCAACCCGGATGAGATGTGGGCGGAACTTCAAGCGCATATCCGTGATGTCGGCAATCCACATCTCAGGAAGCTGCTAGAGGTGATTTTCGAAGATCCAAGAATCGCCGCCGCCTACAAGATTGCGCCTGCGGCCAAGGTAGTGCACCATGCATACTTAAGCGGGCTGCTGGAGCATGTACTCTCGATCTGTCAGCTCGCCAAGCTTACCGCGCCGCATTATCCGGGCACTGACCTGGATCTGCTGCTTGCGGGGGCCATGCTTCACGACATCGGCAAAATTGATGAGCTGACCTATCATCGGGGCTTTGGATACAGCAGCGATGGCCAACTGCTGGGGCACATCACGATGGGCGTGCGGCTGGTTGAGGACAAGCTGCGCCAAGTCCCCGATTTTCCGGAAAAGCTGCGCAACCTGCTCGAGCACATGATCCTGAGCCATCACGGCGAGCTCGAATTCGGGTCGCCGAAGGCGCCGATGTTTCCCGAGGCGCTGCTGCTGCATCACCTCGACAACCTGGATTCCAAAATGGACTGTATGCGCGCGGCGGTGGAAAAGGACCGGCAGATTGAGAGCTGCTGGACCACATATAATTCAGCGCTCGATCGCGTAGTGCTGAAGAAGCTCCGGTACCTGGAAGAAGAGCCGGCGCCCAGGCCCGTCCGGTCCGCGCCGCCGCAGCCGGAGCGCACGCAAGCGGCGCCTGCGCAACGTCCTCCCGCGCCGTCCCCGGCGCCGCGCCCGGCGGCGCCGGCCTCCGTGTTTGGCGATAAACTGCGACAGGCGTTGCAGGCCGACCCGGACAAGACGCTCTGATGCGGACGACTGCATCGCGCCGCGGCATTCCCCCGCCGCTTGAACTGGAGTGTCTGAAAGCGCTGTGGGCGATGGGCGAAGGCAACGTCCAAGACGTGCGCGAGGCGCTGACCGCCAACCGCAAGCTGGCCTATACGACCGTCATGACCGTACTCGACCGGCTCGCCCGCAAGGGCGGAGTCACTCGGCGGAAGATCGGGCGGTCGTTTCTCTATTCGCCCGCATTGAGCCGCGACGCGCTGCGGCGGCTGGCGGTCCGCGAGCTGATTGACAACTTTTTTGACGGCCGCAAAGAGGATTTGCTGGACTATCTGCGAAGCGGCGAGCCGCACGAAATGGCCACGCTGCTGAACCGCGACGTCGACTCGGCGGCTGAAGAACGGTGACGCGCCGTCGCCCCTTTTAACGAGCGGCGCAGCCGCGGCGAGCATGAGGATGGGCGCCAACGCCGGACCGGCACGATCCAGTCAGGCAGGCGGAGCCGTCAATTCGTAGCCGTGATCCGTGATGTGCGCCCAGAGCACCTGTGAATCATGGCCCTTAAACGCGAAGATCTGCCGGACGAGATCACACACCTGCTCGTATCCGCGCTGATAGAAGACCAGGATGGATGGACCAGCGCCGCTCAGCGCGCAGCCGAGCAGGCCCGGCGCCCGCAGCCGCGTAATCTCGTCGAGCCCGGGGATCAGCGCCGCGCGATACGGCTGGTGCAGCCTGTCCTCAAGCGCCGCCGGAAATGCGCTTGCGGTTCCTGTCGTAAGCGCCGCGATCAGAAGCGCGCTGCGCTGAACATTGAAAATTGTGTCCGCGCGCGAGTAGCACTCCGGAAGAACCGCCCGCGCCCGGGTCGTGGGCAGATCGAAGTCCGGCACGACGACCGCGACGCCAAACTTTTCCGGCAACTCCAGCCGGACGGCGCGCGCCACTCCATGCGAATCAATGGCGCTGGCTACAATCGATCCCAGTACGCAGGCAGCGACATTATCCGGGTGTCCTTCGATGCGCGCCGCTTCGTCCAGCACGCGCAACGGCTTCCAGCGGAGATCGAGCAGCACGTCCGCGATCACCACGCCGGCGGTGAGCGCCGCGGCGCTGGATCCCAGGCCTTTGCCAATCGGGATGTCATTGTCAATTTCCAACTCGATCGGCGGCAGCGAACCGCCGGTATCGCGCGCCACCGCAAGCGCCGTTTGCCAGATCAGGTTATCTTCGCGGTTGGAAATACAGGCGGCGTCACGACCCGTGACGCGGATTTGCAGCGCATCGCTTTGCCGGAAGCGGCATACGAGATACACGCCGAGCGCCATGGCGAGGGCGTCAAATCCCGGTCCGAGGTTCGCGCTGGACGCCGGGACGCGTAGCTGGTAAAAGCCGCGTCCGGATTCAGCCATTCAAGCGGACCTTGCGACCCTCGCGGCAGGAATCATAGATGGAGATGACCAGCTCGAGGGCGCGGTATCCATCTTCGCCCGACACAAGCGGCTGGCGACCCGTTTTGATCGCCTCGCCGAAGTCGAGAAACTGTCGCTCAAAGGGCGTCAGAGAGATCGCCATCGGATCGGACGCTCCCGACATTACCTCTTTTTGCACTGGCGCCGGCTCGCCGTGATCGTCCTGCACGTCCCATCCGGTCAGCTTGTCGCCTGAGATCACTGCCGTGCCCTTGGTCCCGTGAATCTCCAGCCGCTCCGTATATCCGGGCCAGAAGGCGGTCGAAGCCTGAATCACGCCGGTGGCGCCGGAAGTGTATCGCAGCAGCGCATTGACAATATCCTCGGATTCGATCTTGTGAAGCGCGTGGAGCTGCCACGCGCCGAAGAGCTCGGTAACAGGCCCCACCAGCCACAACAAGACATCCACCTGGTGAATCGCCTGGTTAATGAGCGCCCCGCCGCCCTCGGTGGTCCAGCTTCCCTTGATGGGCCGCGAGTAGTACTCTGCCGAGCGATACCATTTGACATACGCATCGGCTTCGAGAATTCTCCCCAGCCGCCCGTCGGCGATCGCCTTTTTCAGGAACTGGCTGGAGTCGTCGAACCGGTGCTGGCTGACCACGCCCAGTTGAATCCGCGCATTCCGCGCGGTCTCCACCATCTTGCGAGCCACGTCAAGATTCGTCGCAATCGGTTTCTGCACCTGAATGTGTTTCCCGCTTGCGGCGCAGATCTCGAGCGGTTGGAGTCTGAAATCGGGGAAAGTGCACACATCCACGTAGTCAACGCGCGGATGGCGGCACACGTCCTCATAGCTCTTGACGAACTCGCAGCCGTACTGCGCGGCAAACTTTCTGCCAGACTCCTCGTTGATATCCGTGCATACGGTCAGCTCGTAACCGATATTCCTGTACGCCTGCGCGTGTTTGTGCGAAATTGCGCCCGTTCCGATGATTCCGACTCTCATACGTTTGTCAGTAGTTGTAGGTTACAGACCGTGATTTTCGCCGCATACCGCAACCTCGATGCCCATTTCGCGAAATGCAGAGGCTTTGGCCGCAAGCGCGCGGTTTGCGCCCTGCGCGTCGGGGGCGTACGCCACCTGGATGTGGTTGGCCTTGTGTCGCGCCATAAACTGGTCCCGCGTAATCCCATAGGTCACGGCATGCATGATCGGCCACTGCGGCGTTGTAATCCGCCAGCGCCGCTCCGTCTCCTCACGCGGCAGCTCGATGACTCGCGCCCGGCCGATATCGGCCTTCAGGCGTCCGTTATCGACGAAGATCCGACTCCAGACAATTTCGCCGGGCTTGCTGACGCCTTTAATGGTGCCGCCGCCCAGGCGGAAATACATGGGCGGCTGCCGCTCGCTGACAGCGCCGGCGTATTCGCCGATGAGGTGCTTCGGAGGGACCGCGCCGGAGATTTCAAACACCCAAACGAACTGGCCGCCGTACTCTTCACCGTAACGCACATCGTGCAGCGTTGTTTCCGGACTGATGCCCAGCCTCCGCCACACGCGATTGGTAACCAGCGCGTCGAGGCCAGCGCATTCATCCACTTCGTTGAAATGCGGCAAGGCCTGACCTTCGTAGAGCACGCGGCCGTCGCCGGCGGCGGTCACGGGCGGGCGGTCGACGTTATTGAGCAGTCCCTCGGCAAGATCGGATGCGGGGGCCAAGTCCTTGAGTCCCTGCTGGTACTGAATTCCGATCGCGTCGCAGCCAAACTCATCGGCGATGCGCAGCGCCGCAATGTACATTTTGCACTGATCGAGGATCTGGTCGTCGGTCAGCTCGGTGTCGGGGTCCTTGCCCGTTGCGAATCGCATGCCTTTGGCATCCAGCCATTGTCGGACGCCCAATGCTTCATCGCGATTCACCTGGAGCATGCCAGCATACAGCGCGGACTGGCTGAGCCGTTCCTTGAAGACGCCGGTCGGGTGGAGCAGCTCATCGGGGATGATGGCGTTGTACATGCCCATGCATCCCTCATCGAAGACGCCCATGATGGCCTTTTCGCGGCGGAAACGCGCGGCAACTTCTTTTCCAATCGCCTCAGCGTCGGCTGGCAGTTTGAACTCATCGAGCGGACGGACATGGCTTTGATCGTGGCGGATGCGCTCGCCCCGCAGCCATTGACGAAGGCCGCGCAGAAAAAAGTCGTCAGTGAAATCGACGCTCCACAACGTGTCGTAGGCGACCCCGGCCTTCGTGAGGGAGCCGTTCAGGTTGAGCATGCCCACCAGCCCGGGCCACTCGCCGCTCCAGTTCGCGATGGTGAGGATTGGCCCGCGGTGCGTGTACAGACCGGGCAGCACATGATGGCTGTATTGCCACGCCGCTTCAACAACGATGAGCGGCGCCGCGGGCGGTATATCGCGAAAGACCTCCATGCCGCGCCGCTGGCTGTCGATAAATCCGTGCCGCTTGACCGGATCGTACGCGTGCGCGCGCCGCACCTCGCGGCCCTCGCGAGCAATAGCCGCTATGACAGCTTTCTCGACGCGCTCCTGCGCCGGCCAGCATTTCTGGTTGGCCGAAAGGCGCAGGTCGCCGCTGGCCGCCAGGTATATCGGTTCCGACATTGTTAACCTTTGATTGTAATTCGAGGGGCGGATTTCGGAAAAACGGCTGGCTCGTTCAAAGCTGGCCGCGGCGCGAACAAAAAGTGCGCGCGTTTACCGGATGGAGGATTCGGCGGCGACCCGTTATTTGGCGCAGCCGGGGCCGGAAAGCAACGCCTTTCTCGCCAGATAATAGGTCCGCCCCTGGCCGATATTGCCCGTCATCCCGAGATCTTCGCTGGCGTCGTACGATTTCGCATCGACAAACCCGGCGGCGAACAATCCGGATAGTACGTCCTCGTCCCGATGGCAGAACTGCGCGAGTTGAAAATCAGAACGCTGCCAGGACTCATCGAGCAGACGGAACAGCGTGATGTCGCAGTATGCGATGCGGAGCTCGCGGTGGTACCAGCCCTGTGACACGCTCACCATGTCCGGTTCAACCAAGGCGAAGGTTTGCGACCACAACCTGGTATACGCCTCCTCGCGGTTCAGATCGAACGCAAAGAAGCCGCCCGGCTTGAGGCAAGCTTGCACACACCGGAATACGCTCGCCAGCTCATCCGGGGACATGATGTGATTCAGCGCATCAAAGGTAGAAATCGCCGCGTCGAAGCAGGCTGGCAGATCGAAGCAGCGGGCGTCGCCCAGAATAAAGTCGAACTGGGGACATCGCTCCCGCGCGAACGCCAGCATGTTCTCCGAGCCGTCAAGCCCGGTTATTTCGAAGCCATGAATGGCGAGCGTCTGATCAAGGCGACCGTCGCCGCAGCACACATCCAGGATGCGCGCTCCGCGCGGCAGTTGATGAAAGAGCAGTCTGTTGAGAACGCTCCAGGCCTGCTCGTGGTACTCGCGACCCCAATGCGTCGCATATAACCAGGCAAACGGGTCGTAGTCCGAGTAACGCTCCATGAGCGCTAGCCGCCGAAGCCGCCCGGAGCGGCAGCCGCAGTTGACGCACGCCCGGGAATCACGGCGGCCTGTCCGCCGTCGAGATCACGGTCTCGAGCGATCTGCTGATAGAGCTCCAAATAGTCGCGCGCCATGCGCTCAGAAGAGAAGCGCTCTCGGGCGACCCGGCGGCATTCTTCCGGATCGAGACCGGCGGCGGCGTGGATGGCGTCAGCCATTTCCTGCTCATTGTGGACAATGAAGCCCGTACGGCCGTGTTCGACGACTTCGGGAAGAGCGCCCGAGGGAAACGCGATTACCGGCGTTCCGCAGGCTAGCGCCTCCATGGCTACTAACGAGCTGGTCTCGGCGACAAGGCTCGGCGCCAGCAGGCAGCGGGCGCCGGTCATCAAGCGCCGCTTCTCGAGGAATCCGGCCGAGCCGCGGAATTTCCGCTGTGCGTCCAGGCGCGGAAGAATTTCTTGTTCGTAATACCTGAGGTGAGCCTCATAACGGTATACTTCCCCGGCCAGAATCATGGGCGCGCGAGCGCGTTTGGCGGCGTCGAGAGCAATGTGCAGACCCTTCTCCGGGCACACACGGCCAAGCGCCAGAACGTAGTTTCGCTTGCGGACGCGGCTGTACAGCATGTCGACAGGCACCCCGTTCTCGACAACGAACATTGGCGGCTCGCAGGGCGGGCAACTGTTTCGCTCCGCCCGCGACACGCAGTTCAGGTATGTTCGCGGGCGGCGCAGCCGGAACACCTCGTCCGGGTACCAGTCGGGAGGCAGATGGAGCGTCGCCAGCAGCGGCGGGCCCGGCGCGGGCAGATAGGCATGCCAATCCAGGCTGTGCATATGAATCACATCGATTTGATGCTCCTCGAGAGCCTGCTCTATTGCGATTCTGTGCTGCGCCTGAGCCCAGCGGCGGACATCATCCGTCAGATTCCCGTCCCACCTGGGCGTGGAGATCAGTTCGCCGGCAACGGAGGATCCTTCACAGGCGACTACAAGCGAACGATGCCCGGCGCGGGTCAGCGCACAGTCCAGATGGGTCAAAATCTGTTCGGAGCCGCCAACCGCGTCCGGCCCGACGGCCGTCAACGGGTAGGCGACGCTAAGTACCGTGAGCCGCATGATTCGTACTGAGGCCAAGCGAGTTCAGGGCCAGGGCGGCCAGTTCGCGCCAGCGCTGCCCTGTAATTCCCCAGTTGAAATTCTCGTAATGCAGCTTTCCGGGGTGAGGAGGCTGCAAAAAGCTGTATTCCGGCGCGCGGCGAAACCGCTCGGCGTCGAGTTTGAAATGCGCGAGCATGTGCTGCTGCGTCACAAAGCAATCGAACATCCGACGCTTCAGGATTCGCTGTTCGAACGTCAGCGGCAGCGTCGTGACTTCGTGACCGTCCCGGTGCAGAAATCGCCCGGTGCTCATTCCCGCGCGTCCGGCGTGATAGGAGGTGAACTCGAACACATCCGGCGCCGGTTTTTCATCGCGCCGCAGCAATTGAACCGCGGCGCGCACGCCGAAAGCGGCAGCGTCATGATCCGGATGGCCGCCTTCGTAGGGATGCGTGAACACCGCGCTCGCCTGTGTTTCGGCGATCAGCGCCCGGACCGCCGCGGCGATTCGCGCAAGGTCAAGGGACGCCTCCTGATCCACCAGGCCCAGTTCCCGGCAATGGGCAGGATGGATGCCGGCAAGCGCCGCGGCGTTGAAAAATTCCTGGCGGCGCGCGCTGGCGTACTGCTGGCGGCTGGAGTACCCGGCAGCGCGGGCGTCGGCCAGGTTGCGAGGCGAACCATCCGTGACATGCAGAATTGTTACGCGCCCAGCTAAGGCAGGCAACTGGGCCCCGAGTCCAATGACTTCATCGTCCGGATGGGCAGCCACTACCAGCACCCGTCCGGATCGCAGCGTCTCTTCAACTTCCATAGCGTCGCGTCATTTGGGCACAAAACTCGGCAAATTGCTCAGGGTTCTTGGGCGGACTCGTATGATGCGGACGGCGACCGCAGTGCTCCGGCGTAAAACAGAAAGTCACTGTCACCTGAAAATTCTCCAGCGCCTTCATCTGTCGGTCGAACCAACGCAAGGCGTCCGGACGGAAGCTGTCAGCCCAGCTCAGGCCAGTCCTCACATATTGGACGCCGAGATCGCGCAACCAGCGCACAGCATCATCGAGCCGGTGATCCTGAAAATGAAACCACTGACATATGCCGATGTCCGGAGTATATTGAGGAAAGTTCTTCAAGGCAAGTTTCGGAGTTCCATCTTCGCGCAACAAACCCATGTAGAAGTGCCGGTAATAGGCAGAGCCTTCCGCCTCGCGATGCCTGGTGGTCGCCGGCCAGGCGCGGGGCAGGTCATACAGACTGTACCAGTGAATTCGCGGCGTCTTGCCGATGAGCAGCTCCGCCGTGCGCTTCAGCCCGAATTCCTGGATCTCTTCAGCGCCGAACGTCGAGACCCCGACCTCAGAAACCCAGACGGGAAGCGGCGTGACGGCCTGAATCTCCTTCAGCTTTTCCGGCCACTCATGGATCATCCAGTGATTCCAGTCCAGCGGAAACCCGTGCACCGCCACCGCATCGACGTGGCTGAGCACGCAGAAGCCGCGCATCCGCTCCATGAACATAGGGTCGATGGGAGAAATGCCGCCGAGCACCTTTAGCAAGCGGGCGTTTTCCGCTTTTATGGCGTTCGAGGCCAGTTTCATCATTTCAGCAAACATCGCCCACTCGGGGTCGAGTTCGAAGTCCCAGTGCGACAGATTATTCGGCTCATTCCACAACATCACGGCTTCGATCATTCCGCTCTCCTTTTGCGCGCAGGGTAGACGGCGTTCGGCTCCAGGGCTTGAACCTCCACCCGTTTGCAGATGAACACTTCCGTTTCGGGATGATCGAGGATTTCGAACCCTGCGCTGCGGAGCATCGCCTCCACGCAGGCGCGATTCGGGATCCACCAGTTGGTCGGATCATGAGAGTAATTCTTTTCAATGAAATACATTCGCGGAAACCTGGAATCCTCGAAAATGCCGGTTTCCCAGAATGGATAATCGTCCGCAAATGCGCGGGTCTCGCTGGTTCCGCGCATCATGGATTGAAACACCAGCAGGTCCCGGGCGACGTGATCGTGCAGCAGGTCGAGCGCCAGGAGCGGATGGCGCAGATGATACAGAACTCCGAGAAACAGGACGATATCGAACTTCTCGCCCAGCTTCGCTACGTCGTACACCGAGACTTTGCGGAAGTCGATGTCCAGACCCGACACTTGTGCGGCAAACCGCGCTTGCGCCAGGTAATCTTCATCGGAGTCAATTCCGACCACGCGATCGGCGCCGCGGCGCTTCATTTCCAAGGAATAGAATCCGGCGTTGCAGCCGACGTCGAGCACGCTCTTGCCGCGCAGGTCGGAGGGGATCGCGTGCGCGAAGGCGCGCCACTTGACCTTGGGGTAATCCCCCAAGAAATGATGCGGCGCCGTCTGGACCCCATTGAGATCGATGTTATGAAACCACTCGCCCAGCTGCGCAACGCGTTCAGCGATTTCGTCCGCCGTCAGGGAAGTCATACTGGAGCCTCGACATTGAATTTCAGAGCCATCATGCGCCGATAGCTCGCCTCAAGAATCTTGAACCGCTCATGATCCGCGCTTCCTGCCGTTGCGTGCGCCGCCAGGTTCGAGTAGCCGAGGCGGAAGGCGAGGTAGGCGACTTCGTAAAAATGCAGGAGATCGCGCGACGGGCAGTCGCCGGAGACGGCGCGATAGCGCTCCAACAGAAAATCCCGCTCCGGGGCGCTGAGTTGAAATTCAATGGCTGCCCCCGCAATATCCCACAGAATATCTGCGCCGCCGGGGAAAAAATGGTCAGCGCAATGATCGGCGGCATCGGTCTTCAACAGCTTCGGACCGGACTGCAGCCATTCATGGGGCAACATGCGGCCGTCGACCGCCACCGCGGGCCGGCCGTTGAACTCGGCGCGAACCGCGCCGGGTACTGGGACATCGGCCCCGAGCGCCTCTCCGGCGTTGACTTCGACCATATGCACGATCTGGTCGAAGCTGAGCGACCGCTCGGCCGAAAAGCGCCGCGCTCGAAATGCGGCGTA
Source organism: Bryobacteraceae bacterium (assembly GCA_035652975.1). GTDB lineage: Bacteria > Acidobacteriota > Terriglobia > Bryobacterales > Bryobacteraceae > TMP-7. Next base: position 64,497 of record DASRCT010000094.1, on the reverse strand, counting down.
GCCGGCAATCCGGTCCAGAACGTCCATCGAGACGCGTCCGGGGCGAAGCGGCCGGCCGGGCGCGAAGTCGAATGCAATAAATCCGTTTGAAAAAGAGCGCGCAACCGGTGAAAACCCTGCATCCGCAAGCTCGGCCGCTACGCGGAACCGGGCGCGCCCGTAACGTCCGAGTCCTTCGAATTTCAGCAGGCGGCCGCCGCCGTCGAGAAACTTCCTCCGTTCGTGTTGGGGCTGCGCCGCCGGAAATTCCTTTTCCGTCGAATACGCTGCGGCGCGCCATTGGCCGGCGGAAAAATCCTGCAACAGGCTGCCCAGCCAGTCGCTCCGGAAACTTCCAATGTATTTGCGATGTCGCGTCCAACGCGCGCGAGCCGATTCGTTGATAAAGCGAGCCGGGTCGGCGTCCCAGGCCGGAAAAAGGACAACCCGCTCATCCGGAGCGCCAATCGACTCCAGGGCTTTTGAGACCGAGGCCAAGGAGGAACCGCTCAGCCCCGGCCCTTCATCCACCACCGCGAACCAGCAAGGCGCGGCATCCATCCAAATGGTGCGCGGGATCTGAGCGACACGATCAAACGGATGCCCTTCGGGGCGCACCGTCGCCGAGCGCACGAAACAGCCGAACTCGGCGAGGCGGCCGGCCACCACAGCCGAGAGGCTCGCGCCGATGCTGCGAATCCCGATCACAACAACACTCTCCGGGCGCAACTCGCTCCAGAACCGTTCCGCAGCTTCGATGTACATTTCCGGGAACAGCCCGTAGTACGCATATCCTTCCGGGACCGATGTCACGATCGATGTCGGGAGATCCCATTCCACGATTCGACCGAGAGCCTCAAGACATCGAATGATCCAGTCCCCAGTCGTTTCGCGCCGCCAGCTGCGGCAAAGCAGGCGTCCGGCCGCCATCATTGCGCGCCGGAACGTCTGCGCTTCGGGCGAATCGACAGGAGCGTTGATGGCGTCCATTACGCCCGACTCGATCTCGCCCAGATGGATGAGGATGTCCTGAACCGCCGCATGATCCGGAGTCGCGCGTCGGCGGAGTTGTTGCAGTCTGCCGCGGACATGCTCCAGCTCGCACCTGGTCTGAACACAACGGTCCTGCGGGCGGTACGCAATCATGCATCCACTCCGGCGGGAACGTCTCGCCAGAACGGGCGGAAGTTTTGGATCGCTTGCAGTGTTTGATCGAAATCGCCGCGAAAGCAGATCGCGCGGTCATCCACATAGACGTGCGCGGGAGGCTTCCGATCGGTAATCTCATCGACGAACTCCGCAAGCCCGTGCTCGCGGAGCCACTTTGCAACCCACTCATGCCACCGGCAGGTCAGAACGACAACCTTGAAGTCCTGCCCCTTCAAGGCGGCTAAAAATTCGCGGGCGCCTTCGCGCGGCGGATGAAAAAACTCCGGACCCCGCCATTGGTCGAATGCGTTCAGGACGCCGTCGAGATCTACGCAAACTGTCCGCGGCGTATCCATTCAGATGGCCGGCGCCCCGTGCGCGGCGCGCGATATGTTCTCCAGCAACTGTACGGCCTCCCGATAGCCATGCAGCGTGCCGACATCCACGTACGCCGTACCCGCGCGAACCCCCTTCGCCGTTCCGCCTTGCTCCAGGTAGGCGTTCACCAGATCGCCCATATACTCGTCGCGCGACCCGCGCGCCTGCCACAGGCGGTACAACGCCCGAAGCGTCGCCCCCGGCATTTTGAAAGCGCCCCAGATCCAGTTGGAGGTTGCATCGCTCCGCTTCACCTGGATCTCCTGGACGTTGCCATTCCGATCGGTGACGACAGCATCGAACCGCTCCGGGTGGTCCACGGGAAACAGCAGAAATGAGAGCTCGTCATCCGGCAGCGCGCTCAAACCATCCTCTGGGAACCAGACGGTATCCGGCAGTCCGATGAGCGCATGCTCGTCATCGTGAATCATCGGAAGCGCGCGAAAGATGGCGTCGCAGAGGCCTGCTGGCCGCGGCTGAACCGCATAACACACGTCCGCGGAAAAAACGCTGCCGCCATAATACTCAAGGATGTCGGACTTGCCGGGCGATATGACGAAACAAATCCGGGTCGCGCCGGCGAGGATCATTCGCTCAACCAGATATTCGCTGACGGCGCGGGGTCTTTCCAGGCCGCCGTCGAGCCGGCTTCCGACCGGAAGCAGCTCCTTGGAAAACGCCAGCGGCTGAATTCTGCTGCCCACGCCCGCCGCGGGAATGACGCCCCACATGCTGCTAGGTCTCCGCCGAAACTGCGTTCGCCGGCGAAGGGCGGCGCGCATGATCGAAGATACGCTCCATCTCGATCGCGCGAGCCTCAGCCGTATGTTCGGCCAGCGTGCGCTCGCGCGCAGCGCGCGCGATGCGGCGCAACTGGGCGTCGGGCATCTCGAGCGCGGCGACTGCGTCCTCGGTCGAGCGAGCCACCACGATTTCGGCGCCCGGCTCGAAGAAATTATCGAGGCCTTCCCAATAGTCCGTCAGAATTGGCGTTCCGCAGGCCGCCGCCTCAAACAGGCGTCCGGAGGGACAATAACCCATGGCTGCCATCGCGGCGCGTGTGATATTCAAGGTGGCGCGCGATGAGCAATAAAAATGGCGGTGTTCTGCAGGGGGAAGGTGGCGAACAAAAAATATGTTTTCGGTCCAAGGAAAGTCCTGCGGGTACATGGCGCCGCCAAGACAAAATCGCCGGCCGGACAGCCTTCGCGCCGGCTCGACGAAGAGGTCGATCAGGGCCCGTTGCCGGTCCGCGGCGTAGGTGCCCAGATACGACAAATCAGAGCGAAAACGTTCGAGGGGCGGGACCGGATAGTGCGCCTCCGGATCGACCCACCCATACAGAGGGACCGCCATGCGGGCCCCAAGGCGTGTGCGAAGCACGTTGACCGCCGCGCCGCCCGTGTAGCTGAGCACTAGATCGTAATCGCGAAAGCCGCGCGGACCGACATATTCCACGGGCTCGCCTCCTTGCAGGCGGCGCAGCGTAACGCCAGTGTCCAAGTCGTAGAACACTTTCAGCGTGGATCGGGAGTCGAACAGCAAGTCCGCGGCGCGAAGCGCATCGGGACAATACGAAGTGACGATTCCGACGTCGGCGTCACGCAGTTGGGCGCGAGCTGCGCCCGCAGTCGCTTCCCACGACTGGTACAAGTGGAGGGCGCCGCCGGCAATCTCAGTCAGATCGCGCTGGTTTGCATAATAGGGGACGTCCCGCTCGAAGAAATGGACGGCGTGGCCGCGCCGGATCAGCGCTCTGACGAGCCCACGCCACAGCGTCGCGTGACCGTTGCCCCAACTGGAGCTGATGGATAACCCAAAAATTACGAGCTTCATTCGAACGCGCCGCCGCGTTTACGGCATGCCGCGCTCACTCGTTTTACGCGGCAAAGATATGACGCTGCGAGGCGGGCTGTGTTTCAGCAATGTACGTTATGGGGCTTTTGCGTGTACGCCCAGGTAACTGAAAATCAGAGAGATGACTACATTCCTGCTGATCCGCCACGGCGCCACCGACGCGGTGGGGAAAAGAATTATGGGCCGTCTGCCCGGAATTCACGTCAATGCGGAGGGGCGGAAAGAAGTGGAGTCGCTGGCCCAGTGGGTCGCCCGCGTAAGGCTCGCGGCAGTGTACAGCAGCCCGCTTGAACGCGCCCTCTTTACGGCGGAGGCGATCGCAGCCCGCCACGGACTCGAAGTCGCCCGGGACCCCGCATTTGGCGAAATCGACTTTGGCGACTGGACCGGGCGCGAACTCAGTGAACTGGAGGCTCAAGACCACTGGCGGCGATGGAACGCAGTGCGCAGCCTCACCCGGGCGCCGAACGGCGAACTAACCCTCGAAGTACAGCTTCGCGTCTATAACCGCATGCAACAACTCCGATCCAGACATCCGGAACAGAACGTCGCGATTGTGAGCCACGGCGATCCGATCCGGGCGATTCTTGCGCACCTGGCCGGAATTCCCGTGGATCTCGCTCTCAGGTTAAGAATCGATACGGCGTCCGTGAGCGCCGTCCGGCTTGGTGATTGGGCGCCTGAAATCCTCGGGCTTAACCAGCGGCCCGGCGGGCTCGAATGGCTCCATGCATGACGGCTCGCTATGGCCCGGCCGAGCGAATTAACGCCAGGACCGTGATGCTGAAGCCCAGGTTCGCGCCCAGCAGCACAAGACCGATGGCGCGCTCCTGACGCCGCAGCCACCACATCCAGACGCCAGATACTCCGAGCACGAGCAGCGCGACGGATACCATTGCAACGGCCCAGCCCCATGCGTTCAGAAGCGCGTACCCGTGATACAAACCGGCGGTGTGGTGCAGGCGGTTCAGCATTCCCATAAATCCGGTGGCGCTGGTTCTCACCGTGACAATGCCGCTGGCGGCGTCGTAGCGGATGTCGTGAATGGTTCCTGGCCGCGCGACTCGAACCGCCAGCCGGGCTGGCGCTGTTGCGGCCTGTTGTATCTCTCCCCGTACAACGCCGCGCTGCATCAACTCCCGCGCGATCTGGCGCGCATCGGCCAGCCGCGGCTTGAGCTGGATTTGCCGCTCGCGCACAGTCGCACTTGTCGGGAACCATGAGCTGTGGGCCATTTGCATGGCGCTGAAGCCGTACATGAGCAGAAACGCAGCCGAACCGGCGCCTGCCAGCAGATGAATCGAGCGCAGGAAGCGATAGTCGAGCATTGTTACCGAATGGCCTCGTAGAGAAGGATGAACGCCGCAGCCCCCGCCGCGCAGACGGCGTACGCCCCATAGAAACGCGGCCGCGCAGCCAGCCACAAATACAGACCAGAAACGCAAAACCCGATCAGGCACCACAGTGCGAACTCGTTCCAGAGAGCCCAGGCGCGGACCGGCGCGGGCGCCTCTTTATCGGCCGGGGTGGCCGCATGAACATCCTCAAGGAACAGCGCAAGCGAATTGCGGATCTCCTCAATCCTGAGCCGGTTTTCCTTTTCGAGCACCACCACGCGCCAGATGCCGTTCATGTTGTAGAAGTCAAGCAGCAGATCGTTGTCTGCGGTTCGGCGAAGAAACCAGTCGGGAACAGGACGCGCCAGCGGCAGCCGCAGCGTGCGGTACACCTGTGCGGCGACTTGTTTATCGGTCGCAGACGGCGGCGGCGTGAAAGGCGCATAGCGCACCGACCGGGGAACTTTGGGCCGTTCGAGCTGGCTCTGCGCAGTGGCCGCCAGCCCCGCGACGCCATAGATGATCAGGTGCGAGAACGACAGAAGGCCGGCGTAAATATGCAGCCGCCGGATCAGAGATGTCATCGGCTACTTCTTGAGAGCGAGGGTCACGCCGTCGCGGATCGGCAACATTGATACGAAAACGCGCTCATCCCTGGCCAGGGCCTGATTGAATTCGCGAATGGCTTTTGTTTCGTTATCCAACGCCGATTCGCTTAACACTCTGCCGGACCACAACACGTTGTCGATCGCGATAATGCCTCTTTTTCGCACAAGTCTCAGGCATCGTTCGTAATAATTCCAGTAATTTTCTTTATCGGCGTCGATAAATGCGAAATCGAAGGCGCCGGCCCGCCCCTCGGCGATGAGACGGTCCAGCGTGTCGAGGGCGGGCGCCAGCCGAAGCGAAATTTTGCGCGCCACGCCTGCTTCGCGCCAATATCGGGTCGCGACGGCGGTCCATTCCGCATTGATGTCGCACGCAATCAGCTCGCCGTCGGCGGGCAGCGCCAAGGCGACCACAGTCGAGCTGTATCCGGTGAACACGCCGATTTCTATGCACCGCCGCGCGCCGATCGCCTGGACGAGAAACGCCATGAACTGTCCCTGTTCGGGCGAAATCTGGCAACTGGCATTCGGCAGCGCGGCCGTTTCCTGCCGCAAACGCCGTAGCACATCCGGCTCGCGTACGGAGACCGAGTAGATGTAGCGCTCAAGCTCGGGGCTGGGGGTGAATTGAAACATGACTCTAGCGTAACGTTCCGAAGGCGCGGCAGGCGTAAAGTCCCATTCCTTCCGCGCCGCCGCCCGTCGGGACAGTCGACGCATTCACAAGAACCGGGAACGCCGCGGCGTCACGTTTTGACGCCCAGTTTGGCCGCTGCAAAAGGCAGGCCGCGTTTTCCCCAGAAGAGGTGCTCGCCGGGAAAGACTTCGTGCTGGACCTGATCGCCGGCGCCAAAGACTTCGTAGGCCTTCTTCACACGCTCAAAGCTTTCCCGCGAGGCGGCGACAGGGAAAATCGGATCGCGCTCGCCGGATTCGGCGAACAAGGCGCGCGGCGCGATCAAAGCCGCCACATCGTACTGCTCCGCCCAGTTCAGGATGCCCGGAACGTAGTTGTCCATGCAGTGCGACAGGCTCATGATGCTGTCGCGGAAGGTGTTCAAATACCCCGAAACGAATGCGACTTGAATGCGTGGATCAAGCGCCGCAGAAAAGAGAGTGCACGTCCCGCCGCCGGAGATGCCCATGCATCCGACTCGCTTCGAGTCAAGATCCGGGCGCGTCTCAATCCAGTCGATCGTGCGCATCACATCAAAGACGCGCCAGGCGATCATGGTTTCGCCCAGCAGCAGCGCGGCGCCGGCAGCCGGCTGGCAGGATGACTGGCCGAGGCCCTTATTCTTCGCCGCGGCGTCGCGCCGGCAACCGAAGGCCATGGGCTCAATAGCGACAGCGGCCATTCCGTGCTCGACGGCTTGAATGGCAAAGTCATGCTGATAACCGGCTTTATCGGTGCGGTCGCGGCCCTTCTCGTCGATGCCCACAATGTCATCGACTCCGCGGCCGTGCCCCGGAACGCACACCATCGCCGCATGCGGGCCGGTCGATTTCGGCGTGAGCAGATATCCTAGCACGCCGACCCCCGGCCGGCTTTCAAACACGAACTTCTCCCGAATATATCCGGGGAATTCGCGTTTTTCCAATAACTCCGCGTGCGGGGCAGGTCCACGGTCGGGAAGTCCTCCCATCAGCTCCACCAGCTTGGCCCGGAATCGCCGCTGCCAGGCTTCCGCGTCCTTGCGGGTGCGCGCTTTAAACGTCATCCGTAATGGCGCGCTCTCATAACGCTTGCGGCTGTAGGCGACAGGGTCGAAACTGGCGGGGTCGACTTTGTTTTCGAAGCCATCCAGCGCGCCGCGGTAACGCATTTCCACTGGCTCCTGGGCGCGGCCGGCCGCCGCCGCTGCGCCGCCGATCGCCGCGAGTCCCAGCGCCCGCCGCGTTATTCTACGTGACATATCGTTCCGATGCTCCGTTCCGCCCGAGGTCAGAGGCCGCTGCGCTTGAGCGCGTATTGAACCGCTTCCACCGGCACCTCGAACTTCGCCACGGCCTTGTTCCCCAGGTAGCCGAGATCGTCGATGCCCACCCGGCTCGTATAATACGCGTCCGCGGTCATCTTGCGGATCCAGTCGAAAAACTGGATGCCGGGGCCAAGCTCCGGACTCATGTTCTTGCGATACGCGATCAAGTCGAGCATTGCCGTCTGCTGTTCGGGCGCCGCGTCAATAAAGTTCTTTTGATATCGCTGCTGCATCTGGTGGTCGAGCCAGCCGATGCCGCCCGTATAGATAGCCGCCATTTCATGGTTGTGGCTTGAAAGCAGGTCGATAAACTCCGGAGCGCCGGCCTCAAGCGCTCCCTTCGAGTGGCTGTCGGCGGGGATGATCAGGTCGCAAAGCCGGCGGATCGTGGCGTACTCATGGTCAGTGAACGCCTTCGGTTGGTAGACGCCTCCCGACGCCCGTTTGTCCTCGGCGGCAAGTTCATGCACGTGCTGGGCGGCGGCGGGCGTCAGCGTCCCAGCCGCAGTGACCGACAACGCGACGTTCCGCAGCAGATCGCGACGCGATATGTCAGACATTGCGTTTCCTCATTTCTTCTGCAATATAGTCGGCTGTGCGCCAGGCGAGAGCGCAGATGGTAAGCGTGGGGTTCTTATCCGCATTGCTGCAAAACGGGGCGGCATCCGCGACAAACAGGTTTTTCACCTCATGCGCCTGGCAGTACTTGTTCAGCGGCGACGTGTCCGGATTGTCGCCCATGCGCACGGCGCCAAGTTCATGAATGATCATGCCGCCAATTGAAATCTTTTCCTCCGGCGGTCCGGGCCGCCGCGCGGGCTTGCCGCCCATCGTCTCCAAAATAGCGGCGAATGTCTCTTCCATGTGCAGCATCTGCTTCAGCTCGTAGTCCGACCACTTGAAGTGAAACCGCAGAACAGGAATTCCAAACTGGTCCACCACGTTGGGATCGATTTCGCAATAGCTGTCCTTGTTGGGGATCATTTCGCCGCGGCCGGACAGCGACACAATGCTGCCGTATTCCTCGCGAATCGCGTTTTTCAGCGCCGAGCCGTAACCTTCGTATCGACGGCATGCGCCATGGAACGAGCCGACGTTGGGCATGTGGAAGCCCCCGCCCACTTCAATGTGATAGCCCCGCGGAAAGCCAATCTCGTTCTGCTTGTCCCATAGCCACCATGGCATGTAAACATGCATGCCGCCCATGCCGTCATCATTGTGGCGCGGGAGGCCGCGCAGGGCCGGAATTTCCGCCGCCATGTTGAACCCCACAGTGTCGGTGAGATTTCTTCCCACCTGACCGGAGGAGTTGGCGAGGCCATTCGGATGTCGCGATGATTTTGAGTTCAGAAGCAACCGTGCGCTCTCACACGCGCCGCACGCGACTACGAACACGCGCCCGCGGATCTGCTGCTCCGTACGGGTGTTCTTGTCGATATAGGAGACGGCGACTACCTTGCCGGAGGCGTCGGTGATCAATTCCCGAGCCATTGCGTTGTTGAAGATTTTCAACTTGCCGGTCTTCAGCGCGGGCAGGATCTGCACATTGCTCGAGGCATAATTCGAAGCGGTGACGCATCCCCGCCCGCACTGGCCGCAATAGTGGCACGCCGGACGTCCGTTGGTGGGCCGCGTGATAACGGCCATGCGGTTCGGAATGCACGGAATATTCAGCTTCTTGCAGGCGCGCTGGACCAGGATTTCATGAACGCGCGGCGGAGGCGGCGTCTGGAAAACGCCGTCCGGCGCGCTGGGGATGCCCTCCTTCGTGCCGGTGACGCCGATGAAGGCCTCGACTTTGTCGTAATAAGGAGCGATGTCGTCGTAAGAGATCGGCCAGTTGACGCCCAAGCCGTCGCGGTCGTACGGCTTGAAATCCCAGGGGGCGAAACGAAACGAAAATCTCCCATAGTGGTTCGTACGTCCGCCGAGGATGCGCGAACGGAACCAACGGAATTTGCTGCCCGGCGCCACCGTGTAGGGTTCTCCCTCGAGCTCCCAGCCGCCAAACGAAGCCGAGAAATATCCGAACGCGTAGGGGTTCCGGTGAAAATAGGCGTCGCCGTCCTCTCCGGCGCCGCGGTGCGGAACCTGGTACGGCCACATGTGCTCCTTGTAGTCCCTGGCAGGGTTGAGCATCGGACCAGCCTCGAGCAGAGCCACGTTGATGCCCTTTTCGGTCAACACCTGGACCACCGTTCCCCCGCCAGCCCCGGAGCCGATCACCACCACATCGTAAACGGGCCCGCTGCGTATTACCTGCATGTCCAACGATTATACGGGACGCTGCGGAGCGCGAGGTATCAAGCCCCGGCAGGATCACATCGGGATCAGATAATGACCAGTGGAGGTGTGGGATGCGACTGATTGATAATCGGACCGCGCCGAACCGTCGCACTTGGATCGGCTGGTCAGCGGCGCTGGCGCTGGGTTCCCAAGCCGTCGCGCAAAAGCGGCGGAGGGGAGAACCAGAGCAAGCCGAGGAAGTGTCGCCCGCTGAGGATCTCATGCGCGAACATGGCGTATTGAAACGAGCCCTGCTCATCTATCGCGAAGCGATCCGCCGCATCGACGCCAGACAGGAGGTTCCGCCCGATGCAGTGGCCAAAACGGCGCGCCTGATACGCGATTTCGTTGAGAACTATCACGAAAAGCTGGAAGAAGACTATCTGTTTCCGCGCTTCCGGAAAGCCAACCAGCAGGTGGAACTGGTCAACATACTTTACACCCAGCACCAGAAAGGGCGGACGCTCACCGATCGCATCCTGCATCTTGCCGCCGCGGCTGCGTTGAAGGACGCAGCGCAGCAACAACGGTTAAAAGAGGCTCTTCACCTGTTCGTCCGGATGTATGAGCCGCACGAAGCGCGCGAGGACACGGTTCTGTTTCCCGCGTTCCGGAAAATTGTTTCCAAGCATGAGTATGACTCGCTCGGGGAGGATTTCGAGCGGAAGGAAAACCAGCTTTTCGGCGGCGAAGGTTTCGAAAAAAACGTGGAGGCGGTGGCCGCGATCGAAAAGCAGCTCGGCCTTTACGACCTGGCCCAGTTCACGCCAAGCGTTTAAAGACACAGCGCCGCCGGCTATCTGGTTAGCACCAGCGTCGCAGCCGCGCCTACGCGGTCGATGTCATAACCGGCGCCCTCTTCGACTTCGTACCCGGTGACCGGGAGCGGCGGGCCTTCGGGACGGTACAACTTCGCTTCCCGATATTTTCCGAGCACGTGCACGGTGACGTTCTCGACGGGGAAATCAGAGTAGTTGGCAAGGTGCAGAATCACCTGCCTGCCGTCGGCCGATTCCAGCAGATTCGACAGCATGCTGGAGACATTAAACAGCCGCGCGCCGAGGTTCTTGCGGCCGGTCAGTGAATTGAGCTCCCGCCAGATCTCGTCGAGCTTTTTGAGATCGTCCTTTTCGAGTGTGATCTGATCGTTGCGCGGTTGCGGAAATTTCCAGCCGGGAGGACCGGTCAGCAGCGTGCCGCCTGCGCGCGTAAAAGCCTTCAGGACCTCCTTTTGCTGGTCATTCAGCGAACTTGGATCGACGTTGACGGCCATCTTGGAGGCGACCAGCGCATCTTTGGTGAGGCGCGAATTTGGAACCGGACGGACGGGCGTGTGTTTGACGGCAATCATATCCAGAATGCCGCCAGAGAGCAGAGCTCCGCTTGACGCATCTTCGACCAGGGCCAGCTGGGCAAAGGGCTTTGCGTCGCGCCATTCTCTGTGTTCTTCGTAATATCGCAACAGTTGCGTGATGCGTCCCCAATCCTGCAAAGCCTGCGCATCGCGCGCCAGCAGGCGGCGGCTGAAATCCTCATCGAGCGCCACGACCCAGCGGGCCCCGGTGATGGCCGCATCGGCGACAGCCTGCAAATACCGCTGGACCGGCATGGCGGTTCGCGGCGGGGGAGTGTTGGCAATCCATATCGTCGCCCGGGTGGCAGTGCGCGCGAAGCGGAGAAAACCCGTATTGGTATCGATCCAGGGCGCGCCGCTCGGCGCCGCCTTTGCGTCGTCGCCGGTTTCCACGCCCGGCCATACGCCCTGAAAGGAGCCGAGTATCGGCGCATTCGAGTCAAAGCGGATCTTTGCGCGCACGGGCAGTTCAATGACGGCGAGTTTCGAATCGGTCAGAAACCGGCGCAGGCGGTCCGACGTATCTGAATCAAAGTCGCCTTCGAGCACCGCGCCCGCAAAGTGCAGGCCCGGCAGCTTCTGAGCAGCCGCCGCTGGGTCTGAACCGGCGTGAATGACGCCCAGCGTGGTGATCCCGCGCGCCGCCGCTTCGTCGTTGAATCTGACAGACCAGAGCGGCTGCTCGATCAGCAGGCAGTTGACGGGCGTGTCGCGAATCAAATCGAGCGACTTCGGATCGTTGGAGATCCAGCGCGCCGGAACCAGGTCCGGCATGGCGGCGAGGACGATAAGAGCGGCCAGCATCTTCTCCTATTTTCACGCGGTTTTGATTTCGGTCCAGATGCGGTCACGCAGCCGCTGCCCCGCGGGCGGAAGCGCAGTGAACCACTCGCCGCGCGCAAGCGTTTCCGGAGGCGGGTACAGCGTCGGGTTGTTGCGGAGCGAGGGGGGAAGCAACCGCCGCGCTCCCGCGCTGGGCGTGGCCGTCCTCATCGCCGCAGCGATGCGCGCCGAAACCTGCGGCCGGAGCAGATAGTTGATGAACTCGTGCGCAAGCTCGACGCGATCGCTTTCCCGAAGAATGACGGCGCAATCGGCGTAGAGCGCGAAACCTTCAATAGGATAAACATAGGTTAGCGAGGGCCGCGCGTCAATTCCGATCTGCGCCGTCGTAGCCCACAGTTGCGCCATCAGCACGTCTCCCGCCACCAGTTGTTCCCGGACCTCGGCGTTGAGATACGCGCGCAGGTGGCGCTTTTGCTCCAGGGCGAGATTGCGGGCCTGCGCAAGCTGCGCCGGATCGCATGAATTCAACGAATATCCGAGCTGCTTCAAGCACGCTCCGATAACCTCATTGGGATCGTCGAGCATGGTGACCCGACCGCGAAAACGTTCGCTTAAAAAGTCGCGCCATCCCACGGGCGGCGGGCTGACGCTGGCGTCGTAAACGATCCCCGTCGAACTGTGCATATACGGCACGGACCACGACAGGGATGCATCCCAGGGCGGCGATTGAAAAAACGGCTCCAGTTCGGCGAGATTAGGAAGCCGCTTGTGATCGAGCCGGGCCAGCAGCCCGGCGGAGGCCATCGGCTGGATGTAGCTGTTCGAAGGGAAAACGACATCCCACCCTGAATTTCCGGTGGACGCCTTGGCCAGCATCTCTTCGGCGCTCTCGTAGGTGGCGTACCGGACCCGTACGCGAAACTCGCGCTCAAAGTTGGAAATCGTTTCCGGCGCGACATATTCGGACCAGTTGAATACATTGAGCCGCCGCGCCCGGTTGCCGCCGCAGCCCGCAGCGCCAGCGGCTGCCAGCAGTAATGATCGGCGGGTCACGATGCGCGCAGCCGTTCGGAAATCAGGATCATCGCGCCGAGCCCGAATACGATGACGCTCGAGACGGCATTGACGACAGGATTGACGCCGCGGCGCGCCATCGCATAAATCACCATGGGCAGCGTCTGCGAATCGACGCCGGCGACCAGACTGGTGATGACATAGTCATCAATCGAGACTGTAAAGGCCAGAAGCGCCGCGGCAAGAATGCCGGGCTTGAGATACGGCAGAACAACATGCCAGAAAATCCCCCATTCGGTGGCGCCGAGATCGAGAGCGGCGTCCTCCAGCCCGGGATCGAACCCCCGAAGCCGCGCCGCGACCACAAGCACCACGTAGGCGATGCAAAACGAGACGTGCGCGAATACCACCGTACACATTCCGAGATGCAGACGCCAGAATTGGAAGATCCACTGATAGAACGCAAGCAAAGAAACCCCGGTCACGATCTCGGGGGTGATCAGCGACAAGTAGAGCGACGCGGACAGCCAGCGCGAGCGCCGCTTCCACAGCCCGTAGGCGAACAGCGCGCCAACCGCTGTGGAGATCGTAGTCGCCGTGACGGCGATCAGAATGCTGTTCCACGCGCCCTCGCGAAGCTGATGATCACGGAATGCGGCCCGATACCAGTCCAGCGAAAACCCTGTCCATACGGTGTACCGCGACCGGTTGAAGCTGAATGCCGCGAGAATCAGCAGCGGGGCGTGCAGAAACGCATACGCCGCGACTGCGTACAGCGCCAGCGCTCGCTTCACAGCAGGTCCTCCCCACGGCGACCCGCGCCAACCCAAAGGAGGACGAGCACGATGACCATGACCACTAACGACATTGCGGCGCCGAACGGCCAGTCACGGGCGGTCGTGAACTGGTTTTGAATCACCGTCCCGATCATGATGCTCTTGCCGCCCCCCAGCAGGTCGGGGACAAGGAAGGCGCCCAAACACGGGACGAAAACAAGGACCGCGCCGGCGCGAATCCCTGGCGCAGCGAGCGGCAGCATAACCCGGCTCAGGGTAGTCCAGGGCCTGGCCCCGAGATCCGCCGACGCTTCGAGCAGATTCGGGTCCAGGCGCTCGAGCGCAGCGTAGAGCGGCAGGACCATGAACGGCAAATGCGCGTACACCAGCCCGAGCAACACCGCTCCATCGTTATAGAGGAGCGGCAGGGGAGCGCGAATGATTCCCAGCGCCTGGAGAATTCCGTTCGCCAGCCCTGTCTCGCGCAGCAGGAACATCCACGCGTAGATCCGGACCAGTTGACTGGTCCAGAAGGGCAGAATAACGAGATGCAGGTAGAGATTTTTCCTGCGGCCCGATCGCGCAATGAACACGGCCAGCGGGAAGCCAAGCAAACAACAAATCGCCGTCGACGCAGCCGCAAGCGCGAACGAGCGCAAAAACACCATTCCATAGAGCGGGTCCGCCAGACGCCGATAATTGTCAGCAGTCCACGGCGGGCCAAGACCAAAGTACGCGCCGCGCGTGAGCGCGCTGTATGCGCACGTGATCGCCAGCGGGATAAGGAACAGGACGACAATTACGGCAGCGCCCGGCGTGAGCGCTATCGCCCGGACCCGGTTCATTGCGGTTCGGGCGGCAGGACGAGTTCATCGGCGGCGGTCCACCACAGGTGAACCGTTTCCCCTGGCCGCAACTCTTCGCTGTGGGATGCCTCCGCCACAATCAGCTCGCCGGCGCCCGTACGGCTTCGGACCTGGAGCCGGTTGCCGAGAAAGACCGCGCTCTCCACGCGAGCCCGGCGCCGCCGCACGTCGTTCTGCGGCGCGGTTCGCGTCAGACGGATCGCCTCCGGACGCACGCCGACTCCGTCAATCCAGTTGATACTGCCCAGAAAACCCGCGACGAACCGTGTACGCGGGGTGAGATACAGCTCCCTTGGCGCGCCGACCTGCTCGATCCTGCCGCGGTTCATCACAGCCAGCTGGTCGGACAGCGACAAGGCCTCTTCGCGATCGTGCGTGACAAACAGAAATGTAATCCCGACCTTCTGTTGAAGGCTCTTCAACTCGGCTCTCATCTCGAGCCGAAGGTTCGGATCGAGCGCGGAAAGAGGCTCGTCGAGCAGCAACACATCCGGCGACAATACCAGCGATCGGGCGAGCGCAACCCGTTGCTTCTCCCCTCCCGACAATTCCGACGGCTTTCGCGATTCTTTGCCGGCCAAACGGACCAGATCGATCGCCGCATTAACGCGCCCGGCCATGTCCCGCACGCCCTTGCGGCGCAGTCCGAACTCAATATTGCCGCGCACGGTAAGGTGTGGAAACAGCGCGTAATTCTGAAACACCGTCGATACGTTGCGGCAGTAGGGCGGCGCGTCATTGATGATCCGGCCGTTAAGAAGAATCTCACCCGAACTGGCCCGCTCAAAGCCCGCGATGAGTCTGAGCGTGGTCGTTTTCCCGCACCCGGATGGGCCGAGAAGGGAGAAGAACGCGCCTCTTTGAACCGTGAAGCTGACATCATCGACGGCGCGGTGCGCTGAATAATCCTTCGTCACTCCCCGGAGTTCCAGGACAGGTTGCATTCCTTGCGCGCGTATCGATTTCATTTCGAATTTAGCGCGTCCGCTGCGGTGAAGTCGAGATTCGGATGAGCGTTTGCCGTCTGACTGGAGCCCGGCGGGGCGGCGGGATCGCGAACTCCGGTCCTGAAACCGGGGAAATGCGAAGAGGCAAGCCTGCGGCCTGGTTCTCCGGGCGCCTGGGCCCTGCAGCGCGCTACGTCATTTGCGGACGCCGCAGCAGGTCCAGCAAGGATTGCGCCATTTGCTTTCCACGCTCGAACAGGTCGTAATACGCGGATCTGCGCTCCTCTCGCGTGTACGCGTATCCAATACGGTACAGGCGCTCCATCGACGCGCCCACCACCTGTGTACCCGTCCACGCGATCGCCGCTTTCGGAATCAGTCCCCCGCCCATAGGGATCTTGCCCACCAACTCGCGGGCGATGGCTCGGAACCCGAAAGCGCCCGCGATGATCGAGCCGACCTCGCCTTTCTGCTCGCGATACCCCACCGGCCGGTCGCTGGCCGCGGCGATCATGAATGTCATCCGGATCTGGTTCATCGTAAGGAATGCGGTGTCGGACGCGAATTCGCCGACAGCCCAGGGCAAGGAGAGAATAGGAACCACGTCCGGCAAAGCCGTCGCCAGCGAAAACAACGCATTCTCTTTGGACACGCTGGCTACAATCTGATCGATCACGGGCTTGCGGAACGGCGCGATATGCCGGGCTAGCGGCAAGGCAAGATCGGGACGGCGCTTTAGCACTTCATACACGATCCTTTCCGGATTGCGCGAATCGAACGCGAAGGCGTGCGCGGGCATGGCTAATGAATCGTCCCAAACTTCAAAGTCGTACGGAACCGTCCGGCCAACCTCGGAAATGCGGTGCAGCATTCTCGCCACGTGGGCGCGCTTGGCAGGCGACAGCTCCGGCGGGCAGAAGTAGCGCTCCATGTCCCACAACGCGTCGGCGCTCGGCGCCACCAGCCCGATATTCAGGGGCTGCGCAGCCGCTCGGCACACCTCGTCGGGATTTAGATACTTTACCGCCTGGCGGACGTGCTTGATGATTCCGTACTCCATACACTTAGTTTGCCCCGTAGCGGAACATGACCTTCAGTCTTTTGCGCCATTCCATGCCGACGCCGATGCGCGCGACCTCGATGGACGGATCAAAGTAGCGCAGGACCACCTCGTTGGCGGGATGGAATTGCAGCGCCGGCGCGATCAGCATCAGTCGCGGCGCTGCGCGTTGCAATTCCCTGCCCGGAAAATATCCGCGACTGGAGAACTCGCCGCGCTCGGCGTGCCACTTGACGCGCATCCAGTAATCGAGCGCCTGCAAAGGGAGGTGGATGTCCTCGGAGGCCTTCACTTCAAGAACGGCCAGGCGACCCGCGTGATCCACCGCGAGCAAATCGATGATATCGCGATCGCCGGCTGCGAACGTGGGGGCCTGGCCGTAGAGAGGATGCGGAACGAGCGTGGGATCAATCTCCGTCAATTCGCGTCGCACCTGCGACTCCAGCCAGCCTTCGGCATTCCTCAAATAAACTGCGTTTTGAGGATCGGCGCACTCAGCCGACCGCAGGCGGGCCAATTCAACGGCTAAGCGCTCGATTTCCGCCACATTAGATGCAGTCGCGATGCGCTTGGTTTCCAGTCCCCAGATCAGCCGCGCTCCGGCTGCGCGGGCGAATTCGAGGCCGCGAACGCGCAGGCTGACCGAGCCGTCTCCGCGCTCGATGCGCTCGACGTCCGCAAGCGCGGCGATCCGGTCCGACCACTGGCGGATATGCTCCGGCTGATCCGGCGGCTCCGCCGCGCAGCTCTCCAAACGCGTTTCCAGGTTCCCGAAGTCGGCGCAGTCGATGCGTTCTTCATAGCCGTCCTCAAGTTGGGCGAAGACGGCAAATTGCGCGGCGCGGCCGTTGAGGTGCTTCAGGCGCAGACACGTGACGGTCAGATCCGCGGCCGGCAGAAACACAGCCAGTCCCTCCATCGCCAGCCGCCGCTCCCGCCCGCGCAAATAATCGAGCCAGATGAGGCCGAAGGTCAACACGCCGTCCACGCCGTCGCCCGGGGGCGCTCCAATCGCCGCCCAGCCGGTCGCCCCGCGGCGAAGGAGCGCCCGCGTATAGCGCGCCGAAAGGCTGCGCTCCAGATCCGGCGAGCTGCTGAGATCCACAATGCTCCATCCGGTGAACTGCCTGTGCAGGGCTCTCCGGAAGATCTCGCCGTAGGCGCCGCGAACGGCGCGCCGGGAGGCATGCGTGTTTCGGGGCGCCCGCAAATCGACCAGCGAGAGGGTTCCAAGCCGCTTCCCAAAGCGCTCCATGGTAAGGTCGAGCCGGCCGCGACTTTCGCTGCTGATGCCCGTAATGCGCCGCACGATGTTACGCCGGTCGTCCCAGACCTGTAGCATCAGCGAACCGCCGCGCCATTGGAGCGCATAGTTCCCGTTGGCCAGCTCAACCGGCTCTTCGCCAGCCTCAATCAAGGCCGGTTCCTTGCTGTTGGACAGGAACCGCTCAATCGCGCGCTGGGCCTCGGCTGCGGCGCCGGGCGCCTCCCCTCCGAACGCGCTCACGATGACCCTATCATGGATTCAGTGCTCCGCGAAACATCAGCGATCCGCGAAAGAGTTGAGGCTGTGGAGAGCCGTATCCGCAGAGCGGCGGAGCGCGCCGGGCGGCGACGTGAAGAGATCACCCTCATTGCGGTCACGAAGAAGTTCCCGGCGCCGGTCATCCGCGAAGCCTACGACGCCGGCCTGAGACACTTCGGCGAGAATTATGTGCAAGAATTTGAGCAGAAATCTCCTGAATTGTCGGATCTGAGCGGCGCGATATTTCACTTGATCGGGCGCCTGCAATCGAATAAGGCCCGCCGCGCCGCAGCGCTCTTCCAGTCTATCGACGCGGTGGATTCCGCGCGGCTCGCGACCCGCCTCGCACAGGCCGGCAGATCCCTCGAAGTGATGATCGAGGTGAAGCTGTCTGACGAGGAGACGAAGAGCGGCGCCGCGCCGGAACAGCTGCCAGAAATCATTGAGGCGCTGAACCGAAGCGCAAACCTGAAGCTGCTCGGACTGATGACCATGCCGCCCTGGTCCGAAGATCCTGAGATTTCACGGCCGTACTTCCGCAAGCTTCGTGAGCTGGCCAGGCGGTACGGCCTGACGGGGCTCTCGATGGGCATGTCGCACGACCTGGAGGTCGGGATCGAGGAGGGCGCCACCCACGTTCGCGTCGGCACGGCCCTGTTCGGCCGGCGTCCCAAAGAATGACGGTCGGATTCTTCGCTCCGATGCCGCCCGCGCCGACTGGCGTGGCAGAATACGCCGCAGCGCTCTACAAAGCGCTTCAGGCGCTCGGACAGGTGCGGCTCGACGATTCCCGCGCGGACATCTGCCTCTATCACATTGGCAATAACCACTTGCATCGGTCGATGTACGAACAGGCGCTGCGCCGCCCGGGCGTCATCGTGCTGCATGACGCCGTGCTGCACCATTTTTTGCTCGGGATTCTGAACCAAGCGGAGTATGTCCAAGAGTTCGTGTATAACTATGGCCAGTGGAGCGCGGGGACGGCTGCGCGGCTATGGATCGGCCGCCGGCGCTCGGCAGTCGACGCGGCATACTTCGAGCATCCGATGCTGCGGCGCCTGGTCGAACGGTCAAAGGCGGCGATCGTTCATAACTCCGCGGCGGCCCGCATGGTCCGGGAGCATGCGGCCGGCGCCGACATATTCCAGATTCCGCACCTCTATGAGCCGCGGCCGGACCCGTCCGCGCGCGAAGTGATCCAACTGCGCGACCGTCTGGGAGTCGGACCGCGCACATTTCTGTTCGGCGTCTTCGGACATCTGCGGGAGTCGAAGCGCCTGTGCGCAATTCTTCGCGCCTTTGAAACTCTGCGGCGTCGCCGGGCGGACATCGCGCTCCTCGTCGCCGGTGAATTCGCCTCATCCGATCTGCGCCGCGCTCTTGCGCCGCAACTGGGCCGCGAACGCGTGATCCGCATCGGCTACATCCCGGACCGCGATTTCGCAACGTATGCGGCAGCCGTGGATGCATGCATCAATCTGCGCTATCCGCGAGCCGGCGAGACGTCCGGGATTGCAATCCGCCTCATGGGCGCTGGCAAACCCGTCCTGGCGACGGCCGGCGAGGAGACGGCAGACTTCCCGGCAGCCGGAATTGTTCCCATCGACCACGGGCCTGCTGAGGAGGAGATGCTCGCGGCGGCGATGTTGTGGCTGTCCGAAAACCGGCGCGACGCGCGCGATATCGGCGATCTGGCGCGTGAGCATATCTGCTCGCAACACCGGCCGGAACGCGTCGCCGCCTTGTATTGGGAAGCGCTGCGGTCCGCCAACGCCTCCGCGGCGCCGTAAGCCCCGCTCAAATGCGGTGAAAGCCGCGCAGAATTTCGCGCGTCGAGTACCGCAGCGCGACCGGGCGTCCATGCGGGCACGTCATCGGACACTCAGTCGCCGCCAGCGCCGCAAGCAGCCACTCCATCTTGGACCGGTCGAGGCGCATGTTTACCTTGATGGCCGCGCGGCAGGCGATGGAGGCCGCGATGCCGCGCCGCACGTCATCCATGGAGGCGCGCCGCAGCTCCCGTTCCGCAATTTCCAGGATCTCGAACACGAGCTTCTCGATTTCTGAAGCGCTCACGCCTGCGGGCGCGGCTTTCACCGCCAGGGTGCGATTGCCAAAGGGCTCCGTTTCAAAACCCGCGCCCTGAAGTTCGTCTGCGATGCGCGCATATTCGATCTGCTGCGACGCGCTCAACTGGAGCACCATCGGCATCAGCAATTGCTGCATCTCGACCCGCCCGGAAGAGCGCTCCCGCAGCACCTTCTCAAACAGGATGCGCTCATGCGCGACGTGCTGGTCGATAACCCATAAGCCATCCCGGCCGGCTGCGATGATGAAGCTGTCATGAAGCTGGCCAAGCGGGCGCAGATCTCGCAGCGACTCGAGACTGTCGGAGGCGGGAAGGTAAGCCTCATCGGGCAGCGAACCGTGAGTTTCCGGAGCCGGCAGCCGGACCTCGTCGGGCGATGCTGAGCGGGCGATCGTGATCGCCGGCGCGCTGCTGAAATCAAAGCGCGGCGACGGCGCTGCGACCGGGTGAAGCGTGAATGGGGGCAGTTCGCTCGGGCATTCGGCCGCAGGAATTTCTGAAAACGCCGCCTCTCGCCCGCCGTTCGCGATCCGCTGCGAAAACTCCGAGTAGGGCAGTTCAGCGGCGGGCTGGGGCGCTGTCCAAGCCGGCGCCGGCGGACGCGCGGCTGGCATCTCCGATGCCGGCTTGCGCTCGATCAGCGTATCGCGGATCGCATCCCGGACGAAGTCGTGGACGAACGACGGATGGCGAAACCGCACTTCGGTTTTGGAGGGATGTACGTTGACGTCCACTTCTTCAGCGTCGCAGTCAATAAACAGCAGCGCGAAGGGATACGACGAGGCAGGCAGCAGGTTGTGGTAAGCCGCCGAAATGGCGTGCAATAGCAGCTTGTCGCGGATCAGCCGGCCGTTAACGAACAAAAAAATCGAGTTCCGGTTCGACTTCCGCACCTGCGGACGTGAAACAAAGCCGCGGAGGCAGAAGGGTCGCACCCCGGGCGGCTCATCCGACTCCGGCCCGCTGTCCCGCTGGGGCGGCCACGACGGCGCCGGCGCTGGAATCTGGAGCTCGCGCTCTTTCACGCCCAGATCGACGAGCTCGTCCATGATCTGGCTGCCAAACACCTGATAGACGCGGTCGCGCAGCTCGACCACGGGCGCTACCGCCAGCAGCTCGGCGGACCCGTGAGTCAATTCGAAGCTTTTGGCGGGATGCGCAAGGCTGTAGTGCGTCACGAGCGAGGCGATATGGGCCAGCTCAGTCTGCTCCGAGCGCAGGAACTTCTTGCGCGCCGGCACGTTGTAGAAAAGGTCGCGAACCGTGACGACGGTGCCCCTCGGCATCGCAATCTCTTCGCAGCGAAGCAGCTTGCCGCCCGCGATCTCGACCCGCGCGCCGGTGTTCTCGTCCTCCGATCTGGTCTCAAGCAGCAGACGCGAGACGCTGGCGATGGACGGCAGCGCTTCGCCGCGGAAGCCGAGGGTGGCGATCGAAAGCAGATCCTTGACGTCGCTGAGTTTGCTGGTGGCATGCCGCTCGAAGGCGAGCATGGCGTCATCGCGCAGCATCCCGCAGCCATCGTCCGAGACCCGGATCAGTTTGCGCCCCCCGGCCTCGACGGCAATGCGCACCTCGCTCGCGCCCGCGTCCAGAGAATTCTCGAGCAGTTCCTTAACCACGGACGCCGGACGCTCGACCACCTCTCCGGCGGCGATCTTGTTCGCCACGACGTCGGACAGGATGCGGATGCGGCCCATAATCTGGAGCGGCGAATGCCGGCGCCCGGGTAGAGAACCCACGGCATTTTGCCGGCAACCAGCCGCCACCAATACTTACTGCACGGCGATGCCCCGCTCTTCAAGCAGCTCGCCGGTCCTCTGCAGCAGATTCAGGATGTTGCGGCGATAGTTGATCGATTCGCGCACCAGCGCCGACTCGGCTGCGGCAAGGTCATTTTGTGAAGCGAGCAGAAAAAAGATGGTCGTCGTCCCCAGATCATATCGCTTCTGGTCGGCGTCGACTCGCTTTTGCGCGAGGTCGCGCGCCACCTTCGCCATCTGAACGCTGGCCTTGCTGTTCTCCACCTGGCTCAATGCCTGCAACACTTGCAAGCGCGCATTCTGCTGAGCGCTGCGCAGTTTCAGCGCATCCAGCCGTTTGGTCAACACTGCGTCGGCCAGGTCGGCCGAAGCCTTGCGGTCCTTGACCGGGAGGCGAAGAGTGAGTCCGAAGCCGTAGGTCGGATAGCCAAAACCAAACATCTGCGTCCAGGCGTCGCCAAAGCCGCCGGGAATGGCCGTGATGATTTGCGAGCTGGTCCCGTCCCCGGCAAACACGTTCTGCCTGGCGTAAAATGTGCCGCCCTGTCCGAATGAACCGTACTGAGCGGTCAATGAAAGATCCGGAAGGAGCGCGTTATTGGCCTGCGCAATCGTGAGATCATCCGCTCCCAGGTTCTCCGCAAGAGCCTTGAGATCAGGGCGGCGCGCCAGGGCTCGCGCAACCACCTGTTCTTTGTCCGGCGTGGCCGTCTCGACCGGCGGGCTGACCGATTCCGTCAACACCAGCGGCAGGTCGCGAGCCTTGGGGTCCAGATCCGCGCCGATCTGCCGGCGCAGCGCATCCTCGGCCTGCTGTAGCCTGTATCTCGCCTGAGTGACGGCCAGCTCGGCGTTGGCATAATTCGCTTCGGGCTGGTAAATCTCCAGCGATGAGATCGCGCCCAGCTCCAGCTCGCGCTTGGACCTCTTCAGCGACGTATCGGCCAGCGCAAGCGACTTCTCCTGAACCAGCAGGCTTTCGCGCGCTTCCACCACGGCCCAATAGGCCAGCTCGGCATTGGAGACAAGCTGGATCAACTGATCCTCGAGCGCATACTGGCTGCTTTTGAGGCGGCTGCGCGCGAGCGTGATCGGCAGCCGGACAAAGTAGGAGCCGCGGCCGCGCAGCAGAGGCTGCGTGATGTTGAAGGTCAAGTTCGAGCCGTAGCTCGGATTGTAAGTGGCAAAGGCGCTGTTGGTCGAAATCTTGGTGTCTGAAAAGCCGACGCTGTAGGTCATGCCCGTACCCAGCAATTGCGTATAGTTGATCGAGAGCGGCTGCGTCAGCTGGTTCAGGCTCGCGGCGCCGTTCAACACGCTGTTGGACGGAGTCTGCTGCCGCGTGGACCGGAAACTGGCCAGGACCGCCGGATCAAAAACGCTGAACGCTCTCTGAATAGCGTTCTTCTGGTACTCGACCGAGAGCTTCTGGATGCTCACGTCCGGGTTGTTCGCAAGAACGAGATCAATGTAGTTCTTGAGCGACAGCTCGAGCTTGCCGTCCACAATGAAATCCGAAAGCCGCGCCGGCGGCTGCAACTCCACCCTGGTCGGAGCCGCGATGGGGAAATGCCGTTTGAAATACGCCGGCTGCGGAAAAAACGGCTCGTCGCTCGCGACGGCGAGACTGGATATCACCAACAAAAATGTAACTGTGCGCATCCACCTACTCACTCATGCTGCTATTCACCGGCAACCGGAACCTGCTGACCGCTTACTCATACCGGATCGCTTCAATCGGATCCAGTTTGGCAGCCTGAACCGCCGGATAGATGCCAAAAAGCAGTCCAATTCCGACCGACACCCCGAAAGCGACGGCGATGCTGGTCATGGTCACCACCGTCGACCAACCCGCCGCCTTCGCGATCACCTGCGACAGCGTGACCCCGAACAGAATCCCGATCAGCCCGCCAAGAATCGAAATCAGCACCGCTTCCGTCAGGAATTGACGGATGATGTCCGCTTGCCGTGCGCCGATGGCGCGCCGGATTCCGATCTCGCGGGTGCGCTCGAGCACGGTCGCAAGCATGATATTCATGATGCCGATTCCGCCGACCAGCAGCGAAATCCCCGCAATACAGATCATCACGACTTTAAACGTGAATTGCGTACGGCGCTTCTGCTCGAGCAGTCCCGCAGGGACCACAACATTGAAATCGCCGGCGTCCTTGTGAGTGCTGCCCAGGATGGCCTTGACCACGCTCGAAGCGCCGATCGAGTCCGTCCCCTGGGCGACCTTGATATAGATGCCATCGATCTCGTCTTTGAGATAACTGTTGTTATCTTCGAAGCGGCGCATCACCGTATTCAGCGGCGCGATAATCAAGTTGTTGCGGTCCACAACTTCAAGGCCTTCGACATCCGCATCCGCCGTGGCTTGTTGCGCCAGCACGCCGATCACTTGCAGCCAGGTGTCGTTCACCTTGACATATTTGCCCACCGCCGGCTCATAGCCGAGCAGGTTCACCTTCGCCGACTCGCCGAGAACGCATACCGGCGCCGACCTCGCGTCGTCGTCTTCGGTGAAGAACCGGCCTTCCACGACCTTCAGACTGTTAATCTCCAGGAAATCCGGCTGCACGCCGATCAGTTGCGGCATTTCCAGCGAGGGCTTCGGCAAAACCTTGAGCGGCTTGAAGCGCTTGCGCGGCGTCAGCGCCTGCAATCCCGGCACATTTTCCGAAATCGCGCGGAAGTCGCGGAATGAAAGCCCCGGCGATTTTGCGCGCCGTTCCTGCAACTCATTGCGATCCGCCGCCTCCTTGGCTTCGATGATGATGTTGTTGACTCCGAGCAGGTCGATATAGCTCATCATTTCCTTCTGCGCGCCGGCAGTGATGGCCAGCATGGCCACCACCGCTCCGACGCCGAAGATCATGCCAAGCATCGTCAGCAGGCTGCGGAGCTTGTGCACAAGGAGGCTGGAGAGCCCCATGTACAGCTCCGGCAGATATCCCGCCAGGTTGGACATTACTTGCCTCCTCCCGGCAGGGCGCCCATCGCGCCGCCGCTCTTTTGTTTGTCGGGCTTGTCGTTCTTCTTCGCGGTGGGATCGGTGAGCGCGATGACCTCGCCCGGCTGAACCCCTTCGGCAACGATCAGAACGGATTCGCTGCGCTTCAGCGGCTTGATGAATCTGGGCTCGAACACATTTGCGCTCTTCACGTAGACGACCGGCTTGCCATCCTTCTCAAAGACGGCCTGGTTCGGCACGTAGATGGCGTTAGCCACCTTGTCCACCACAATTTCGACGTCGGCCAGCAGACCCGGGCGGAGCAGCACATCGAACTGCGTGTCCCGTTCGGGTGGAGGCGGCATTTTCGCATTCGCCAGATCGGCCTCGCTGAACTTTTGCGGGCCGGCCGTGAACATCATCGGGGGCCCGCCCGCCGCCGGACCGCCCGCAATCAGAACTTGCTGCGGGCCGCCCTGAGGCGATGCGTCCACGGAGCGCGCCACAGGGAAAGAGCCGCCCGCCCCCGAAGCCTGCCGCGAGCCCCCCGCTCCAGGCGCCATCGCGGGCCGCATCCCTCCGCTCACTCCCTGGGGCAGCGCGGGAGCCGGAGCCGCCGGCCCGCTCCCAGCAGAGCCGGCGCCAGGCATCAGAACCGGGCCGCCCGAAGTTCCGGCCGCAAGAAAAGGATTGGGAGTCAACGCATTCGGCTTCCTGCGGTTCTGCTCGGCAGTCGCCAGAATCTTTTCAATCTGGTCGGGCTTGGCGCCAAGCGCTCTGAGCAGCTCCCGCATGTCGATTCCGAACACGACATCGAACTTCTTCGCCGGATCGAACGAGAATACATTCGCGCTGGCCGTGCCGCTCATACTCTTGATCGAAGCGTGCAGCTTCTTGTCCGGAAGGGCGTCGAGCACCAGCGTCGCTTCCTGTCCTTCCCGCAGATTCGCCCGGTCCAACTCGCCAACTTTCGCCACCACCTCCATCTCGGACAGGTCCAGAATATCGGCCACCGGGATTCCCGGCTGCACCTGATCGCCTTCACGAATGTCGGGAATCTGCATACCTGGGAAGAAGAATCCGGTCCGATTCTGGCGCATCGCCACCAGACCGCTGATCGGCGCCAGCAATTTCACCTGCGAGAGGCGCTGCTTCTCCCGCGCCAGCTCCAGCACGGCTTTGTTCTTCTGCTCGCGCAAAACAGCAAGCTGCGCCTGGGCCTGCAGTTGCCGGCTCTTGATATCGCTTTCCAGCTGCTTCAATCGCTGATTGGCTTCCTTGAGCGTGAGCTCATTCTTTTTCGCGTCAATCGACGACAGCAGCTCGTTGCGTTTCACTTCCAGCTCCGCCCGGCGCACCGCGTATCGCGCGCTGAGCAGGTCCACCTGATCCTGGTTATTGCGCATTTCCAGGTCGGCGGTGTTCTTCTTGATTTGTTCCTCGAGCTGGTCGATTTCAAGCTGCTTTTCCTCAACCCGCGAATTCACTTCCGAGTCGTCGAACTCGACTACCAGATCCTTCTCCCGCGCAAACGCGCCGAGGGGCGCGAGCCGCGTCACCTGCACCGTTCCAAAAAGGTTGGGGGCTGTGAGCGTCGCCGAGCGGACGGCGCGCAGCTCGCCGCGCGCGTAACTTCGCACCACAACGTCGCCGCGCCGTACCCGGGTCGTCGCGATCTGTTCCGGGCTCTTGCTGAAATCGCGAAACGCGCGATATCCGCGCCACGCCGCCGCAGCCAGCGTGGCTGCGACGGCTGTTCGCACGGCGAGTCTCCTCACTTGCTTCCATCGGGACATAGGCGCTACAACTTCTTTGCTTTCTTTGCGGCTTCGATGGGATTTTCGAGAGCGATCGTTTCGCCCTTATGAAGACCGCTCAGAACCACCATGTCCACTTCGTTGCGCCTGCCGACCTCGATCTGGCGGATGACGAAATGGTCGCCCTGCTGGACGTAAACAGCGGGCTTGCCGGCGTGAGCGAAACTGGCGCGAACCGGGATGAGCAGGCGATCGGGCTGGCGTTCGATGACAATATCCGCGGAGGCGCTCATACCCGGCCGCAGGCGCGGATCGAGGTTTCGCAATGTGGCGTGCGCCGGAAACGTCTTCTCCTGCATCCAGGGTCCCCGAAAATTCACGGAAGCGATCGGGCTAATCCAGTCCAGCACGGCCGTGAATTCCTTCTCCGGTATCGCGTCCACTCGCACTTTCACGGCTTGCCCGATTTTGAGCTTTCCGCGATCCACCTCGTCCAGCTTGAGCTCAATGCGCATGTCCGACAGATTCGGAATCTCGGCAATCGCCGCCCCCGTCCACACCTGATCGCCCTCCTTGAAAGGTGGAGGAGCGGAACCGAACGATCCGGAACTGCGGAAATTAGGAAGAATATTCACAACGCCGTCAATCGGAGCCCGCAGCACCATTTTCGACAGATAGGTCCTGGCGCGCTCGGTGTCGCGAACAGCCTTGTCTTTCTTCTGTCCAAGCCGGTCGAGATCCGCATTCTGCGCCACCTTGTGCGATCCGATGGTGGTCTTTACCTGCGCCAGCTCTCCTTCGGAGATGCCGACGTCAATCCGATTCTTCGCTCCTTCGATCTCCGACAGCACTTCGGCCTTGCTGGCTTCGAGTTCGGCCCGCTGGAGGTTGTATTCCGCCGTCATCAGGTTCATGGCGTCCATTTCGTCCGTGATGCGGTGCGATGCCTTGGTCTGGACGATTTCGCTGTCCACAGTGCGAACGCTGGTGTTCTTTTCCAGATAGTTCTGCTCTTGTTGCGCCGCGTCGAATTCAACCACAACATCGCCTTTCTTCACCGGCTTCCCTGATTCCGCCAGACGCACAATGCGCGGGTTCGGAACCTGCGGCGCGGAGAGCACGATCGACTGCGTGCTGCGGATTTCGCCCCGCGCCCGAACGCTGATGATAAAGTCGCCGGAACGCACCTTGGCCACCGCCACCTCCACCTTGGTGTCATTGTTGTAGCGATAGGCTGCGTAGCCGCCGCCCGCGCCAATCAGCAGCAGCAGCGACCAGATCATCAGGCGCTTGCGGCGCGAACCGGCTGTCTGTCCAATCCTGTGCTTTGGTTTTACGTCTTTCGACATTTTGGAAAGCTCGTCGGCTCAGTCTCTCGGACCGGAGCCGGACGCCGCGGCTGGCGGTCTGTCCAGCGCGACAACATCGCCAGCCCGCAGCCCGGACCGGATCGCCGCCTCGATATTGCTGGTCACGCCGAGTTCTACCGTCCGGCGCACCCAGCCCGGAGGCGTGCGGAGAAAAACAAATGGCGCCGCCGAATCCGGGTCGCGGAAAATCGCGCCGAGCGGCGCGATCGCTCCGCGCTGTGGCTCAGCCTCGAGCACAACGTCCGCAGCCACCGAGAGGTCCGGAATTACCCGCGGGTCGGTCGCCTCCAGCTTCAGCCTGACCGGAATCTCTTTGACGAAATCGCCGCGCATGCCGCTCGATTTCGCAATCCCGCCGATCGAATACACGCGCGCGGGCAACACCAGGTCGGGATACGCGTCAAATCGTACGCGGGCCTTCGCGCCGATTCGCAGCTTTTCCACGTCCACCTGGTTCACGGCGGCGTTCACCACCATCGACCGCGGATCCACGATGGACATGAACATCATGCCCGGCCATAACTGGTCCCCTTCCTGCACCTGCGCCAGTTCAGGACCGCGCGGAATCTGCTGCATCACCGTCAAGCCGTCAATCGGCGCCTTGACGCGCATACGTTCGGTATTGGCTTCGGCGCGCCGCAGCTCAATCCGGGCTTGCTCCAGGTCAAGCTCGTTGTTCCGGATTTGCGCTCGAATGGATGCGTCCACCAGCTGGGCTTCGGCCAGCAGGCTCCGGTACTTCATTTCCGCCTCTTCAACCGCGAGCTTGGCCCGCACGGCGTCCATGTCTGAAAGGACAGGAAGCGTCTTGAGATCCAGCCGCGCCTTGTCCAGCGCAGCCTTCGCCTTTGCAATATCTTGATCGTGCGCCTTACGCTGCACTTCCAGATCCGACTTGAGCCGCCGCAGCGACGCTTCGCGCTGAAGCACCGACGCGCGATAATCATCCAGACGGAGCAGCATATTCTGGCGGTCGAACTCGGCCACGACATCGCCCTTCTTCACGTGTGCGCCCGGCTTGGCGAGTTTCTGCAGGACCAGCATGAAGTCGCCTCCCCCGCCTCCGCCGCCTGAACCCGTATTCAAACTCGCAGCCGTCGAACCAAGTCCGGTCGAGCCCATTGCAGTCGATCCTGAGGCTGAACCTGTCGCTGAAGATGCGGAGGAAGATCCGCCCGATGTGCCCGCAGACGGCCTCGTTGAACTGCCCGATGTCGCCGCCCCCCCAAACCGACTGGTCGCCGCCCGGAGCGCGGCGGACAGATTGTTCTGCCCTCCGCTTCCCCCCGAGGCGCCGGCGGATGTGCTCGTCGACGAAGACGCGCTGGAACTGTTGCCGCCCGACAGCGATGGAATCGCCGCAGTCGTGCTCGAAGCGCTGCTGTCGGCCGAAAAGTCGCGACCCCGGCCTGACTGGCTGCCCCGGAGCTGGGGCGCGATCAGCGAAGCGAAGTTTTCTGCACCCGTCACTCCGGTCAGCCGCAGCGTCCGTTCCACCATGCCCGTCGTCACCGTGGCCGTCCGAAGAGGCCCATTCGCAGCCGGACCCGCGCTCGATGGCGCCAAACGGCGATATAGGTGCGCCGCCGCTGCGATCGTTAAGGCCAGCGCCGCACCCGCCAGCCACCATCTCCCTCGGGACGGCCGGTGCGGAACCCGCGGCGGCACAAGTTGCGGCTTCCGCTCGGATGGCGATATGGATGGCGCGGGCGACGCGGCGTTCGCGCTTGCCGGGAGTTGCATGTTGCGATGCAATCGTCTACCTTGTTTGGCGGATTACACGTATACAGTTCGTTAACGCCGTTACAATGATGCTGACGATCAGGCCGTCCACGAAGTTAGCGGGACGGCGCCTATCTTTCGGCTACAAGCCTCTGTGACGGTTTGAACTTCTCGAGCCGGAATCCTTATTGTACGCTGTTTTGCGGCCACCCGAAGATATATGAAGCCCCAGCATCAGATCGCGCCAGCCTCGGCCCTTCGCGCGCCGCGCCCGGCGTTTGCCTTAAGATGCTGATGATAAAAATGAATTAACAGGTTCCATTGACCCCGAATACTACTATAATTTAAGTAGCATACGGTCTGTCGCTCGCGTTTGCGGGTTCGCAAGGAGGTCAGAATGTTTGACAGCCTCGATGACCAGATTAAGAGGGACTTGGATGCCCAAACCAGCAGCAAGCAGCGCATGCTGCTCTGGTTGGCGGTCGCTCTCGGCACATTAGTGGTATTTGGCGGACTGTACTTCGCGGCGCGTCAGGCGCTGTAGCACGGTTCGGGATGTGAAACGCGGCCGTAATGCGGCCGTCAGTCGCTCTCCTCAGCGAAGGCGCCTCGCCTTGCGCCTAAAAGGGTCATTATTGCCTTCACGCGCAGTCCGTATGTTTCATCAGGATTATAAGTGTGAAGTATGCCGTCCAGGTCTTTGTGCTTGTAAAGCTTTGATTTCCCCAATCTGGATGCCACCAGCCGGATTGCGGCGCGAATGGACGGAAACGAATATTCTCCGTTTGCCCACCCGAAAATGTTGTTCCCGCGGTAATCCCTGCCGCCCCCGGATTCGATGTACGAAATGCTTGGCAGAAGGCGCCAGTCCAGCTCAAAATGGTCGGCTGCCTCAATGAAATCGGCAGCGAACTGACTGATTGGGCAGCCTTTTTCCTCAAGGAATTGCTGCAGCCGGACAATTCGTGGATCCTTCGGTTTACGGGCAACGGGCGCTGCCGGTTCGAGCTTCGTCGCACACGGCGACGCCAGCAGACCCGCGAACACGAACAATCGCTGCGATATCGTTTTCAACGCGCCTCCTTTTGGAAAGAGATTAGAGTTTTCTGAAACCGCTGTGCGGCGGTCTTATGCGGGCGGATTAAGGAAAGTACATGAAGCTAACGCATAAGACACAGTATAGCATCCAGACGGACCCATCCTGTCGTGGCCCAAGCCGGACCGCCTCCGGAATGCCCGCTCTTGATCGCTCAGGACTGACTTTAGAAGGCGGCCAAGAGCCTGCCCGCCAGCTGGGAGCGCGTCACCGGGACCGCACGATTCGGTACGGGCGGAAGACGTTTGGGGAGCTTGTCTTCCCGCACGTCGGACCACACCAGCGGCAGGTCTGGGTGGAACCAGTTTCGGTGATCAACGGCCATCCAGCCGCGCTCGACGGCAAGCCGGATCGCGGCATCACGGACCACCGGCGTTCCTGCCCACGCCGCAAGCGCTGCCGCCGCCTCGGCGCGCGTGACCGGCGCGTCGGGCGAGGCGTGCAGATCCCCTCCGAGCGGATATATCCCCCGAATCGCAGCTAGTTGTATGGCGGCAAACGCCGGGTGATCGACCCTGAGATCGTCGAACCACACCAGCGGCGCGCCCGCGCCGACCAGGTCTTGCTGAACCGCGCCCGTATCCGGAATGCCGCCGCGCTCGATCGCCAGCGCCGCAATGGTCCCCGCCGCCTCGCCGATGTTCCACTCAACCGGATGCAGCCGGAAGGCCCCGTTCGTCAGATGCGTCACCCCGATGCTCTTGCCCGCCGGAAGAAAATTCACCGTCGCGCGGGGCAGCAGGGCAGACATCGGAATCTGAAACGGCCGCGGCATCATCATCCTCCCACGCTCGTTCGCGCCGCAGGGATGAATGTCGACCATGTAGAACCCAATCCCGACCGAATCGGTAAACCAGCGCGCTCGCGGACCCGGCTGCGCCTCTTCGACAATGTCCTGTTCCACAACCCGCCCGCGCGCGATCAAACGCCGCGCCTCCCGAACGTACGGATATTTCGAGAACCCGTCGGCCGTGTCCATCACATCGGGACGGAGCGCCAGCTCGGGATGTCCGAGATCGTGCTGCAACCAGTACAGAAACGCAAGCGAAGTGCGTTTCGCCTGCTGAAGGATGCGCGCCACGTCGCCGGCTTCGCGATCCAGAATCGATTCAGCGGCGTAATCCTGTCGCGGCCAGTTGATCAGCGCGATTTCGGGCCGTTCAGCCCGCAACCGCCGCCACGCAAAGAACGGTCCGGGCGACATGTTGTTGGGAATCGGCGGGTCCTCGCCGTACATTCGGTATTCGAACAGCCCGCGCCAGCCAAACTCCTTGGGGTAGTTGATGCGCAGAGTGAAATCCTGGCGCTCCAAGATGGTATCGTAGTCAACGGGCCTCTCGACCGTGCGCCGTTCGCCGTCGCGCCGCTCCACCGCGAAGGGATACGTGAAGCTTTGGACGCAGGCCGGATTGGGTTTTGCCGCCCCATGCGGCTCGCCAGTATCGGACTTCGCTTCCGCCCCCACAACGTATGGCAGCTTCGCTAGCGGAAGCAGCTCCCCGGTCTCGGTGGCGTCCAGAACCCACTGGAATCGAAACCGGATCGCCTCGCGCCGATCATACCGCCAGGCCAGCGCGGCGGTGAATCGTCCAGCCCGCTGCTCGAGATCAATCACGCGGGTTCGCAGAAACACTCGCGTGCGCGTCCGCGCAAGCAGCCGCTCGAGAACCTCCACCCCGACCTTCGGCTCGAAGCACAGCGCCGACACATAGCAGCGGCCGGGATTCATGACGCCGCCGTACGCTGCCCGGATGCCGTTCCGGAACTCGTAATAGGAGCGCGTCCCTCCTGAGATTTCAATAAATCGGTTCTCATCGAGCGCGGACACTCCCCCCGCCGTGGCCTGCCCGCCCACCCAGTCCGTCTCTTCGGTCATGCAGGCCGACAGACCGTGCCGCGATACCGCCAGCGCCGCGCCGACGCCGCCCATGCCCCCGCCGGCGATGAGCACGTCGCACGAGATCTCGCTCACGCCCTCCGGCGGCGCAATGCGTACGATCGCCGCCCCCGGATCGCCCGCAACCGGAACCCGCTGCACATCGACGAAGGCGTATTCCGCGCCGCCCGCAATCAGGCGCGCGGCCAGGAATACCGCACATCGAGATGCGGAGTGTCGATCCACGCTCCTCCCTTCCGCCGCGACTCGAGCCCGGCCAGCAGGATCCCGTTTGCGACCAGCGTCCGCTCGACCGGCATCTGCTCCCGCCTGCTGAGCGCCAGATCCTCGAAGGCCCGCACCAGAAACCCCCAGTGCGCGTGCGTGTATAAGCCGATGTAGAAGCATGTCGCCTGCGCCCGCGGATTCCCGCGCAGCCGCGCCGCGAACAGATAATCGCGCGTCTTTGAGTTCAGATGGAGAATCGCGGCGCGAAGTCCGTCGGCGTAGCGGACCAGGAATGCCTCCGGCTTCGCGCCATGGTCCTCCGGAGGAGGATTGATCCGCCGCGCCAGTGCGGCCTTGCGCAGTTCCGGCGCGATCTTCCACACCTCGACGCCTTCCAGGTATCGCACCGCCGCCACTCCGGTCTCGCCGCCGCGGCGAACTTCCGCCGCCGATTGCAGCAGTTCAATGCCGTGATACGCATGCTCTTCGAGATCGCCGCAACTAATAACGATGAGTTCGTCAAACTGCATGCCCGGCGCGAATTCGAGCGGTGGACGCCGCCACGTCCAGGGCAGCGTCGATCCGCATAGAAACGGAATGCCCAGGTCGCGGACCCGCTCGTACATCGCGCGGGCGTCGGCCCACTCATAGGCCAGGTATTTGTCGTTGAACAGCGGAATGACGCGGCCGCTCCGCTCGAACACCTGCGTGATCTCGTCAAAATAGCGCTTACGCGGATATTTGAAGTTTCCGAGCGGCGATCTCGGATACTGGCCGTGTTCGCCGATTACGGCAATGGCGTCGACGCCATCGATCGCCTCCGCGACGGACTTGCAGATGCGGATTCCGTACTCGGCGGCCTGTTCCCGCGCCATGTCGTTATACGGAAACTGATCCACGTAGAACGCCACTGTCTCCAGGCGCGGCGAATTCCATGCTCCGTTCAGGCGATAGCCGTCCAGCAGGCGGCTGAGAAACACATCGGCGTGCGAGTTGGGCGTGTAGACGTTCATCACGCACGCCGCTCGCGGACGCGCTCCTGCCGCCAACGACACCCCCGCCCCGGCAAGCGATGCGATCCAGTCTCTGCGCGTCAAAACTTGATCTTAAGGCCGAACTGGAACTGCCGCGACGTATTTCGCTGCGCCGTCGCCTGCCCGAAGTTCTGCGAGGTGAAGGTCCCGTTCGGCGCCGCAAATTGCGGCGTGTTGAACAGGTTGTAGCATTCGGCGCGGAACTGCGCGTCGACCGCATGCTCCTTCACGGCGAGCCTGAAATTCTTCACCATAACGGCATCCACATTGCGCGTGTAATCGCTGCGCACGTCGGGCAGCCGCGGCCCCAGGTTCGAGTAGGTGAAGGCCGGAACGGCGGTGAATACGGAGGTGTCGAACCATCGCGCGATCGTCGGATGATCCAGCCGCGCGCTGCGCCCGATATTATTGGCGCCGCTGACCGAAACCGGCAGACCGCTCTGAACGCGCACGATGCCGTCCAGGTCCCACCCGCCGAACGCTGCATTGGCGACGCCGCGCCACGACGAGCCAATCGCCCGCCCCTTGCCAAACGGAAGCTGCGCCACCCAGCTCCCCACGAACTGATGCGGCGTATCGAACGAGGACAGCGCCTTGTTCAACCGCCGGTTGTACACATCGATGACCCCGCCAATATCATCGATGGCCTTCGACCAGGTATAGGAGGCGAGGAACGTGATCGAGCTGGACAGGCGTCGTTCGGCCTGAAACGTGCCAGCATGATACGTGGAGTTGCCCGCCGGCGCGAACACCTGCTGAACTCCGCTATCGCCAGAATACTGCGGGAAGGGAAGCAGCGATTGCCGCAACGAAATGGTTCGCCCCGACAGGGCGCCGGATGCGATCAGGCCAAAAAAGGGATTCGGGACCTGATTATTCAGCTGATTGCCGAGCGCCAGGTACGGATCCGGAAGCTGGTTGATATTCCACGGACCGGTGATCAGATGCGTACCTTTGTTGCCCCAGTAATTCACCTGCATCACAATGCCGCCGGGAACTTCCCATTGATATCCGAGACTGAACAACTGAACGTAACCCGATTTCAACTCGTGCACTGGCGCCTGGATGCTCGCGCCGACGTTGGCCAGCGGGTCGCGGTCGTTAAGCGGAGGCAAAACGCCCTGCGGAAACGGGTTGCTCAGGCGATTCGCGGGAGTCAGCCCGCCGTCAATGGATGCGACATACGGCGTGTCGCGAAAGGCTTCGATCGCGCCGTCGCCGTTGCCCTGAATGATCCGTGGAACGAAGAACACTCCGTATCCGCCGCGAATGACGCTCTTGCCCGTCGCCTTGAACGCGAATCCGAAGCGCGGGCCGAAATTGGCCCACTGCGTCTCCTGCTGGTTCGGATCGTTGTCACCGCCGATCCAGCGCAGCACGCCCTTCAGATTGGGAAGCCCGCTGGGTCCCGCCAGCGGATTCGGCGCAGCCGGGTCGAAGTATGCGAGGCGATTGTATTTTTCGCGGTTGCCCACGGCCAGATCCCACCGCACGCCTATGTTCAGCGTCAGACGGTTATTCACGCGCCAGTCGTCCTGAAGGAACAGCGCGTAGTACAGGCCCTGCGTCGAAATCGGGTTCAACTGCCGGATGGCGCCGCTGTTCGGAAAGCCGAGCAGAAAGTCGGCGAAGCCGAACCCCCCGTTGCGGCTGGCCTGAACCGGATTGGGCCCTTGAGTAAATGTCCGGCCGAAGTTGTAGGTCCCGTTCGGCTGCGTGTTCTGCGCCTCATTGAAATTGAGGATCCGCCAGTCGGCCCCCGCCTTCAGGTTGTGAGCGCCGCGCGAATAGGCGATGCTCGCGCGGGTGGTCCAGGTGTTCCGCGGCTGGTATTGCACAAACGAGTCGGAACCGTTCGTAATGGCGCCAATATCGGCGATCGCGCCCTGCGGAAACTGATCCACCGCAATCGCGTTCAGCGATGCGGGAAATCCGAGTTCGGAGAAATTGAATCCTTTCGACAGCCCGAATTGAGCGGCGAGCGCGCGGCTGAAGGCGAATTGCGCCGTCGCGATCAACGAAGGCGTGAAAACGTGCGTGCCGTCCAGCACGGCCTGATGATAGGTATCGGTGGTGCTGCGCCCCCCGCCGATCGGACCCGGCAGCGGACCTGGAACCAGACGCACGTCCTTCTGCTGCGAGTAGCGCGTAAACACGCGCGTGTTCTCCCCGAAGCTCTGATCGACGCGCGCGTCCCATTTATCCGTATTGATCGTTGATCCTGCGCTGCGCACGTAATTGCTCTGTCCGGTCACGGGATCGCCGGGCTGGTTGGGCGACGGATAGTAGCTTGCAATCTTTCTCGCCACCGGGTCAAACCGCTCCGGGGGAATCACGTTGCCCGGAAACGGCGAGCGCATCCGGCTGCCGTCGGCGAGCGTCGTCAGCGTGTTCGGATCGTAGATCACGATCGGCGTCCGGTCGCTGGCCACGGTGCGTGAGAAATCGCCGGCTTTTTGAAGGTCGGTCGGAACCGTGGAAACGAACGTCACTGGAAAGCCCTGCCGCAAGCCCTCATAGTCGGCGAAGAAAAACGTCTTGTTTTTTACGATCGGACCGCCCGAATTGGCGCCGAACTGGTGTCGCTTGAACGATGGATTCGGGATGCCCGCGCGGTTATTGAACCAGTTGTTCGCCTCGATAAAGCTGTGGCGTTCAAAGTCGTAGACCAGCCCGTGATACTCATTCGTGCCGCTCTTCGTAATCACGTTGACGATCCCGCCCGAGGTGCGGCCGAATTCGGCGTCATAGCTGTTCTGCTGCACCTTGAATTCCTGCACTGAGTCGACCGGCGGATTGATGATGCCGCGGTTGATGTCAGGCGTGGTGTTCGGCGCGCCGTCCAGCAGCAGTTCCTGCGAGCCGGAGCGTCCGCCGCCCACATTGAAGTCCGATTTGAAGAAATTGCGCCCCAACTCCTGTCCGCCGCCGTTCCCGAAATTCGGGCCGAAGGTCACCCCGGCGGTCAGCCCCACCAGCGCCAGCGGGTCCCGCACGTTAAGCGGCAGGTTTTCGATCTGCCGTGTATTCACCACCTGGCCGACCGTAGCCGTGGCGGTCTGGAGCATTTCCGCAGCGGCGTTCACTTCCACCTTCTCCGCCGCGTTGCCGAGCTGGAGCGTGATATCCATCGTGACCACGTCATTCACTTGCAGGGTCACCGGACCCTGCTCAAATGTCTTGAATCCGGTCATCGTCGCCGTCACGCGGTACTGCGCCGGCTGGAGCGCAAGCAATCGATAGATGCCTTCGGCGTTCGATTCCGTGCTGGCCTGCACGCCCGTGGCGACGTTTGTGGCCGTCACTTTGGCTCCCGCCACCACCGCGCCGCTCGCGTCCCGAACCACGCCGGTAATCTGCGCCTGGTAGGTCTGCGCGAGCGCGCCGGCGGACGCAATCAAACAAAGAATAAGAAGGCGAGACATAAGTGTGATTCTAACTTGTGGCAGAATCATGGGGCGGGCCTCTCCAGGCGGGCTCTCTCCGACCCCGATTGAAAGAAACATGATTCGCGCAATTCTTCTGTTCATCAGCGCCGCCGCGCTTGCGTGCGCGCAGGAGCCCTATGATCTGGTCGTCTACGGCGGAACCGCGGGCGGCGTCATCACTGCGGTAAGCGGCGCCCGCGAGGGCCTCAAGGTCGCGCTGCTCGAGCCGGGCGCCCATCTGGGCGGCATGGCGACCGGCGGCCTTTCCCGCACCGATTTCGGCAAAAAGGAAGTGATTGGCGGCTATGCGCTCGAGTTTTACTGGCGCGTTGGCCGCAAGTACGATATCGGCCGCTTTGCTCAGGATGTCGCGTGGTTTTACGAGCCTAAGGTCGGCGAACAGGTTTTTCGCGAGATGCTTCAGGAAGCCGGCGTGCGCGTGGCCCTGCATCACCGGCTGCGCGAGAAAACAGGAGTCGTAAAATCCGGAACCCGGATCGTCTCGATCATCACCGAGAATGGCCAGAAATTCTCAGGCAAAATCTTCGCGGACTGCTCTTATGAAGGCGATCTCATGGCGCAGGCTGGAGTGGACTATACCGTCGGCCGGGAATCCTCCGCGCAGTATGGCGAATCGCTCGCCGGAGTCCGCGAGCGCACGCCCTTGCACCAATTCCTGGTCCGGATCTCCCCCTATGACGCCAACGGCAAACTGCTGCCCGAGGTCGATCCGGGGCCCAAGGCCGCGGCGGGTACGGGCGATAAAAAAGTCCAGTCGTATAATTTCCGCATGATCCTCTCGGAGGATCCTGCCAACCAGATCCCTTTCCCCAAGCCGCCGGATTACGATCCGCGGCGCTATGAGCTGCTGGCGCGATACCTGAACGCCATGCAAAAGAAACTGGGCCGCCCCCAGATCATGAACGAGGTGACGCTCATCGCCAGGATTCCCAACAAGAAGGCTGACATCAACAATCAGGGCGCCTTCTCAACGGACTACATCGGAAAAAGCTGGAACTACCCGGACGGCGACTACGCCACACGCAAGCGTATCTGGGAAGACCACATCAACTATACCAAAGGCTTTTTCTACTTCCTCGCCCACGATCCGCGCGTCCCCGCGTCTTTGCGGAACGAAGTGAACAGATGGGGTTTGGCCAAAGATGAATTTGTCGACACAGACCACTGGCCCCATCAGCTCTACATCCGCGAGGCCAGACGAATGATCGGCGAATATGTCATGACTCAGAAGGATATCCAAACTGACCTGAAGAAGCCGGATGTAATCGGAATGGGCTCCTATAACAGCGATTCGCATAACGTACAGCGACTGGCGACCTCCGATGGGGCTGTGGAAAACGAAGGCGATATGCAAGTGCCCGTCACGCCCTATCAAATCCCCTACCGCATGATTCTGCCCAAGCGGCAGCAGGCGACCAATCTGCTGGTTCCGGTCGCCTTCTCGGCGAGCCATGTCGCCTACTCGACGCTGCGCATGGAGCCGCAATACATGATCATTGGACAGGCCGCGGGAGTCGCAGCGGCCATGGCGCTCCGGACAGACCGTCCTGTCCAGGAGATCGACGCCGCCGCCCTGTCGGCAAAGCTGAAATCGCAAGGCGCAGTGTTTGAATGGATCCCGCCGGTCAACGGTCCCGCATTCTTCCGGAAGCTGTTCCAGCTGTATAATCCCGAGGCGGGAAACCGAAACCTTTTCCCGGGGCAGTAATTACAGCGTGCAGGAAGCCGCGCCCACGACGCGCCGGCTGCCGCGCTCTTGCGCGAATACGACGGCGCGCACCTTGTCGCGGCGCCACGCAGGGTCGATGGGCGTCTTCACATCGGCGCTGTAGCCGGCGGACTTGTTGCGGTCGATCTCCGCGATTTTCACCAGCCGCCGGACCACGCCGGTATGAATCAGCCTGCGCCCCGCATTCTCGCCGGCCGTTACGCTCGATGCCAGCCCGTCTTCCGTCATGGCCAGGACGACGTCAATGATTTCGCCCTTGTGCGCCGGAGGAAGGCCGTCCATGCGGATCGCCAGCATCGCCGCAGCGCCATCAGAAAGAGCGCGCGCCGCAACCTCTGCGTGGGGGCTCTCAGCCGCGCGGCGTATGAGCTCGACGACGCGAGGCGCATCGCTGCCCAGGCATTCGGCCTGGCCGTTGATCACCATCTGGGGCGTGTACACCGATTCAATGTGAAACGCCCGGCCGTAACCCTGCTGCCGGTCGCTGAACGCCGCCGAGGAGAACGGATCTTTCCAGCCGAGATGATTCCAGTAATCGACGTGGAACGAGAGCGGGATGACATCGATCCCTTCGACGCCTTCCCGCTGCAGGCGGCGGAGCAGCAGGTCGGCGGGCGGACAGCTGGAGCATCCTTCGGAGGTGAACAACTCGACCACAACTGACGCGTGGACGCCCGGCATCTCCGCCCAGACCCCCATCGCCAACACGACCAGCAGTGCTGCGCTGCGCATCTCCCTATAATGACGCGGTAAAGGCGCGTGCGCATGCGGCTGGAGCGTTTCTCGCCCCCGAGGGCGCCTCCTTTCCAGCCGGGCAGGCGCTCGTTGTGGCGGCGCAACCGCGGCCTTCTCGCGCCAACCGCCGCCTGCAAGCTTCTCCTGATTCGGAGCTGTCCTGGCCTCCGCGCGGAGTGCTACAACCAAATAGGTGATCCATAATTTTTACGGCAATGCCGAGGTTGTGTCTGTGCTGGAAGGCATGATCCGGCGCGAGTGCATCGCCCAGACGATTCTGCTGGATGGACCCGTGGGCGTCGGCAAAGCCACTCTGGTGCGGCGCTTCGCCGCCGCGCTGCTCGGCGATCCGGCCAAAATCGAACGGGATGATCTCTCGCTCGCTGAAAATCAGGCCATTCTCGCCGACCGGGAAAAATGGCCTTCAGAAAAGCGCGCTGAGGATCCGCTGCTATTTGCTTCTCATCCCGACTTTGTGACCTTCCCGCCTGACGGTCCGCTGCGGCAGATCTCGATCCAGCAGATGCGCCTTCTCAAGCAGCAGGCCACGCTCAAGCCCCTGCATGGCGCCTGGCGCGTGTTCCTGATCGACGGAATCGACCGCGCCGGCGAGCAGGCCGCCAACTCGTTGCTCAAAACGCTCGAAGAGCCCCCGCCGCACCTGATTGTCTTTCTCACGACCCCGAACCTGTACGATCTGTTGCCGACCATACGTTCCCGCGCCGTTTCGTTCCATCTCGGACCGCTGACGGACGAGGAGATGCGCGCGTTCGCCGCGCAGCGGCATGTTCCGGATCCCCTGCGTCGCTTGCCGCTCGCCGCCGGAAGTCCGGGCGCGGCCCTGGCCATCGACCTCGAGGCGTTCGACCGGCGGCGCGCCGCGATGCTCAAGCTGCTCGAAACTGGCGCGGGACTGGCCGGGTTCAGCGACTGGGCGCGGCATTGCGAATCGATTGCCGCCAGACGCTCCGAAAAGCTCGATGATTATCTGGACGTCCTGTACGTCTTGCTGGAGGATATTGTGGCCGCGCAGAACGGCCGCGCGCTGCGCAATCCTGACCTTGCCCGTGAAATCGGACGCATCGCCTCCCGCGTCTCCTTTGGCTGGATCCGCGCCGCAGTACGAAAAACAGACGAACTGGTCGAATTATTACGCCGAAATATCCAGAAAACCATCGCTTTAGATGCGTTTGCGCTGGAATTGCGCTCGCTCTGAGCTGCGGCCGTGTTGGTTGCGGCCCTCGCATCGGTGTGATATCCATGGGTTCATAAGGTCAGGCTACTGGTCTCGTGAATGAGGCCCGGAGAGCGCAACCGCCCTCAAGAAAATTACCAGCACGCCGTTTAGGAGAGACGCTGTGGAAACCGCCAACCGGAAGATGTTACGTCCGCCTTTGAATGATGGCAAGATGGCCAATCGCAAGAGCTCTAACGCTCAGAAAAAGGCGGTTCCCCCCGACCAAACGAACGCCGAAAACTACTACTACGTGAAGCAGATGCAATCCAAGACGCCCATGGTTATCGTCCTCAAGGATGGCGAGACGCTCACCGGCGTCATCGAGTGGTACGACAAGCAGTGCTTGAAAGTGAACCGCGAAGGCGCCCCCAATCTGCTGGTTTTCAAGCCGAATATCAAGTACATGTACAAGGCCTGAGCGCGGCGTGTTCCGGGTTCAGGGCTGCGCCGCACGGTTCCGCACGGCCTGCCGGGTCGCGGCGAGCGTATTGCGCATGGACTCCTCAGGGAAATTCGTCGTGAAGTAGGCAATGACGCCCCGAAGAAATGAAGGCACGCTGCGCGATAGCGAAACAGCCTCGCACTCGAGAATCACGCCCCGCGCCGGCGAGTTCGTTTCGTAAATTCGCCAGTACGAGTTGAGTCGCCACAGATAGCCGTCGTCATCGCCCGGCGGAAATTCGTCCGTGTGCGACTTCCTGGGATCCTTCACCTGAGCGATTCGCGTCGATATCGACCGCACCTCCAGAACGCCCCGCTGCATCGAGTACGGCACGTGGTAGGCGGTGTTGAACTCAACCGGAAAGCTGTAGCCGAACAGCACTCTGACCCGGACCTGGCGATGTAGGCGGAGAAATATATCGAAATCCTCGCCGTTGCGCCTGAGCACTCGCGACTCAGTAACATCGGGCGCGTATATCCGGCTGTAATTGTTGTAGTCTTGGAGCACCGCGCGGACGTCCTCAACCCCGGCCCGAGGGACGAAGGCTGCGCCAAACCAGTGATGAATCAGACCTCCCGGGACGTCTACGCTTGCGCCCTGGCCGGCAGCGCGGCGCGCAAACGGGATCGCCGCCACTTCGCCCTTCATGACGTCAGCGCGCGCGTCCGGAAGGCGGTCCAGCATGCGAACGCGCTGCGCCTGCGCGTCGCTGGCCATTTGCGCTTCGATCTGGCGAATATATTCGTCGAAGCCCGCCGCCGCAGCTGGCGTCAACCGTACATTGCCCCCAGCCGCGACCATGGCAAGCAGGCCGACCGCTGACGTCGCGGCCGCCGTGGGAATTCCCGGCACATCGACTTAGACGGCTCCGTCCAGCCCCGCGATTCAAGCCATTGCCGCCTGCGCGGCGCTGACATCGCCAAAGAAGCGGAAAATGCGGTCAAGCCGCGTCACCCGAAAGCCCTCGCGCACCTGACCGGTGGCGCCGGCCATGTAGAGCTTGCCGCCCGCCTGCGAAATCTTGTTCAGGCTGGCTATGCATCGCCCGATTCCGGTGCTGTCGATGTGCGTCAGCTTCGACATGTCGAAGACGAACTGGCGGTAACCCTGCGCGATCAGGTTCGCCACCAGCGTCTCCATTTGCTGCCCTTCGGGTCCCAGCATGAGACGGCCCGACAGCGTAATCAACGCCGCGCCCGGAGCGAGTTCGCGATAATCTATCTGTAACACCGACGACGCCAAAGTATACGGATATCACACTCGTGTGCGCCCGCCTGGGGAGTTGGCCGCCGCAGCGGTCTGGTAAAATAGCGGTTTGTCAGGCTCCGGGCTCCGTGCAACGGGCGGTCGTAAACCCCGCCAGGTCCGGAAGGAAGCAACGGTAGCGGCTTAGCTTGTGTGCCGCGGACCACCCGGGGTCTGGCAATGCTCGCCTTCAACTCCCGGGAATGTATCAGGTCATCGCGCGGAAATACCGGCCCCAGAGCTTTTCAGAGCTCATCGGTCAGGAGCACGTTCGCACCACTCTCGAGAACGCGATTACCCGGCGCCGCATCGCGCATGGATACATCTTTTCGGGACAGCGCGGCACGGGAAAGACCACCGTTGCCCGCATTCTCGCCCGCTGCCTGAACTGCGTGAACGGCCCCGTCATCCAGCCCTGCGGCGCCTGCTCCAGCTGCAT
Source organism: Bryobacteraceae bacterium (assembly GCA_035652975.1). GTDB lineage: Bacteria > Acidobacteriota > Terriglobia > Bryobacterales > Bryobacteraceae > TMP-7. The sequence continues at coordinate 21,429 of DASRCT010000094.1, read as the reverse complement.
CGAGATTTCAAGCGGCGGCGCAGTGGATGTGATTGAGATCGACGCGGCGTCCAATCGCGGCATCAATGAAATGCGCGAGCTGCGCGAAAATGTGCGCTACCGCCCCGCGCGCGACCGGTACAAAGTCTTCATTATCGACGAGGCGCACCAGATCACCAATGAAGCATTCAATGCGCTGCTGAAGACGCTCGAGGAGCCGCCCGAATGGGCCGTGTTCGTGCTGTGCACCACGGAAGCGCACAAGATTCCGACCACCATCGCCTCCCGTTGCCAGCAATTCAGCTTTCGCAGCGTCGATTTCGACGAACTGATTGCGCGAATGCAGTGGATTTGTGAGCAGGAAGGCATTCAGGCCGACGCCGACGTGCTCGCCGTTCTGGCGCAGGCTGGCGAGGGCAGCGTCCGCGACTCGCTTTCGGCTCTCGATCAGGCCATCGCCTGTTGCGGAATGCAACTCAACGCGGCCGAGGTCCGCCGCCTGCTCGGAATGTTCTCGCTCGAGTCGTTGCGCGCCGTCGCCCAAGCGCTCAGAGACTCGAACCCGGCGGCGATGCTCGGCCTGGTCCAGGAGCTCGAGCACAACGGACGGAACCTCCAGCATTTCTGCCGCGAGCTGGCGCGCTACTTCCGCAATCTGCTGGTGATCAAAATCGCCGGAACCAACTCCAGGCTGGCGCCCGCATCGCCCGCCGAACAGGAGAGCCTGGCCGAGGTCGCGGCGTGGTTCACCGAGGAGGATCTCACGCGTTACCTGCAAATGACGCTGGATTCGTTCAAGGAATTGCAGACCTCCCTGCAACCCCGGCTGCATCTGGAGATCGGACTCTTGAGGCTGGTTCACGCCGGGCGGCTGATGCCGATCGAGGAGGCTTTGGCCGCTCTCGAATCGGGCGCGCCGCCGGCTCCGCCGAAACCAGCTTTGAAGCCGGCGCCCTCCCCCGCCGCGCCGGCGCGGAGTGGACCTTCCCCCTTCGACCGCGATGCGGCCCGGAAAGCCGCGGCTCCGCCAGCGCCCGCCCCTGCGCCGGCGAGCAGCGCGGACGCCGCGCCTCAAGCCGCCGCCCGCATCCGCTCCATCGACTGGCGTCCGGCGCTGCACGCAGCTCTCCTCGAACGGGGCAATGTCCACATTGCCGATCTGGTCGAGCACTCCGAGGTGGCTCTGGCCGGCAGCGAACTGCGCTTCACCGTCGCCGGCACACTGGATAAAATCGGCATCGAGAGTGACGCCGATCTTCAGCAGATTGCTGCGCAGATCGCCGGGCGTCCTCTGAAGATCGCGGCTTCCGTCGGCTCCACAGCGGGCGCGGCGCCCCTCTCCCAGCCGCAGGCGGATTCCGACAACGGAGAGCTCATGCAGCGCGCTCTCTCCCATCCCGAAGTCAAACGCTTCCGGGAGCTCTTCCCGGAGGCTCACATTCGCACCGTGCGAAACTTGAAGGAATAGAGCGCGGCTCGGAAAGGACCCCATGCGAGGATTACCCGGCAACATGCAGGCCATGATGAAGCAGGCGCAGGAAATGCAGAAGCGCATGCAGGAGGAGATCGCGCAGATTCGCGTCGAGGCCAGCGCCGGAGGCGGCATGGTGACCGTCAAAATGGACGGACACAAGAACGTCATTGGCGTACGCATCGACCCGGAAGTGGCCGGCGATGTGGAGATGCTTCAGGACATGGTCATGGCCGCCTGTAACGAGGCGGCGAAGAAGGTGGACGAGGAGGCGCAATCGAAAGTGGGTGGGATGCTCGGCGGATTGGGTCTTCCGCCCGGCCTGTTCTAGGCCGCTTCAGTCCGCAATGCCCGATTTCGCCGAACCGCTCGCCCGTCTTATCCAGGAACTCAAGCGCCTGCCCGGCATCGGCCAGAAATCCGCCCAGCGAATCGCATTTCATATCCTGCGCTCCAGCCGCGAGGATGCGGAACGCTTGGCGCAGGCTCTCATCGATGTCAAGGACAAACTGGGCCTGTGCTCGGTGTGCAATAACATCAGCGACTCCGAGCTGTGCGCCTTCTGCCGCGACCCGCATCGCGACCACTCCACACTGGTCGTCGTCGAGGAGCCCCACAACATTCTGCCGGTTGAAACCACGCGGCAGTTCTCCGGCGTGTATCATGTGCTGCACGGCGCCATCTCGCCGCTGCGCGGCATCGGCCCCGAGCAGCTCCGCATCCAGGGATTGCTCAACCGGGTGCAAGGCGGCGAGATCCGGGAGATTATTATCGCCACGAATCCCACCGTAGAAGGGGAAGCGACCGCCGTCTACCTGTCCCGCCTCCTGAAGCCGCTGGGCGTCCGCGTCAGCCGGATCGCCATGGGCATCCCCGTCGGCAGCGATCTCGAATTCGCTGACGAGGTGACAATGACAAAGTCGCTCGAAAACCGGCGGGAGATGTAAAGGCGTTCGGCGGCGATTCGACGCAAAACGTTAGACTGGTATTTCATGCTGGGGCTCTTCTTGCCCAGACGCCTTGCTGCGTCCGCGGCGCTGTGTTGCCTGCTGCACGGGATCCGGCTCGACGGCCAGAGTTCACCGGCGCGCCAGCCGCCTCCCGCCGCGGAGACGCTTTCCTACACCGTGGAGTGGCGCCTGATTACCGCCGGAACCGCCAAACTTACGGTGCAGCATGTCGGAACCGACGGCGGACGCCACGCCAGCCTGCTGCTGCAGTCCACCGGGCTCGTCTCCAAGCTGTTTCGCGTCAACGACGTCTACGACGTGGATTATCACGGCGCTTTCTGCGCGGGCGCAAGCCACATGCTCGCGCAGGAAGGACGCCGCCGCCGCGAGACCACAGTCACCTATGATGCGTTGCGAAAAAAAGCGGACTACCTGGAGCGCGACCTGCTGAAGAACACCGTCGTCAAAATGGCCCAGGTGGACATTCCCGCCTGCGTGCACGACGTCGTCGGCGCCTTGTTGCAGCTTCGCACCATGAACGTCGATGTCGGGCATTCCGTCGAGTTGCCCGTCAGCGATGGCAAGAAATCAGCGATGGTGCGCGTGGAAGCGCAAGAGCGTGAAGATCTGAAGATCAAGAACGTGGCGCATAAAACCGTGCGATATGAGGCGTTCCTGTTCAATAACGTCATCTACAGCCGCAAGGGCAGCGTCCAGCTCTGGCTCACAGACGATTCTGACAGAATCCCCGTTCAGATCAAGCTGCGAATGCAGTTCCCCATCGGCAACATCACCTTGACGCTCGATAAACAGGAACTTTCCTGAACCCTGGGCGCACAAGTTTGGAGGCGGCTTCCTTCACCGCGGGTAGGGGTGACCCTGCAGCGTCGCCAGCGCTCGATAGATTTGCTCGGCCAGCATCACGCGGGCCAGTTCGTGCGGAAACGTCATCCTCGACAGCGACAAGAGCAAGTCCGCTTCTGGCTTCCATTCGTCTGGCAGCCCCTCCGCTCCTCCCACCAGGAAGACGCAGTCCCGCGCCTCGCGCTGGCAGCTTTCGATGAACCGGGCGAAACCGGCAGAGTCCAAGAGCCGGCCTTCGGGGTCGAGCAGCACTTTCTTCGCCTGCCCGTGCCGCGCGATCAGATTGAAACGCTCCGGCTTGATTTCGCGCATTTCGCAATTCAGGTAGCGGCCGGACCGTTTGATATATTCCTCGGCCAGCGCCTTGGCGCTCGGATCGCGCGCCCTGCCGATGTAGTACAGAAACAGCTTCAAGTTCTACTTGTTGGCCTGCGCGCTCGTTTGCGCCTGCAGGAACGCGTCCACATTCGATTTATCGATGAGCGTCGCCCCCGTGTCCACAAATGCCGGCACGATCGAAAACAGGTCCTGGCTCCAGTTGCGGTCCAGCGTGGGTGGCTTGACATGGTGCAAATCGTCGGCCATCTGCGTTCCAAAATACGCCATCGTGTACGGCTTCTGCCCGATGGTCGCGGCGATCACCCCCTTCTGAATCCATTCCAGGGTTTCTTTATAGGTGTCCATCGCCAGGATCACTTTGCCGGCGGCCTTGCGGCGGTTCAAGACGTCGGCGATCTCCTTACAGGCCTCCGCCTCCAGACAAACAAAGCCGTCCACTTTGGCCGCCTCCCGGTTCATAATGTCCTCAGCCGTGTCGAAGGCGATGCGAGGATCGCCCTTGACGTCCACTTCCCGCACGATCTTGATCCCGCTATGTTCTCCAATCGCGTCTTTGTATCCGTGCAGGCGCTCGTCCAGATTGGCCTGCCCGGGCATCGTGAAGACGACAATGTTTCCCTTCCCGTTCAGCTTCTGCGAGAGCACCCGCCCGCCCATCAAGCCGGCCTGGTAATTATTGGTGCCCACAAAGGTGACACGCTTGGAATTCGGCACATCCGAATCGATAGTGATGACCGGTATGCCTTGCGCCGCCGCTGCGTCGATTTCCGGCCGCATGATGTTCGGATCGGCCGCGGAAACCAGAATCCCGGCGGGCTTGGCCGCCACGGCTTTGCGAAAAGCATCCCGTTCCGCGGGCGGATCATAGGTGTCCGGTCCGATCATCTCCGCCTGCACCGCGAATGTGCGGGCGGCGTGGATCAGGCCGGCCTGCGCATTCTGCCAGTAGGAGAGTTTGATGTTGGCCGCCACCAGGTAATACTTCTCCGTCGGTTCGTGACGGCCTCCGCTGCATGAACTCACAACCACGGCTCCGGCAAAAACGACTGCGATTAGAGGTACGGTTTTCATGTGCGTCTCCCGAGGTCTAAATAAATATAATCGCGGACGCACTGCGCTTGCCCGCGGGCATCCTTTCCCGAACCGGCGCCGGCGCGGCGGTCTAGCCGAACAAAGCGGCCTCAGCCGCGCCGCACCCCGGCTGCGATCCAGCCTCGCAGCGCGCCTAGTTTCCAAATGCCAGCGTAATTCCATAAGACCGCTGGGCGGGATCGATCCGGGGCATAATGTGCGGCCGCAGCCAGCCGTGTTTGTGAATGGCGTGATCCATGTGCGTCTGGTAGACATAGCGCCCGATGAACCAGCCCATCGCGCCGCCCAGGAAGATATCCGACGCATAGTGCTGCTGCGCGGCGAAACGAGACAGGCTCACCACCGTGGCCAGCCCATAGGCGATGACCGGCACGATCCGGCTGTGTCCGTATTCGTGCGCAATCACGGAGGCCAAAGACCAGCTCTCGATGGAATGTCCGGAGGGGAAAGAAGCGCCTCCCTGGAAAAAATGGCCGGCGCCGCTGCTCGAATTGGGCCGATTGCGTCCGGCAATCGGTTTCAACACTTCGACGATGATCAGACTGTCCAGCAGCGCCTGCGCGCCCAACACTCCGACTTCGCGCGGCTTGGGCTCATCTCGCAATACCCCGTATCCATAAAACCCGAACACCAGCGGGATGAGCGTATACGACGCGCCCAGATTCGAAAGATGATTGCCCCACGTAATCTGCCCTTTGCTGTTCTCGAACGTGTTGATCGTGTCATCGTCGGTGAGGATCAAGGCGGCGGTTGCAGCCGGGATTCCAATCCACAACGCCAGATCCTTTTTCTTCATGCGCAGGGGACTGGTCCACAGCTCTTTTTGATCGAGCAGGATGTTGGCAAGCAGCTTTTTGCCGAGAGGCTTTGCGCGCTCCGTATCGCCGGGATAATAGATCCGGTCTCGCGGATCTTGGATCGGGTTGGGGAATTGTTTGTTGCTGCCGTCGCCATCGGCTTCATCGGGCCGGCCGTCAACGGCCGCAGCGTCTCTGGGCTCGCTGGACGCGACGGCTGCAATCACAGATGGCGCCGCGTCCGGAACGGGAATCGGTTGAGCGGTCGCGGCGATGCGAACCACAGGCAGAACCAGCGCCAGCCGGAGTGCAACTTTCGCGACCATGCTCAAAGGTTTGAAGCGGTCCTGCACAGGCAGGTTTCATGTGTTCGGATTTCCCTTGGGTCAAAACCGCGCACTCACGAGGAAGGGCGAACAGCAAGCCGAAGGCGAAGAGATCACAAAAAAAAAAGCCGGGCGCTGGTCGGGCGCCCGGCTGAGGAGCACCCGCGGACCGCTCGGAGGTATCGGTCCGCGGTAGTGGAGGAGCTTGTTACGCCAGAAGACCGCCGTGTCCGAGGCACGCCACTTCCCACCCCGATACCCGGTATCTGGCCAAGAGCGGCGGCAGCACCAGGTCCACGACGTTCGGCTTCGCGGACCGAAAACAGCCCGGCGCGGAAATGATCGGCATCTCGTCCTTGTAGCTCAACAACAGCAGATTCCCGGGTTCGACCGGCGCCAGAAAACGCTCCATGTGGCATCCGATCCGGTCCATCGCGCGTCCAATCACATCTTCCGGACCCGCTGGCGCCGTCGTCGACGCCACCAGCGTCACCGTGGGTTTGGAACGCAGCAGATGCTGCAAACAGCGCGTGACCGACGCTTCGTCCTCAACACACGACAAAACGAAGCTCGGCGCAAGACCAAAGCGCTCCAGCCGCTGACGCATAATGTTTTCAAAGAGCTGCCGGGCGCGCTCCCCGTTCACCGGATCCGTGTACAATACCGCCACGGTCGGGCTCCGGATGGGCCGCGCCTGAAGAATCGGTCCTCTTTCTGTAAGTATCGAGATTACTGCTTCTAGCTGGTTTTGTGCAATAGCAAAAGGAGCGCTTTTTACGGTCGCGATGCGCTGGCCCGCTTTTGCATAGCTGAAATTGAGGACCGTTGCGATAACTACGCTGGATGTGCAGTTGATCTGTTTTAGTAGTTCATCATCCACTAGTACGGAGCAGTCCTCCGTCGCCATCAGGTTGGCCCGCCCGCCCGCCGCAAGCTTGATTTCGAGACAGCCGCAGCCCATTTCCTTCGCGATCTGGGTGACGGCATCGTCCTCGCTGATTTCCCCCTCTTCCAGTTCCGTTACCCAGACCTGCCGCATTCCTTCGATTTCCAGAAGACGTATATCCTCCTCGCTGATGACATGCCCTTTGGCCAGCAGTTTTTTGCCGCCGCGGCGGAAAATCGTGCAGCATAGCACTCGCCCGTTCGACTCGCGTACATCAACGGTTTGAGCCTTCATGGTACTCTCCTGAACCGAGTTCTAGGCCAACTCTTCGCAACAATCGCGATTATTCAAACGGAAAGGTGGGACAATTCAGAGAAGTTTCTCACCCGTGCGGGCGTTTTTATTTAGCGGAGCGCCGGCTTTGGAGTTTTAATGTGCGGTAATTGGATCAGTTCCGCGTCGATAGTCTGCCTCCCGCGCACTTGAATATGGGAAATACCGCTCTCGCCGGCCAAATATTTCAGCATGGCGATTTCATCGCACGCCTGAAATTTCGGGCAGCGCAGACAGTCTTTCCAGGCTTTGAGCGGCAGCTCGCCGCGGTCCACTTCCTCGAACCCGAGCTTGCGAAAAAAATCAGGGACGTAGGTGAAGGCGAACAGCGACGCCAGACCGTTTTCGCGCGCTTCGCGCTCCAAAGCCTCCACCACACGCCTGCCGAGACCGTTGCCCTTGAGGGCTGGCAGCACGGCCAGCGAGCGGATTTCGCCGCTTGCCGGCGAGTAGAAATGCAGCGCGCCGCAGGCCGCCAGTTCGCCGCCCCGTCGCGCCACCACAAAATCGCGGATGTTTTCGGCCAGCTCAAACTCCGTACGCGGAAGCATGATCTGCTGCTCGGCGTACGAATTGATCAGCTCGAGCAGGGCCGGGAGGTCGCGAAGCGACGCCTTTCGGATCTCCGTCTCCGCCGCCCTCATGCCGCCTCCGCGCGCTGGATCCGGGTGCCGATGGCTTCGCCGGCGGCCAGCCGCTCCACAATCCCCTCCACCCCGCCGGGCGCGATCACAATCTCGCCGACCCCGGACTCCAGCGCCCACCGCGCCGCTTCCAGCTTCGCCTGCATGCCCCCAGTTGCGACGCCGCCAGCAATCAGATCGCTGATCTCCTGCGGGGTGAGCCTGCTCGCTACCCGGCCGTCTCCCGTCCGCACCCCTTCTACATCCGTCAGAAACAAAAGCCGGTCGGCGGCAAACGCCGCAGCGCACGAGACCGCCATCTGATCGGCATTCACGTTGTAGATTTCGCCGCCCCGCCCGCCCGCAATACAGGCGATCACCGGAAGATAGCCGTTGGCCGACAGCAGATCGATGAGCGCCGGGTTCGAGCGCACGGGTTTGCCCACCGCCCCCAGCTCCGCGCTCACCGGCTCAGCGATGGTCAGCGAGGCGTCCAGTCCGCTCAGACCCACTGCCTGCGCCCCGGCGCGCGTGAACGCCGCCACCAGTTCGTGGTTGATGGAGCCCGCCAGGACCTTCAGAACCGCATCCATGACCTCCGGCGTGCTGACTCGCAAGCCGTTGATGAACCGGCTCTCCACCCCGCGCTCGGCCATGAAACGCGTCATCTGCCTGCCGCCGCCGTGCACCACCACCGTCCGCGCCCCGTTCAAAAACGCAGCGGCAATTTCCCGCGCCAGGCGGTCGCGCGATTCCGGCAAATCCAGCAGTGCGCCGCCCAGCTTGACCAGAAGCCTCATAGCAAAGCTTCGGTCTCCGCAAATCCGAACGCCAGATTCATATTCTGAATCGCCTGCCCGGCCGCCCCTTTGACCAGATTGTCAATGGCGCTCACCACCACCCCACGCCCGCTCGCCGCATCGAATACGAAGCCAATATCGCAGAAATTCGTGCGCTGAACGGCTCGCAAATCCGGCATTTCGCCGGGGCGGTAGATGCGAATAAAAGGCTCGGCGTCGTACCTTTGCCGGTATATCTCGAAAATTCGCTCGCCCGTCAGCGCCTTCGCCGCACGGAAGTAAATGGTTTCCAGAATGCCCCGGTCGATGGGCAAAAGCTGCGCAGTAAAACTGAATTCGGCTTCCTGCAAACCCGACGTCAGCAGCACTTCCGGGACATGGCGGTGATCGAGCGCTGAGTATGCGGAAAAGTTCTCGACCACCTCGCAGAAGCTGGTTCTCAGCGACGGCTTCCGCCCGGCGCCGCTCACCCCGGATTTGGCGTCGCAAACAATTCCCGCCGCCCGGTCTACAACGCCTGCTTCAAGCAGCGGCCTGATAGCGAGATTCGCCGCCGTCGGATAACAGCCCGGGTTTGCAATCAGGCGCGCCCTGGGAATTCGATCCCGGCACAATTCCGGCAACCCATACGCCGCTTCGGCAAGCAGAGCCGGGCTGGTGTGCTCGGCCCTGTACCAGCGCCTGTACGCTTCGGCCGTGCGAAGCCGGAACGCGCCGCTGAGGTCGATGACCCTGACGCCACGCTCCACCAGCGCCGGCGCCAGCGCCAGCGAGACTTCCGCCGGAGTGGCCAGGAACACCGCGTTAAGCCCCGCGGCGGCGATTGCGTCCGGCTCCGAGGCTATGCGCCGCGCAGCCGGCTGCCCCGCTGGCTCCGGGCGGTGCTCCGCATCCTGACGGTGTTCCACCAGCCAGGTCTCCACCCCTGGATGCCGCGCCAGCAGCCGGACCAGCTCCGCGCCGCTGTAGCCTCGAAAGCCGACAACGCCCACTCGATAGATCATTTGTTTAAATATTCAGTGTTATGAATAATTATACTACGTGCTGGCCTCAATACTCTGCGCCACTTGCTCCCACTCCCGCAGGATCTCGGCCAGCTCGGCCCGGCGCCGCTCCAGCCGCTCGGACGTGCGAATGCTCTCTTCCGCGCTGCGGAAGTTTGTCAGCGCGGCCTCGTGACTGGCAATCTCGCTTTCGAGTTCGGCGATGCGCCCTTCCAGTTCCTGGCAGCGCTCCTGCATCTTGCGCAGCTTCAGGGGATTCACGCGCGGTTTGGGCGGCGCGGCTGACGGCGCCGCGGCCGGCTGAGGGCGATCATTCCCGCCGCCAGGCGGGCCGTTTGGAAGCGCCAAATGGATGGGTCCCCCCTGCTTACTCCACAGATAATCTTCATAATTGCCGGGATATATGTGGACCTGCCCTCCGCCGACCTCGAAGATGCGCGTCGCCAGCTTGTCGATAAAGTACCGGTCGTGCGAAACGAACACCACCGTTCCGGTGAATTTCTGGAGCGCTTCGAGCAGCACATCCTTGGCCCCCAGATCCAGGTGGTTGGTCGGCTCGTCGAGCAGCAGAAAATTCGAAGGATGCAGCAGCATGCGCGCCAGCGCATAGCGGTTCCGCTCGCCGCCAGACAGCACGCCGATCGGCTTGAACACGTCGTCCTCAGAGAACAGAAAACAACCGAGCAGACTCCGCAGCTCGGTTTGCGTGGACTGCCCCGCTGCCGCCCACAGATCATCCAGCAGGCGCGCCTTGGGATCGAGCTCTTTGTATTGATCCTGAGCGAAGTAGTCCGGCTCGGCGTTATGCCCCAAGCGGTACTCTCCGGACGTCAACGGCTCAATTCCGGCCAGCAGCTTGATCAAGGTCGATTTGCCCGCGCCGTTCACGCCCACCAGCGCGACGCGGTCGCCGCGCTCGATGATGAAGCTCACGCCGCTAAACACGTGTTTATCGCCATAGCGTTTCGAGACGTTCTTGAATTCCGCAACGATGCGGCCGCTCGGCTTCGGCTGCGGAAATGAGAAGTGAATGGTCTTCTCCTCAGGGGGAATCTCGATCCGTTCCATGCGCTCCAGTTCTTTAATGCGGCTCTGAACCTGTTTCGCCTTGGAGGCCTTGTATCGAAAACGGTTGATAAACGCTTCGAGCTGTTGGATGCGATCCTGCTGATTTCGATAAGCGGCCAGCAACTGTTCGCGCCGTTGCGCCTTCTGCTCGATGTATTGTTCGTAATTGCCGGGATAGAAATGAACCTTTTTGTTCCAGATTTCAACGATTTTGCCAACCGTGACATCCAGGAAGTAGCGATCGTGTGAAATCAGGACGAACGCGTGCGGGTAGTCGGCCAGGTACTGCTCCAGCCAGTTGCGCGCTTCAAGATCCAAATGATTTGTCGGCTCGTCCAGCAGCAGCAGATTCGGTTGTTGGAGCAGCAGCTTGGCTAGCGCGATGCGCATCTGCCATCCGCCCGAAAATTCCTCGGTGCGGCGGCCCCAGTCGTTCTTCGGAAAACCGAGTCCGGCGAGCACTGTTCCCACCTTCGCCTCGATGGAGTATCCGTCGCGAGCCTGAAATTCGCTCTCGATGGCGTGGAACCGGTCCGCCACCTGGCTGTATTCCAAGCTTGCCGGATCGAGCTCAGCCATGCGCCGGGTGAGATCTTCCATTTCCTGTTCCATGTCGCGCAGCCCGGCGAACACGGACATGCACTCGGCGAATACGCTGCGGCCGGAGAGGGCCAGCCCGTCTTGAGGAAGATAGCCCGCCGTTGCGCCTTTGGCGCGCGTGAGGGCGCCGGAGTCGAGCGATTCGAGACCCGCGAGGATCTTCAGCAGCGTCGATTTACCCGTTCCGTTCGCGCCCACAAGACCGATGCGATCGTCGGGGGTGATCATCCAATCGACGTCTTCAAATAAAACTTTCGGGCCGAAGCGCTTGCCGGCCTTGGATAACTGAATCATGCCGCGATGCTTCTATTGTCGCAGCCGGCAGTAAAGAACAGACTGGGCCGCCCGGCGATGCGCGCGCAGCCCTCCTGACCATGCATTCGGTCGGTTGCGCCCGGCTCAGGTGAAACGCGCGCTCAATCGCAGAAAAATTTCAGCGCGTTCGAGATATAGCTCTTCAGGTCCGTGCGCCGCACCACGGCGTCGAGAAATCCATGCTGCAGGAGAAACTCGCTGCGTTGAAATCCCTCCGGCAGCTTTTGGCGGATGGTCTGCTCAATCACGCGCGGACCCGCAAAGCCGATCAGCGCGCCCGGTTCGGCGATATTCAGATCGCCGAGCATGGCGAAGCTGGCCGTGACGCCGCCGGTCGTGGGATCGGTCAGCACGCTGATATACGGGACCCGAGCTTCGTCCAGACGCATCAGCGCCGCGGAAATCTTGCCGAGCTGCATCAGGCTGATGGCGCCCTCCTGCATGCGCGCGCCTCCGGAGGCCGATACGATAATCAGCGGATGCCGCCGGGCAATGGAGCGCTCGATGGCGCGCGTAATCTTCTCGCCGACCACGGCCCCCATGCTGCCGCCAATGAATTTGAGTTCGAGTGCGCAGATGTTAACCGGACGGCCATCCAATTTCCCGACCCCGGATATGACCGCATCCGAAACCCCGGAGGACTCCCGCATGGCCTTCAGCCGAGCATCGTAGGGTTTCGAGTCCACGAATCGCAGCGGGTCGGTCGAGGATAAATTCCGGTCGGCCTCTTCGTACTTTCCCTCGTCGAACAGCATTTCGAGCCGTGTGGCCGCGTCAATCCGGAAGTGGTGTCCGCATTTCGGGCAGACCTGGGCGTTTTCATCGAGAGCTTTCTTCCAGATGATCTGGCTGCAATGCTCGCATTTCAGCCACAGCCCTTCGGTCCGGACGTGCCGCGCGCCGGCGTCGGCCGTTTCAACCGAGGGTTTCTGGCGTGTGAACCAAGTCATCTAGCATAACGGTAACACGCACGCCCGAAGAGGTTTTGGCGCCAGCCGGCCGCGCTGCGCCGCCCCCGGACTCCACCACCCTTTGCAACGTCTGCGGTCCGGAGCGCACTACCCGTTTCCACGTTGTTTCGGAGGACTTCAATGAAGATGCGCACACGAACCCTGGGCGGGGCTGCCGTCCTCGCACTGCTGGTTGGCGTCAGACTCGGCGCCAATGATGAAATAGACTCGCTCTCCTTTCCCGATTCCGCCGGCGTATTTGGCACGATCACAACCCAGCCGTCCTTTGATTTTGGCAATCCGTTTTTTCAGAGTCTGGGAACCAATGGCCGTTCCTGCGGCACGTGTCACGCGCCTGCGGACGCCTGGTCGATCACGCCTGCCCATATACAAGCGCGGTTCTTTCTCACCGCCGGCAAAGACCCCCTGTTCCGGACCAATGACGGCTCCAACTGCGCCGGAGACGATGTTTCCACCTTGCAGAAAGCGGTGCGGGCCTATCGCCTTCTGCTGAACAAGGGGCTGATTCGCGTGCAGCTCCCCCTCCCGCCCGGAGCGGAATTCTCTGTGGTCTCGGTGGACGATCCTTATCATTGCGCGCCGGTTCCCGGCCAGATCTCGGTCTATCGACGCGTGTTGCCCGCCACCAATCTTAAGTTTCTTTCGACGGTGATGTGGGATGGACGCGAGACGTTCGCATCGCAAACGATCGAGCAGGATCTGGCCCACCAGGCGCTCGACGCAACGCTGGGCCATGCCGCCGCCCGAACACCGCCGTCGCAGCAGCAGATCGACGCCATAGTTGCCTTCGAACTCGCCACCTTCACGGCGCAGACCCGAGCCGCCGGGGCCGGCCGTCTGGACCGGCAGGGAGGGCAGGGCGGTCCGGAATACTTATCCAGACAGCCGTTCTATCTCGGGATCAATGACGTTTTTGGCGGCGACCCGACGCGTGCGCCGTTTACGCCGATCGTGTTCACCCTGTTCGGCGGTTTCGGCCTGGAACACGAATCGAGCGCGGCGCAGCGCGCATCCATACGGCGCGGGGAAGAAATTTTCAACACGCGATTGTTCACGGCGACCAATGTAGCGGGTTTGCCCGCGCCGTCGATGAACGTCACCTGTTCGGCATGCCATGATACGCCCAATGCCGGCAGCCATTCTCTGGCCGCCCCGCTCAACATCGGAGTAAGCGACGCATCGCGGCGCACGCCGGATCTGCCGCTTTTCACCTTGAGCTGTGCGGGAACGCACGAGATCATTCGGACCACGGACCCGGGGCGGGCGCTGATCACTGGAAAGTGCGCTGATATCGGAAAATTCAAGGGTCCCGTCCTGCGCGCGCTGGCTGCGCGGCCGCCGTATTTCCACAATGGCTCGGCCGCCACCCTGGCCGATGTGGTGAATTTCTACCAGTCCCGCTTCTCGATTCCACTGACGAACCAGGACAAAGCCGACTTGGTCGCCTTTCTGAATGCCCTTTAGCGGGCGGCGTCAACGCGGCGAAGGCTGGTTCCTCCGAAACCTAACTTCGCCGCAACAGAACCGCAACAAGGGCCGTCGTACACTGAAGAGTGGAAATCGATGGCTTGCCGGCTTGCGCTGCTGATTCTCTGTGCGGGGTTGTGCGCGCGCGCGGAGTTGACGCTGACCATCGAGCAACTCAAGGAGTTCGTGCGCTCCTCAATCAAGCTTCACCAGGATGACCGCAAGGTGGCCGAGTACCTGAAAAAGGTCACTTTGAAAAATCAACTGGATGACCGCACCATCGAGGATTTACAGGGGCTCGGCGCGGGACCCAGGACTGTAGAAGCGCTCCACCGCCTGCGGGATCTGACAGCAAGCCTGCCGAAGGCGCCGCCGCCCGCTCCCAGGCCGGCCTATGTGCCGCCGCCTCCGCCCAATTCGATTGAGCAAAAGCAGGTGCTCGCTGACGCAACCGATTACGCGCTCAACTATACCTCGCGTTTGCCGGATTTTATCTGTACACAGGTGACCCGCCGCTACATCGATCCAAGTGGAATGGAGTTCTGGCGCCTGGCCGACACAATCACCGAACGCCTCAGCTTTTATGAAAGGCATGAGGACTACAAAGTAGTGCTGGTCAACAGTCAGCCCGTGGAGATGGCGCATGAGAAGCTCGGCGGCGTGGTATCGGCCGGCGAATTCGGCTCGATGATGCAAGAGATTTTCAACCCGGAAACGGAAACGCAATTCGACTGGGAGCGCTGGGCCACGCTGCGCGGCAAGCGCATGCACGTGTTCTCCTACAAAGTATCCCAAGGCCGATCCAAGTACAGCATTGTCGCCGAGGGCAATCAGCGCATTATCGCCGGTTATCACGGCCTCATTTACGTGGACCGGAACACTTCAGCGATCATGAAGATTACATTAACGGCTGACGGCATTCCAGCTGGTTTCCCGGTTCGTGAAGTCAATACCAGCTTGGATTACGACCATGTCTCCATCTCCGACCGGGATTTTATCCTGCCGCTCAAGGCGGTGGTGACCTCGCGGATCCGGGACAAGTTCCTGACGAAGAACGAAGTGGAATTCCGCATGTACAGGAAGTTCACAGCTGAATCCACGATTACCGCAGTCGACGTCGATACGCCCGCACCGCTGCCGCCGGATGCAACGAAGGAGCAACCGGCGGCGGTCCCGGACGGTAAAAAGCCGTTTTGAATCAGGTGCTTTTCGTCAGCCTGGAATTCGTTTCGTAAAAACGCCAGCGGCAGGTGAATAATATTTAATATTGTTTTCCTTGAACCCCCCACGTTGACGTGGTAACGTCAGAACGTTAGACTTCACAATCCTACGCAAAGGAGGCAGCCAATGAAATCGAGCGATGCTCCGACTCCCGTCAGCAATGGCCGTTCCTTTGTAACCAGCCTCACCATTCGGTGACTCTCCTTACAAAAGTCTAAGAACTGGCTATCCCAGGACGGCTCAGTTATTTGGAAACGGTGCGGGTCGCCGCGCCCGGCTGACGCATTTCTTCAGCGCGCGATGCGTCAGGACCGAGAATAAATTATCCGCAACTCAGATTTCAGACTGTTTGGGCAAGAAGCATGGACGAAACGAACTGGAAACGGCTTGAACGATTTTTGGTTCTGGGCTGTGAAACTTCGGTGTACCGGGCTGGAGCCGCAGGGTTCAGCTTGACCGAGGCGGCGAGCCTCACCGGTGCGCTGTGGGAGGACGGAACGCGTGTGGTCAGCATGATTGAAGGGGTAGTGCGGGCGGATCGCGCGCCGCGCAGTGAGCCTGCGCTGTTCGCTCTGGCAATGGCCGCAAGTCCCAGGCACGCGCCCGCCACGGTGAATTCCGCCGCGTTGGCAGCGATGCCTGCCGTGGTGCGCCAGGCATCGGAGCTCTGCTCGTTCGTCGCATTTGCCCGGACCCGGCGCGGGTGGGGGCGCGGGCTGCGAGCAGCGATCGCGCGCTGGTATCTGGAGCGCGCCGTGGGGGAGCTCGCCTGCGAGATCCTGCGCACGCCGGAGCGGCACGGATGGGCGCATCGGGATCTGCTGCGGATGTCGCACCCCAAGCCGAAGAACGCGCTGCAAAATGCGCTGTTTCAGTGGGCCGTGGAAGGCGGGTTGGGCCATCTCGCTCCGCCTGACATCGCCAATACGGAGCTGCGTCCGCTGTACGCTTACGAGCGGGCGCGGGCCGCTGCGGACGAGTATGAAGTGGCGCAGTTAATCGACTACTATCACATGACGGATGAAACCGTTCCGGCGGAGTGGAAGAGGTCAGCGGTGGTCTGGGAGGCGCTGCTTGAGCACATGCCCTATGCGGCAGTGCTGCGCAATCTCGAGGTAATGGCTGCGGCCGGACTGTTCGGCGCCGAGAGCCCGGTGACGGCGCTGGCGGTTGCGCGGCTGATGGACCGGCGAAGAATTCAGGAATCGCGGATTCACCCCGTAGCGATCGCAATGAAACGGCTGGCGTACCGGGCGCGGGCGGACGCTTCGCCCATCATCGTGGACGCGCTCGAAACAGCGGAAAGGATCGCTATGAGCCAACTTCCTGCTGGCGCTCAAGAAGTTCACATTGTCGAAGGGCAGGGCGGAAGCGAGCTGTCCCGCGTCCTCGCAGCCCAGTTCCGGCGTATGTTCCGCGAGGCCGGTCCGCAGGCGCGCTCCTGGATCCTGCTCAACGAAACGAACCCGCCAAATGGAAAACGGTCTGTGGTGATTCTGGAAGACGGCGTCATTGAGCCGCCGACCGACAATCTGCTTGTGCACGGAATCGATGCGAGTGTGCCGGGCGTTGTGGCGGATTTCCTGCGGGCGGCGTAGGAGGAGCTCGGCCGCCCGCACGCGCAGAGCGTCCGGACCGCTAATAGACGCCGGGTCCGGACGCTGCTGAGCCAATTGCAGCGTTTTTTTCGCGTCCTTGAATGAATAACTGCGCGCGTGCGCCAGTTTAGCTACACAGCGAGGCGCGCCAGCGCCATGCGGACAGCCGCGAGTACTTCGTCCGGGTCCGGACTGTCTGCGCGAATCACCTCGACCCGGGCCGATCCCTTCGGGCGCCAGCGCTCGAAGAAGCGCTCATTGGGAAATCCGGCGAAGATGGCGACGAGCGGCGTCCCGGATGCGGCAGCGACGTGCTGTCCGGCCGAGTCGTAACCCACGTACAGTTTGCTGCGCGCAATTTCGGCCGCAAACGGCGCGAATGCGCCATGCCAGCATTGCACGTTCGCGAGTCCAGCCGCCGCGCGTTGTACGCGCTCAGCTTCCTCGCCGCCGACGCCGGCGTCGATGAGAATCGAGCGCCCGGTGGCGGCGAGAATCTCCACAAGCCTGCGCTCGAACGGATCGCGAATGCGTTTGTTCAAGTTGCCGCCGACGCCGAGGCTGACCGTGATGTCGTAGGCGGGACCAGGCGGCTGCTCCGGCGCAAGATAGGGTCTCGCGCCCGCCGCCCGGAACGTGGTCTCGAGCCAGGCGGCGACGAGTTCGGTGAGCGAGCCGCGTTCGGCCAGCCCCCGCGATTCGAAAAAGAAATACCGCTCTTCCGCGCACACGGGCACGAGTCCGAGCTGCGTCAGCCGCGAATCAGGGTCGATGACAATGCTGTTCGGCTGGTCAACGATTCTCGCCAGAGCGCGCGAGCACGCGAGCCGCTCGTAAAGGGAGCCGCTGCGATCGTACGGCGCCGGGCAGTGCTCGATGCGCGGATCGGCAGCAAACAGCTCCCAGGCTTTGCGCGATCCGGTGAAACAGATGCGCGCCCGGGGGAAACGGCGTTTCATGGCGTCGAGCGCCACGCTCGTAATCGCCACGTCGGCGCCGAGCGTCACGCGCGAGAGCACGAAGACCCGTTCCGGTTCGGGGCCGGAGAACAGGCGCGGCCGGCGCACGCGCTCGTAGCGTTCGCGCAGGGCGCGGGCGTCATATTCGGGGCAGGCGCGCGCCAGCACGTCCGTAAACAGTTCAACGTACTTATCGACCGCCGCGGGATCAAAACTGTCCGCGAGCGGCTCGATGACCTCAGTGAACCAGGTACTTGCGAACAATCAGGTCAAGCTTCTTTCGAGTGGCTTCCGGAATGACCGTTGGGTCCGTAATGATCGCGTGCGCAAGCGCCGATCCGCACTTGCACTCCCGCGACTCGGGCATCGCCGCGACCGCCTGTTTGACGACTTTGCTCGCGTTCGCAGCGTTCTGGTTCAGGTTGCTGAGGATATCCGCCACGGTGACAGCCTCATGCTCTTCATGCCAGCAGTCATAGTCGGTGACCATGGCGATGGTGACATAGCAGATCTCGGCTTCGCGGGCGAGCTTGGCCTCCTGGAGGTTGGTCATGCCGATGACGTCCATGCCCCAGCTCCGGTAGATATTGGATTCGGCGTAGGTCGAAAACGCCGGGCCTTCCATACATAAATACACGCCGCCCTTCTTCGCTGCGACGCCGCTCTGCACACAGGCGCGATGGACGACCTCGGCCAGTTGCGGACAAATCGGATGGGCGAAGCTGATATGCGCAACCAGGCCGTCGCCAAAGAACGTCGAGATGCGTCCCCGCGTCCGGTCGAAGAACTGGTCCGGGATGACGAAGTCCAGCGGCTTATGCTCTTCTTTGAGGGATCCGACCGCGCTGAGCGAAATAATCCGTTCAACGCCGAGCTGCTTGAAGCCCCAGATATTGGCGCGGAAATTCAGTTCGGAGGGCATGATGCGATGTCCGCGCCCGTGCCGCGCCAGGAAGGCCACCTGCTTTCCGGCGAGCTTCCCGACGACGTAGACCTCGGACGGATCGCCCCAGGGCGTCTCCAGTTTATGTTCTTCCTGGGCTTCGAAGCCGGGCATAGAATACAGCCCGCTGCCGCCGATGATGCCGATCGTTGCTTTCATCTGTAAGTAAAAATCTTAGTGTCGCAAATCAACCGGGACGACGCGCTCAAGCAGTTCCTGCACGACGGCGTAGGGATCGCGACGGCGCTCGGCGACATCCGCAGCGGCCCGGTCGAGCTCATCAAGGGGGAGCCGCTCGAGGACGCGTTCGCGGAGCATTTCGCGCAGACGCAGACGCCACAGGTCCGGAGAACGGGCGCGACGGACCGAGGTCTTCTGATAGGAGCGCGCGGCGGCGAGCGCCTCCGCGATTCCCGAGCGTTCGGTCGCGACGGTCATCACCACGGGGGGCATCCAGTCCTGGGGGCCTTGGGAAAGCTTGAGGTTCGCCTTCACTTCCCGTTCGAGCTTTTGGGCGCCGGGCAGATCCGCCTTGTTGATGACGAACACGTCGGCAATCTCCATAATGCCGGCCTTGATGGTTTGAACGTCATCGCCCGTTCCCGGGACCAGGACCACCATGGTGACATCCGCCAGGCGCGCGATATCGACTTCATCCTGCCCCACTCCGACGGTCTCAATGAGGATGACATCAAAGCCGGCGGCGTCGAGCAGCAGGGTCATATCGGTGGTCGCTCGCGCGAGTCCGCCCAGCCAGCCCCGGGTGGCCATGGAGCGGATGAACACGCCGGGATCGGCGTAGTGGGCCTGCATGCGGATGCGATCGCCCAGGATTGCGCCGCCGCTGAACGGGCTGGTCGGGTCGACGGCAAGGATGCCGACGGTTTTCCCTTCGCGGCGCAGCTCCGAGGCAAGCGCGTCAACCAGGGTGCTTTTACCGCTGCCTGGGGCGCCCGTCACGCCGAGCACGAGGGCGCGCCCGGTGCGGGGAAACAGCTCGCGGAGAAGCGAATCGGCCTCATGCCGCCGATTTTCAACGATGCTCGCCGCGCGAGCCAGCGCGCGGGCATCCCCGGAGATGACGCGCTCGGCAAGTTCGCTCATCCGCTTTTCAGCAACTGGCGCGCGATCACCAGCCGCTGGATTTCGCTGGTGCCTTCGCCAATCGTACACAGCTTGACGTCGCGATAGAACTTCTCGACGGGATAATCCTTGATGAATCCGTAGCCGCCGTGAATCTGAACAGCCTGATCACAGATGCGCACCGCGCGTTCAGAGGCGAACAGCTTGGCCATCGCCGCTTCCTTGGTGACGCGCGCGCCTTGATCCTTCATGTGGGCGGCGCGGTAGGTGAGCAGCCGCGCGGCGTCGATATCCGTCGCCATGTCGGCCAGTTTGTGCTGGATGGCCTGGAACTCGGAAATCGGACGGCCGAACTGGCGGCGCTGTTTGGAGTATTTGAGGGCGGCGTCGTAGGCGCCCTGCGCCACGCCTACAGCCAGCGCCGCGATCGAAATCCGGCCGCCATCCAACACGCGCAAACTGTCAATGAACCCTTCGCCTTCCTTGCCCAGCAACTGGGACGAGGGCAGCCGGCAATCGGTGAAAATCACTTCGCCTGTGGCGCTGGCCCGCATGCCCAATTTGTTTTCCTTCTTTCCCGTTCGAAATCCGGGCGTGTCGGTGGGAATGATGAAGGCTGAAATGCCGTGCTGCGAAGCGGTGCGGTCGGTCACGGCCATGGCCACGCAGATCTGCGCATAATGAGCGTTTGTCGTGAAGGTCTTTCCGCCATTCAGGACCCAGCAGTCGCCATCCCGCACGGCGCTCGAACGCGTGCCCGCGGCATCCGATCCGGCTTCCGGTTCGGTCAGCGACCAGCAGCCAATCCACTCCGCGGCGGCGAGCTTCGGGATGTAGAGCCGTTTTTGCTCATCCGTCCCCGCGATAAAAATGTGATTCGCGCACAGCGAAGTATGCGCGGCCACAATCAGCGCGACGGACGGATCCACGCGCGCCAGCTCTTCAATGATGATGGAGTACTCGATATAGCTAAGACCTGAACCGCCGAGATGCTCGGGAAAGATCGCGCCCATGTAGCCGAGCGCGCCGGCTTTTTTGATCGCTTCCAGCGGAAAAATCTGCTCCTCGTCCCATTGGGCGACATGCGGAGCGAGCTCTGACAGCGCAAACTCGCGGACCGCCTTGCGCAACTGAGTGTGCTCAGGAGTGTAGTCGAAATCCATCGAAAAGCGCGGGTTCACACGCTGAGAGGCGCGTGTACCCTTGAGCCTAGCACGCAGGCGGCAAACAGCGGCGGACGGCTTCCGCGGGACGTCCCGGGCGCGTGCGATTGAACTCGGCGCATAAGACTGCCGAGGGCGATTGGCGGGGAGGGCGCCTCACCACGGGCGAGGGGGCTAACGAATCGACCGCGTGGACGCCTGGTCCGCTTTGGGGAAATCGGCCGGGATCCTCTGTGTGACGCGTCCGGTCGCGGCCCACTCCGTTCCGCGCTGCAGCGTAACGATAAAGCCCGTGCATTGGATCGCCTCCGGATCGTGTCCGAGGGTGGTGTGGAACACGCGGCCTTTGCCGTAGCGGATGGCCATCAGCATCGGCTCGTTCTCGTTGGTTCCCAGATTTGCGGGATCCGAGTGCGCCGTAGCCAGGACATCGACGTTTTCCGCGGGGCCGCAGAGCGTATCATACAGCTCGTCGGCCGCATGCATCCACACGGTGGGCAGGCCGAGCGCGATGGGGTGTTTCGGATCGCGCATAGTCACCTGGAAGGGGAGGCGGTTGCCATGATGGCCGCAGTTG
>DASRCT010000093.1:0-43767 GCA_035652975.1 Bryobacteraceae bacterium | reverse complement strand
GCGGCGGCCTGCGAGGAGATCCAACGCACAGAGAAGGAGCGGCTGGCCAGGTTTCAACAACTGGATCGTCTGGCGGAGGCGGCCTTCGAACAGAGACAGTATGCTGATGCGGCCCGCTATTTTCGTGAAGCCGCCTGCGTAGCGCCGAAGAGCGCGCGAGCGTTTTACGGCCTCGGGACCGCGGAAGCCGCTGCGGGCAATTTCCCCGCCGCCCGCGAGGCGTTTGAAAGGGCTGACGCGCTCTTGCCCGGCAACATGCTGCCGCTCACGATGCTGGTGCGGGTGAATGTGGCGATGAAGGAAATCGACAGAGTGAAAGAAGCCCTAAGAACGGCGGCAAAACGATTTCCGAAGAGCGCAGAATTGCACGCCGGGCTGGCTCGATTTCTTGCGGAAAATCAGTTGCTCGATTTGGCGCTCGCCGAGTCGCTGCGGGCTGCCGAGAGCGGAGCAAGCGACGCCGAATCGATGGTTGCGCTGGCGGCTTTGGAGAACACGGTGGGCGCGTTTCACGACGCCATACAGACGGCCAGCGCCGTGGAGAACGATCCGCGCGCGCCGGACGCGATCAGGGCTTCAGCTTCCGGCGTCGCCGGCCTGAGCTATGAGAGCATCGGGCGGCGGCAGGATGCCATTGAGCATCTAACAGCCGCTATTGAGAAGGCGCCGGCGCAGGAGAACTCCTATCTGGCGCTGGCGTTTATCTACGAAAAGGCTCATCAGTTCAGCGAGGCGGTGAAGGTTCTGGAGCGGGCGCGTGCGCGCATGGCATCCTCGGGCGCGCTGCTGCTCGCGCTGGGAAACAATCTGGTGTGGGCAGGAGAGTACTGGCGCGGCGAGCAGGTTCTCAAGGAGCTTCTGCAAAGGGACGAAAACGCGGCCGACGCATACGTGCGCCTGGCTGAGGCGTATCGCAATACCAACCGGACGCGGCTTGAAGTTGACGCGTTGCAGCAGCTCGCAAAGATCAGGCCGGATTACCCGATGATTCACGTGCTCACGGCGCAAGCAATGCTGCGAATGGATCCGGTGGATAACTACGGTGTGCTTCAGGAACTTGCGAAAGCCGAGAAGGCGGCGCCGAACGATGCCGATGTCTTCTATCTTCGCGGTAAGGTTTACCTTGCGATGAACCGTCTTACAGAAGCAGTGACCGCTCTGAAGCATTCCATCGAATTGCGTCCGACCGAGGCTGGCCCCTACTATCAACTGGGTCTCACTTATCGGAAGCTCGGCAGGGTGGAGCTGGCAAGGGAAATGTTCCAGCGAGTGGAATTTTTAAAGCAGCAGCCCGCCGCGCCGTAGTCAGCTAGTTTGCTGTTTGCTGGACGGCGCCGGGGGCGCTGAGCGCCGCGATGGAATCGAGATCGAACATTTTGTAGAGATCCGCGCAAAAGAGGTCCGGCGCGTCGCGGAACTTGACCGGGTTCTTGAAGACAACCGCCAGACTAGGCATTCCCTTCCGGATCACGATTTGCGAAAACAGAGACGGCGATATCGCCGCCGCGATCAAGGCGGCAAGCTGACTTCGTGGGCCCGTGGCTTCGATCCGGACGGAGGTCCGGCCGGCCTTTTCGGTGAGCCACGAAGCGGCGGCGAGCAGTTGCGCCGCCTCCAACCCGATCGGCCGTTCGCCCACGCTGCTTAGCAGCAGGGCATAAGAGAACGCGGAAGGCTCGCGCGGCCTCTCATCGCCTGTAAACAGCAGGTCGAGCGCGAGCGCCTGTTCGCCACGATTAACGCGCTCGGACGTCTCGGCGCTTAACGTCCTCCGGCCTTCGTCGCTGATCAGGAGCGTAACCGGCGCGTTGTCCGGCGCCGTCATGGACTTGAACCAGACGGCTGTGGCTGTAAGCCCGTTGTCGAAGAAGAACTGGTAGGAATGCGATTCGACTCCCTTGTTTTTCGAGCTGTCAACCATCCATGCCTGGTCGAGCGACACCGGTTTATAGCGCACAACCGACTGCAACCGTCTCCGCGCCTCCTCTGGCGGCGCCGCGTCGCGTCGTATGCCGGCGGCGAAACGCCGGGCCAGCTCAAGAATCGTCAGATTATCTTTCGGCAGCCCGACCGCCAGATCCTGTTCGGATCTCACCTCGTTATCGACCGGGATCTCCCGGTCGGACGTCGCAAGGCCGAAGTGCTGCGCCAGAAATCGGTAAGACTGTTGGCGGTTATCTAACTGATAATTGTGCGTCCCGGGATCAAGGTTCTCGTGCCAGGCGAGCGACTCCGTTTTGCGGTAAAGAGCGTAGAACGGCTTGATGCTGTCATACACGCCCTCCTTGACCATGGGCGCGCGAAAGCAGCAATTATCCTCAGCGTTAAACATCAGCAGCGCGGGGCGCGGCGCAAGCATGGCGGTGAGATGCGTATAGTCCTGACCAGCCCGGAAATCGGATGACTCCTGCTCGACATCGGCCGTGTCATTCGGGTGGACGATGTTCACGTCCAATGGCTCGTAGCCTGCAACCGGCATCGATACCTTCACCCGCTCATCGAGAGCGCTGAGGACAATCGTCTGCCAGCCGCCGCCGGAGAGGCCCGTGACTGCGAGACGGTCGCGATCCACTGAGGGATGGTTGTACAGGTAATCGAGTCCCTTGCGCATGGCGAGATAGAACAGGCCGACCGGATTCACGCCAGCCAGTTCCAGATGGGCGCCGTAGTCATGCGAATTTCCTTCCTGCTCCAGCTCGCCGAACGAAAACCACTCGGGACTGAGCGCGATCATACCGCGCAAAGCGTAATTGATGCATCGTTTTTGCTTAAACTCGAACGCTTTGCCGGGTTTCCCGTGACCGTGCAGGTTCAGAACGGCCGGAACCTTGCCGGACAGCGATTCGGGCTCATAGGAAATCGCCGTTGTCCAAAAGCCGGGTACGATTTCGTACCGGAGCTTGCGCATGCGGTAGCCCTTGCCCGTCTCCATCACGCCCGCATCCTCATATCTCAACGGCGCGACTATCCACTCCCTGGGCCAGCCGTGGAAAATGACGTCATTCAGCAGATGGGAACGCAGTCGCCCGGCTTCAGCCGTCCATGCGGCCGCGGTCTGCGGCGCGACCGGCTTGACGAGATATCGCAGCAGATATCGGCGGAGCTGAAACTCAACCAGGCCGGGAGGCTGGATCGTTTGCGCCAGCGGCCGGGAGAGCTGTTGCGGGCTCGCCTGGCCACAAAGCAGGGGAGCGCTACACGTGAAGAGGATAAGAACGCCGGTGCGTATAGAGAAAGCGTAGCACAGGAGGCCCGGGCGCAACCTTAAAAGGATCGCGGTCCCAGCGCTACGATGTCGTCCACCCGCATTGTCTCTTTCACGACAAATGGCTCCCCGTACCGCACTCCGATTTGATTGCCGTAAAATCGCGCGATCGCCGCCAGCCGCTCCCGAATTTCCGATTGCTGCGGGAACAGATCCGACCCCTCCTGCGCGCCGCCATACTGCGATTGATAGGCAAACAGCGCTTGCATCCGTCTTTCAAATTGTGCGGTGATATCGACGACAAAGGAAGGGATTATATTTGCATACAGCGCCGAGTAAATGACTTTGGCCGGACGGTGCGGCTCGGTTTCCGGATCGAGCTTCCGGAGGCCGGCCAGAAACGCGGCTTCATACGCAAGCTCGCCGGCGCGATAGTGGTCCGGATGGCGGGCCTCCCAGTAAGGCAGGATCACCACGCGAGGACGCAGCGCTCGAATCTGGCTGGCCACGGTCATGCGCGCGGCGATGTTGTTTTCCAGGCGCGCGTCAGGCAGACGGGCGTTTCCGCGCCACGACGCGAGCAAGATCCTTGCGGCCTCGTCGGCTTCGCGCATTCGAATCTCCGGCGAGCCGCGGGTCCCCATATCGCCCGCCGTCAAATCCAGGATGCCCGTGCGATAGCCCATTTCCGCCATCCGGATCAGCGTGCCGCCGCAAGTCTGCTCGACATCGTCAGGGTGCGCGGCGATCGCAAGCACATCCAGCGGCTTCACGGCCAGTAATCCCAGCGCCGGTAACGCGGCTGCGTTCCGAATAGCTGGATGAGCAGCATTCCGGCAAGAAATCCGCCGACATGAGCGAACCATGCGACGCCGCCTGTGGACACCTGCGAGTAGCCGATGGATCCGACGCCATTAAAGAACTGCAGCGCGAACCAGTACAGCAGCAGCAGAGAGGCAGGGATTTCTATGGTGGTGATGAAGATAAAAATAGGAACCAGCGTCAGAATGCGCGCGCGCGGGAATTTGATCAGGTATCCGCCCATCACGCCGGCGATTGCCCCGCTGGCCCCCACCGTCGGCACGCGCGAGAACGGGTTGAAGAAAACCTGCGCCAGCGCCGCCGCCACGCCGCAGGCGAGATAGAACCCGAGGTATTTCGCCGACCCCATGATGTCTTCCACATTGCGCCCGTACAGGTACAGGAACCACATGTTCCCCAGAACATGCAGCCAGCCTCCGTGCAGGAACATCGAGGTGAACAGAGTGGCGTAGCGCAGCCGGTCCGGCACGAGGCCGTAGTGCCGTATGAAAGCGTCCTGCGAGTACGGATCGAGCGACGCCTCGTAGAGAAAGACCAGGACGTTGACGACGATCAGCCCAATTGTGACCCACGCCGTGGAGTACACCCGTTCAGTTGAGCGGAGAGGAATCATGGGCGTGTTGCGGCCGATTCATAATCGCGGTGCGACCTGCGTTCCGCGCGTCCGATCAGCGCCCGCGCCTGTTCGACGGTGGCGACCCCGCCGCGTGCGCCGAGCGCGGTGCAGTTCAAGGCGGCCATGGCATTCGAGAACTCAAGCGCTTCATCAATGGGCATGTTGTTCAGAACGGCGTAACAGAATGCCCCATGGAAAATATCGCCGGCGCCCGTGGTATCCACGCAGTTCACTACGAAGGCAGGCGAGTATACGAATCGACCCTCCGTAAGCGCCAGGGCGCCATGCGCTCCCAGCGTCATCGCGGCCACCTTCATGCCGTATTCCTGCTGGATCATGCGGAGCGCCTTGAAGGGATCGCGCTCGTTGGTCCATTGGACCGGGAACTCAGAACTTGCGATCAAATAATCGACGTTGGCCAGGACGCGGTCAAATCCGTGATAAATCGTATCCACGTCGACGGTGACCGGAATTCCATGGCGGCGCGCGATTTCCGCCGCTCGCGCCACTGCCGGCGTGTCGTGCCCGTCGATATGGAGCAGCCGCGCGCATACGATCTTCTCTGGAGTAATGGTTTCCGGGTCGAGCCGGAGGCAGTCAGGCCGGCGCCACAGAACCGTGCGCTCGCCGGTGGTCTGGTCAATCAGGATGTAGGCGGACTGGTTCGGGCAATTTTTGACCACGCGCACGTCGTCGAGATTGATCGAGCTTGCCTTAAGGCTCTCCATCTGAATGCGCCCCCGCTCGTCGTCGCCTACCGTACCGATATATTTGACGCGGAGCCCGAGCTTTGCGCAGGCCACCATTGCGCTCGCCACCTGCCCGCCGGGACTCAGAATTTCGGCTTCGAATGGAACCTTGCCGGCGTATGCAGGGAAGTGCGCAAGGATGAGTAGTGTATCGGTGGCGTTGAGGCCAACGCCGGCGACGTCGAATTCTGGCATACCGGATCAGCGCGCATCCAGGCCCGAGACGCAGGCCCTCATTTCGCAGAACGAACAAACCCTATTATCGCCTGTGCGAGAGCGTTGTTCTCTCTCCATACCCCCTCGATTTCAGAGAGGTGATTTTCGCCGGGAAAAAACCTCAGCGTAGAGGGCGTGAAATGACGCCGCAGCGCCGCATCAAGCGCCCGGGCCTCGCGCGCCAGAAACGGGTAGTCCCATTGCGCATATGTGATCAGGAACGGCGGCGCAGCGGCATGCGCATGTTCAAGCGGAGGCGTGGCCGTGTGCTCTCGAGGCCCGAACAGCGGCAGGCTTTTGAGGTCGTACGCTCCGCTGACCCCGATGACGCCGCGAATGACATCCGGTTGCAGTGCGCGCCCGGCGAGATAGCGCGGGTCAAGCGCCAGCATTGCCGCCAGGCCGCCGCCCGCCGAATGGCCGGCGACAAAGATTCGCGCCGGGTCGCCGCCGTAGTTGGCGATGTAGCGCGCCGTCCAGGCGAAAGCGGTCGAGATGTCCTCGAGCTGAGCTGCGGCGGAGGCGCGCTGATAACTGGGAATAACAACGCCGATTCCCTCTTTTGCGAAACGATTTCCGAGCGCGACATAGCGACTGCGGTCGTCGGGCTTCCACACGCCGCCGTGAATGAAGAACAGCACCGGAAAGTTCTTCTTATCTCGGGGCAGGTACAGATCGAGTTGATGCGTGGCGGCAGCCTGAGGCTTGTCTTCAGCGTAGCGAATGTCGCCGATGGCTCTCACGTTCGAATCCAGCGACGCGGGGGGTTCGGGCAAGTCTTCAGGCTGCGATTCACGAAGATAGATCGGATTGGAATAGATCCATGGACGGTCTTCGCCATCCACCCTGAGCCAAGCTTCGAGCCGGTATGGTCCGGCTTCCCCGGGCGCGAACTCAAAATCGGCGCCTTGTTTCCGCGCTACGATTCGTCCTTTATGAATAAGGCGAATGTCGGCGGGCGCCGGGAGGCGCGCTGTCAGGCGGGTATCGCGGACCAGCGGCGCCGAGTCGCCGATCTCGTATTGCCCCAGCGGATTTAAGGCGACGAACGAAAATCCAGCCGGATCGCACAACCAGTCATATGCCACGTACACGTGTCCTTCGCGCAGCGACTTCCGGATTTCGGTCTCGTTGAGCTCCAGCGCGAGCACGTGCGTGCTGAGGAAGCGGAAGCTCACGTCCTGGGCGAATTCGAGGCTGCCGGCGCGCGAATCGGTTGTTGCAATACCCGTGATCCGATGGCGTTCGGTTTCGGCGTCCCATCTGGCGAGATAATCCGAGAGCTCGCCGGAGCCCGCCGCAAACACTTCGTCAGGATATTGTTTCTGCCTCGCCGCGAGTTTCCGCCGCTGCCGCGGATTTTCCATGTATTCGGCGAATTCCGGGTGGCGGCGGGAGTCCGCGCGCCGGCTATAAATCTCCAGGCCCTGAAACCCCTCCGCCGATATGGCTGCGCCGGGGTCAGCGTCGAACAGAAACCGCAACGGTGCGTCTCGATCCGGGAAACGCAGCGCATGCTGGTCCTGGGCCCCGGGAATGAACAACACCCCATCATGGAATCCTCGCCACGCATCGGGCTCAGGCCGGTTTGGATAGGCGCACAGAATCGCATCCACGCCCGCCTGTTTGGCGCTCTTCAGTTCCAGCTCGGGCTTTGTTCGCTCCCGGTGCACGTGAATAAGCACCCGATAATCGGTGTAGATGCCGGGCTGCGGATGCACTATGCGGTCGCGCATCCACTGCACGCGCGCCTGGTGCACCGATTCCAGGCGCTCTTCCTTCAGCCGTTCAATCGGGGAGCGGGTGTGCGGCGTAGAGGCGAACGCAACAATAACAGCTCCGGAGATCGCCCAGCCTGGAATGCCTGCCCAAACCGCCACGCGGAACCCGCGTCGACTACTTCTTTGTGGGAGGGATTTCGTAAAGGTAGATGCTGTGGCCGGCGTGTGCGTCGGTCCGGTCCACGCGCTGCGGCTTCCATCCCGGGACCTCGAACGAGTAGGAGACGACGCGAGCCCCCGGTTTCAGCTGCTTCTCCAAGTGCGGCCGCAACATGTCGTTCGACAACGTGAGGAGATAAATGACCACCACATCAGCCGCGCTCAGATCGGCCTGCATCAGGTCGCCCTGAATCACCTTGACGCGGTCCTGCAATCCGAGTTGCGCTATGCGCTCGCTGGCCTTGTGCGCGAGCTTCGGCGAAATCTCGTATCCAACAGCGCGCGCATTGAACTGTTGAGCGGCGGTAATCAGCACGCGCCCGTCGCCGCATCCGAGGTCGTAAACGAGCTCCCCAGGATGGACATTGGCCATTTCCAGCATGCGCTCAACAACATGCTGTGGAGAAACGACATATGGCGCCAGCTTCTTGGCCCACTTCACGTCCTGAGCGCAGACGGGTAAAGCAAGGATTAGAAGGGGGAAAACGATCCTGAAGCTCGACCGCCACGCGCTACTGCGTGGAAACTGCCGAAATCTGGCGGCCATGCTTTGATTTTACGATACGGGAGACCATTTCGCTCACGGCAAACCAAAGATCCCGGGGGCGGGAGATGGTGTATTCTGTCCCTTTGAAGAACCGGACGGCGCGGCTGATTGAATCCCGCCAGGGGACGGCCTGCGGGTTCAGGGTGTAATTCATATAAAACACGGGGTATTGGATATCCCCGATATCCCGCAGCGAGTCCTGGGAAACATTCTCATCCAACATAACCTTGGGGCCTGCGAAGATCAGTGCGTCCGGGCGGTCGTTGCCGCCGATCTCGGTCTTAATCAGGTTTGCCAGAAAGTCCGTGTCGCCGTGCTTCTGCTCCAGCCGGTGGAGGTCAACTGTTCCCAAATTAATCGAGCGCAGCGCCTCTCCCAAGGCGGGGAAATCGATGCGGCTGGCGTTCTCCTGACGGTAAATGACCCGCTGCTCCTGCATGTTGAACGCGACAATGGAAAACGTACCGATGTGAGGATCGCGCGCGATCTGCCGGAGTATGGAGACCAGCGCGGAGGTGTCCAGGGGCTGGAGCGTGGCGGAATTGGCGTTTTGCGGGGCGAAGTTTACCAGCACCTTGACATTAAGCGGCGGTTCCGTGGTGATTCGTTCAATCGGTGGTTCCTCCAGAAACTGCTCCTGCGGCGTCTTTTCCACCACTCCCGGCGCGATGGCGACATTGATCTGTTTTTCCTTCGGGTTGAGGGCGGCTTCGCTGTCCCAGAAGTTGGAACAGACGCGTTCGGAACGGTCGCGCATCAGCCAGTCGACATGGTAGCTGCCTTCGCCGAGGTCGAAGGAGCCCTGAAGATAGGCGTCTCCCAACGCGTCCTCTTCAATTCGTGGAACCCGCACCCGCTGTATAAAGTACGTCGGCTCGTCTTTGCGATTATCTGGCGTTACGCGGAACAGAATCGTCAGCAGATTTTCCGATCCGGCCAGATCCTTCAACGGAACGGAAACCTCATAGCCAGCATGAAAGCGCAAGTCGAACCCCAGGACAGGCTTGATCGGAGTGACCTCGCACGGCAGGTCCTTGCGGACCTCGCCGGCTTCCAACACCGCCATGTCGGTGTTAAAAATCCGCCTGGCTGCATTGGGCCCCCCGGAAAGCGGCGATTGCGCCCACGCCCACGGGGTGGCAAGGCTCAGGATCAATATGGCGGAAAACCGGACACGGAATTGGGATTCCCGACAGCCACGCATGTTAGCAAAACCATAGTTCGTTGGGACTGCCGCTTCCTCGCTTGACCGCTTCGGCTATGAAATTTGGTAGGAACACCTCACAAGCTCTCGCGATCCGCAGCACACCCCAACAGCCGAATACCAGCTATTATGCCGTAAAGTACAAAAAAAGCAAGGGAAACTTCATTATCAAGAAGTCTTCCACCCCTTTTAGCAATCGTGGCGCCACCGGCCCTGTTGTTTCAAAATATTGTATTTTGCAGCTCTCGTCCTGTCCGGAAGAACATTGTCAGTGAAATTCTTGCGCCCTAGAAGCGACAAATTTACGTTCGCCGGTTCGCCTCGATGTGATACATTGCAGAATCATGGCATCCCGCAGCGTTAACAAGGTGATTCTGGTAGGACACCTCGGTCGCGACGCCGAAACGAAGTTCACACCGAGCGGCGTGCCGGTGTCGAAATTTTCTGTAGCCACGAACCGCCGGTGGAAAGATCAGCAGAGCGGCGATTGGAAGGAGGAGACGGAGTGGACCAATGTCGTGCTGTGGCGGCAGGAGAACCTAGCCAATTACCTCACCAAGGGGAAGCAGATTTACGTTGAGGGACGCCTGCAGACGCGCACATACGAGGACAAGGACGGAAAGAAGCAATATTTCACTGAGGTAGTGGCCGAAGACGTAATTTTGCTGAGCGGGCGAGGGGAAGCCGGCGCTCCCGAAGAGGACTATGGTCAGATGACGTCGGCGCCTCGGAGCGCGCAGCAGCGTGCCCGCCCAGCGGCGTCAACCCCGGCCAGCGACTCGAGTTTCGAAGCGGGAATTACCGACGACGACGTCCCCTTTTAGACTCCGCAGGCCAAGGCGTTCCTTTCGTTGCGGCGGCGTTGAGGGCTGCCGCCGCAAAGCACAGCGGTGTGCCGTCGTGCGCGCGGCAAGAGCCTAATTCAGTTTTTCCCCCTGGTGATTCTCAATAAACTCCTGATCGATTAACTTCCGCCCCCGGAAGCCGTCCTCCAGTCCGTGCCAGAAACGGATCGAGTCCTCGCCCAGCTTCCAGCACAGCAAAACTTCGTTGCCATGATACAGAGTCGGGAAATCGACCAGACCGATCTCCAAATCCTTGATCTGACAGCCGGTGGCGTGAATTTTTTCGATCACCGCCTTTAGAGCGAGAGCGCTCGCCTCTCTGCGCGCCCGCAGCCTGGCAACCTCATCCTGATCGACGCGAGCGCCCCCGGCAAACAGGATGCGCTGGATCTCCTGCTGGAGACGCCGTTCGGCCTCCGTGTGCTCGCAATGGAAAAACATGGCTTCACGGAGCGACGGCTCGATTTCAGGCAGCAGTTGGGACGCCTCGCGGAGCGTAAAATACCGGGCCATTGTGGTTTGGCTGGTTCCAGCATACACAACCGGAGCAGCGCCGTGTAGTAGAGCAGGGGCTCGGTAAGGCATAATCGGCATAGGTGTTGTTGGAACCATCGCGAATCACGCGCTGGCGGGCGGCGCTGGCGCTGGCGGCCATCCTTGTCAGTGCAGTTCTGACTGTCGCGGCGCTGGCGCCGGCGCATTCACACCCGCAGCAGCACGCGTGCAAAGTGTGCGCGGTCGGGCACCTGCCTTGCATCCAGGCTTTGAGCGCGATTCCGATTGAGTCGCCCGCCGCGACGGCTTGGGCGGTATTGCCCGCGCCCCGAGCAGTTCCCCTCGAACACGCCCGATTCTGCCGCGACTCTCGCGCGCCTCCGGTTTAGTTCTCGCCCGCAACAATCCGTACGCCGGCGTATGCCGGCTAGCTTGGAAACCATCATCTCTATGCAGGTCGATGCAGGCGCGAACTGAACATGAAGATATTCCGTCGAAGCACTTTCTGGATTCCGGTTTGTACGTATCTTGTATTCGTAGCCCGGCTGCCTGGGGCCGAGGCGTCGTCCGATGACGCAGCGCCGCAGGCGCAGCCGCAACCGCCCCAAACCTCGTCCGCATCAGCCGGCACGGTCAGCGTAACGGTTACCGACCCAACCGGCGCGGCCATTCCGGGCGCGACGGTTACCATCGAGAATCGCGTCTCGCGCTTTGAACGCAAGACGCAGACTGATCAGAACGGCGCGGCGCGTTTTACCAACGTCCCGCCGAATAAATATCACCTCCAGGCGACCGCGAATGGATTTCAGACCGGGAGCCAGGATGTAGCGGTGCGCACGGCGGTGCCGGTCACGCTGACCATCACGCTCGAGATCGCGGCAGCCAAGGAGGAGGTGGAGGTTCGCGCCGACGCAACGGACATTGTAGAGAGCGTCCCGACCGTGCACACCGACATTTCGAGCGAGTTATTTAACCAGCTGCCCGCATCGCAGCCTGGCAACGGCGTCAGCGATGTGATCACGCTGGCCGCGCCCGGCGTGGTCGCGGATTCGAACGGATTTTTCCATCCGCTGGGGGACCACGCCGAAACCGGATTTTCGTTAGACAATCAGCCCATCACGGATCAGCAGAGCAAACAGTTTTCGAACCAGCTGCCGTTGAACGCGATCAGTTCGTTCGAAGTGATGTCCGGCGCGCCTCCGGCTGAGTACGGCGACAAGGCCAGTCTGGTGGTGAACGCCATTACGCGGTCGGCGCTCGGCCAGAAAAAACCTGTCGGCTCCATCAGCGTGGACTACGGCTCATTCGGAACCATCAGCGAGAACGCCTCGTTCGGCGTTGGAACAGAAAAGTTTGGGAACTTCATCGTCGCAAACGCCAGCCGCTCCGGGCGCTATCTGGATTCGCCCGAATTTTCGCCGTCCCACGACATTGGGAACAACCAGCAATTTTTCGATCGCATCGACTGGGCGCCCACATCCAGGGACACCGCGCATTTGAACCTGTTCGCGGCCCGTTCGTGGTTCCAGATTCCAAATACCTATGACCAGCAGGCGTCAGGCCAGGACCAGCGGCAGATGATTCGCAGCTACAATATCGCCCCGGGCTGGATTCACCTGTTCAGTCCGACGACAGCGCTGACCATCAGCCCGTTCTATCGGCAGGACGAAGTCCGGTATTATCCGAGCCGTGACCCTTTCGCCGATCTCCCAGCCACGGTTTCCCAGAGTCGGGAGCTTCGAAACACAGGCTTCAAGGTGGATGTCAGCTATGTCAAGGGCGCGCACAATCTGAAAGTTGGCGCGCAGTTCACTCATTACGCGCTGACCGAGAGCTTCAATCTCGGAATCACCGATCCGGAGTTCAACAACCCCTGCCTTCCGTCCGGCCCGGGGCAGCCGTGCGCGCCCAATCCGGACTTTCAGCCGGGTCTCGCGCCGTACGATTTGACGCGCGGGGGACGGCCGTTTACATTCCGCGGCAGCGCCAGCATCGACCAGGGGGCGTTCTATGCGCAGGATTCAATTAGCCTGGGCGGCCTGACGCTGATGCTGGGACTGCGCGGCGACATCTACCGCGGACTGAGCGAAGATGAAGGCATTTCGCCCCGCGTAGGCGTCTCCTACCTGTATAAGCCCACCGCAACCGTATTTCGCCTCTCCTATGCACACTTTTTTGAAACTCCGTACAACGAAAATCTGGTGCTGTCGAGTTCCACCGGCGTGGGCGGGCTTGCGCAAAACACATTCGGAGCGTTTGGCGAGACTCCGCTCCAGCCCGGACGGCGCGACCAGTATGGAGCGGGCGTCCAGCAAGGAATCGCGCGGCATGTCACGATCGATGCGGACTATTTCTGGAAGTACACCCATAACGCCTTCGACTTTGACACGCTGTTCACCACGCCCATTCAATTCCCCATCGAATGGCGCAAATCCAAAGTGG
The DNA here is from genome assembly GCA_035652975.1 of Bryobacteraceae bacterium. Classification (GTDB taxonomy): domain Bacteria; phylum Acidobacteriota; class Terriglobia; order Bryobacterales; family Bryobacteraceae; genus TMP-7. Next base: position 30,686 of record DASRCT010000093.1, on the reverse strand, counting down.
ACGGCCTGTCGGTCCGCGTTAATCTGGCGCCGGTTCACGGCTTCAGCGGGTATACGGCGATGGGACACACGCGGGCCAGGTATTTTGGCCCGGAGACTGGCGGCATTATTTTCAATTCACCCATCAATGCGGGCGTTTTTCGCATCGATCATGACGAGGCCTTCGAGCAGACGACGCATTTGCGGTATCAGCACAAAAACGGCCCCTGGATCGGCGCGACGTGGCGCTACGACAGCGGTATGGTGGTCGGCCGGATCGCGGACGTCAGCGACGTTCTGGCGCTGACAGCCAACCAGCAGGCGACCATCGGTTTCTTCTGCGGATCGCAGAAGGCCACCCGGACCACGCCCATTGTTTCCTGTACAGGCTCGAATTACGGCGCGAGCCTGATTCGGATTCCCACGCCCGGCGCTTACGATCCGGATCACAACCCGGCGCGCGTCGCGCCGCGCCACCTGATCGACCTTTCGGCCGGCATCGAGAATCTTTTTAAAAACAAGGAAGGGGGTCGCTGGTCAGTCCAGTTCTCCGTCGTGAACGTGACCAACCAGGCGGCGCTCTATAATTTCCTTTCCACATTCAGCGGAACGCACTTTGTTACGCCACGGTCGTACCGGGCGGAACTCGAGTACGTGTTTTAGATTTTCGCGTTCGTTCGCTGCCCACTTGCCCTATACCATGCTGCGGCGCTTGTTTCTGTTCCTCTCCCGCCGGCGCGGGTTGCGGCGCTGGATGGAAACTTCCACGCTCTCGCGCCGCCTCACCCGGCGATTCATCGCAGGACTCACCCTCGATGAAGAACTTGAGGTGTGCCGGCGGCTGAACGCCGAGGGGATCGCGGCTACCATCGACAGGCTGGGGGAAAACGTTACGTCGCGGGCTGAGGCCGAGCGCGCCAGGGACGCATACCTGAACGTGCTCGAGCAAATCGCGCAGAAAGGGCTCAACAGCACGGTTTCCATCAAGCTGACGCAGCTTGGACTCGATTTCGGCGAAGAGGCATGTTTCCCGCTGACGCGCGCCTTAGCATACAGAGCGAAGCAGCTCGGGACCGGAATCGAAATCGATATGGAATCGAGCGCCTACGTGGACCGCACGCTGGATATCGCCGTCCGGCTGCACCATGAGACCGGCGCAGTGCGGGCTGTTGTCCAGGCGTATCTCCGGCGGACCGACGCCGATGTGAAGCGCCTGAACGAACTGCGCGTTCCCCTACGCCTGGTGAAGGGCGCCTATGAAGAGCCGTCCTCAGTCGCGTTGCCGAACAAGCGCGAGGTGGATGCGAATTTCGTCCGGCTCATGAAGCTGCTCATGGATGAGGGGGCGGATCCCGCCATCGCCACTCATGACGAGCGCATTATCAACGAGGCGCTGCGCCATGCGCGCATCCGGCAAATGCCGAACGAGCGGTTCGAGTTCCAGATGCTGTACGGCATTCGCCGCGATTTGCAGCGCCGGCTGGTGCGCCAGGGATTCCGGCTGCGCGTCTACGTGCCGTATGGCGAGGCGTGGCACCCGTACTTCATGCGGCGCCTGGCGGAGCGTCCGGCCAATGCGCTGTTCGTTTTGCGAAATCTGTTCCGCGCCTAAAGCGCCGTCAGGACATGTGAACCAGCGCCGGCTTCCTCATCGCCGCGAGTTTCTGTTCGGCGGTTTTCTGCGCCTCGAGGATACTGGCTTCCTTGATCTGCTCATATCCGCGAATCCGCTCAGGAAGCGACAGGATCTCGATCGCCTCGGCTATGTTCTGCGGATTCAGATTCTCGATCACGCGCAGGACCAGATCCTTGTACCATCCGATCAGGGCGCGCTCCGTGCGGCGGTGACGCATCCAGCCGAACGGATCGAGGGGCGTCCCGCGGACCCATTTCATGCGCGCCAGCGCCCGCAAGACAAAGCGGAACCACGGCCCGAGCGTGACTTTCCGCTTCACGCCGAATTTGCGGAGCAAGGGCGGATGCAGGTTGTACGAAATGCTTTCCGGCGCTTCCCACATTGCCAGAACCTGCTGCTCGAAATGGGGCTTCGTCAGCAGACGCGCCACTTCATATTCGTCCTTATACGCCATCAGCTTGTACAGATAGCGCGCGACCGTGTCCTTCAGCGCCGGCGCGCGACGCTCCACTTCGCTGAGAAAATCAGCATAAGCGCGCGCATACGCGTCATTCTGATACGCTCTCAATTCCTGCAAGCGCCACTTGATCGGATCAGCGGCGTCCGGCGCTGCGACGGCGTCGGCGGCCAGCAGGCGCTCAACGAACGCGGCGTCTTCGTAATACTTCCGGCCCCAGAGAAAAACGTCTTTGTTGCGCGCAACGTCCACGCCGTTCCACTCGATCGCCTGCTCCAGGGCGCCCAGCGATATGGGAATGAGGCCGGCCTGCCATGCCACGCCGAGCAGAAAGGTGTTCACCGCGAGGTGAGTTCCGAACAGACCTTCAGCAATGCGGCTGGCGTCCACATATATGTTCTCGCGGTTGCGCGTGAACGCATTGACGGACGCAAGCCAGCGCTCCGGACCGCTCAGCACCGTGTGGCTTCGAATCGAATCCACGGTCGGGATCAAGTCTGTGTTCAGAACCGCGACGGTGCGATCCGGAGCGGCGGCGCGCAGATTATCGGGATTGGCCGCGCCAATCAGATCGAATCCGAGGAGCAGGTCGGCATTTGCCGCATTGGTTCGCGCCGGCGCATCCACCTGTGAGCGGCTGATGAGAATGTGCGAAACGACGGCGCCGCCCTTCTGCGCCGTTCCGGTCTGATCCAGCGTGATTACGCGCCGTCCGTCGATCCACGCGGCGGTCGCAAGCAGCGCGTTGATGGTGACGACGCCGGTTCCGCCAATGCCGGGAGCAAAGATGCGATATCCGTCTTCGCCGATTTCCACCATTCTTTGCGGGCTCGGAACCTCAGTCTTCGGAAGTTGCGGCAGGCGGCGGCGCTTCAATCCTGTTCCCGGCTTGAGCTTTACGGTTACAAACGAGGGGCAATCGCCCAGCGCGCAGCTGTAGTCTTTGTTGCACGACGGCTGGTGAATGCGCATCTTCTGGCCAAGATGCGTGCTCACGGGATTGAGGCTCATGCAATTTGATTGCTTGACGCAATCGCCGCAGCCTTCGCAGACTTCCTCATTGAGGACCAGCCTGAGAGCGGGCTCCTGCGCTTTGGCGCGCGAGCGCTTGCGGCGTTTCTCGGCTGCGCACTCCTGGTCGTAAATGATCGCCGTCACGCCGGGAATTCGTTCCATTTCGGCGAGCGTGCGTTCGAGTTCATAGCGGTCGCGAACCTCGGCGTTGCCGGCAAGCTGGACGCCTTTGTACCTGCCGCAGTCCTCCGCCAGCACCACCGTTTTCCGTACTCCCTCGGCTTCCAGCTTCCGCGTCAGGGCGGGGACGGGAAGCGCGCCTGTCACATCCTGGCCTCCGGTCATCGAGACATGCCCGTTGTAGAGGATCTTGTAGGTGATGTTGACGCCTGCCGCCACGCACGCCTCGAGGGCAATCGCTCCGGAATGAAAGAACGTTCCATCGCCGATGTTCTGGAAGATGTGCTCCCGGTGGACAAATGGCTGCATGCCAATCCAGGCGGCGCCTTCCCCGCCCATTTGGCTGACAAACGAGAAGCGGCGACTGGAATCCTCGAGACGCATTGCCATGGTGTGGCAGCCGATGCCGCCGCCCGCGGCCTGGCCTTCAAGGATGATGGTCGACCGGTTGTGAGGGCATCCCGAGCAGAAGTTGGGCGCGCGCGCATTGAGGAGTTCGCGTGGTCTTTGTGCGATTTCCGACAGCCGTTCGAGTCGAGCCCTCAGGCTTGCCACAGCGTGACGTCGCGCCACGATTTCGCCCACGACGCGCGCGATCTGGTCCGGGTCCAGTTCCCCCACTGGCGGGAATAGCGGCGCGCCGTTTTCATCGTGCTTTCCGCAGATCACAGGGCGGTCGCGCATGGAGTACAGCGCGTCCCGCAGCTGCATCTCGAGAAAACTGCGCTTTTCTTCGATGACCAGAATCTTCTCCAGTCCGGAGGCGAATTCGCGCGCAAACCGGTCTTCAAGCGGGAAGGTCATTCCGAACTTCGCGATGCGAATGCCCAGCGCCTTTAGTTCCGGCTCCCGCAGGCCCAGATCGCGGAGCGCCTGCATGAGGTCGTAATACGATTTCCCGGCGGTCGCGATGCCGAACCATGCGCCATCGCCGGCGCCGTGGCTGCGGTTGACGAAATTCGCACGCGCGAACTCCCGCGCAGCGTCGAGGCGCCGGATATTCATTTCGGCTTCGAGCGCCAGCGTGAAAGGAGGCAGCAGCCGCACGTCAGTGCGCTTCACATAGCCGTCTGGAAGCACGATGCGCGGCGTTTCGGGACTCACCACGACTGTGCCGCCGCCGTCGCAAATATCGGTAACCAGCTTCAGACCAGTCCACGCTCCCGAATATCGGGATAATGCGATCGCCAGCAGCCCGTAATCCAGAATTTCTTGCGTGTTGCCTGGATAGAAGAAGGGAATCGCCAGGTTGAACAGACTGAAGTCGCTCTGGTGTGGAATGGTCGAACTCTTTGAACTATGGTCGTCGCCTGCAAGCACCAGGGCGGCTGAATTCGGTCCGGTGCCGGCGATATTGGCATGGCGGAAGGCGTCGCCGGTGCGGTCGACGCCGGGCCCTTTTCCATACCAGAAGCCCACCACGCCATCGACCTTTGTGCGGCCCAAGGTTTCGATAATCTGGCTGCCCATGACCGAGGTGGCCGCCAGATCTTCGTTCACGCCGGGTTGAAAATGGATGTTGTAGCGCTCAAGCGTCGCCCTGGCGCGAGTCAGGGCAATATCGTAGCCGCCGAGCGGCGATCCCTCGTAGCCGGAGATGAACGCGCCGGTGTTCAGGCTGGCAGCGCGGTCGCGCCGCATCTGCTCGATCGGAAGCCGGACGAGAGCTTGAATGCCCGTCAGATATACGAGTCCTCGTTCAAGCTCGTACTTATCGGAAAGCTGCATTTTTAAAAACGCTCGGCTGAAGGCCCGAGCGCGAATCTGGGGGTTATCCTAACATAGTGGACTCTTACGGCTGCGCCGGCCGGAATCATCGCCGATAATGAATCGCCGCGCGTTTCTCACCGGGTGCGCCGGAGTCGCGCTGACCGGCTGCAGGTCGAAAGCCGTTATCGAGCCCGCTCCCCCGATCCGGCTCTACGCGGCTGGCCGCAATCCTGTTGCATTCCTGCCGGTATTCGCCGCGCATACGGCCGGGCTATTCGCCCAGGCGGGTGTCAACGTCAGTTTCCGGGATGGCGGCGCCGAAGGCGATCCCGCGGCTGCACTCATGGCCGGCCAGGCGGACGTCGTCGCGGGCTTATATGAAGACGTCCTGCGCGCGGCTGCAGCCGGGAACGCCTTCACAGCGTTTGCGCTGGCGACGCGCTCACCGCTGCTCGCTATCGTCGCATCGCCGGCCGCGCGAGTTCGCAATCTGGAAGATTTGTTGAAAGTCCGCATCGCGCTGCCAGAGGAGCAGTCGCCAGAACATGTCTTTCTCAACTACAACTATTTTCAGGAAGGCGGCGAGCCGGTGGACCTCAAGACCGTTGTGGTGGGCTACGGCTCGCCGCTGGCGAACGCCCTCATTAAAAAGACGGCTGGAGCAGCCGTCGCCGACAGCCTTACGCTGCGCTACATCCTCCAGGACATTCCCGATCTCGAAATAGTCGCCGATACGCGCACTCTTGCTGGAGTGATCGCGACCTATGGCGTCTCTTCGTATCCTGGCGCCGTGCTGTTTACGACGCGGCGATGGCTTCAATCCTTTCCGCACGCGGCTCAAAGGCTCAGGGCGGCGCTGGTCCGGGCAGGCCATTGGATACGCACCCGCCCGGCCGAACAAGCAGCCGAAGCGATTCCCGAAGAGAGGCGCGGCGCCGATCCGGCGATTCTGGCGGAAGCGGTTCACGAAGCGTATCCCCTCTTTTCGCAGGACGGCGCCATCCCAGCCGATGGCGCGCGCGAGGCGCTCAAAGCGGTCGAACTCGCCTCCGAAGCGGTGAAGAAGGCGCACCTGGATCTCAAGGCGACCTATACAAACGCGTTCGCCCCGCTAGCCGAACCGCGGCCCTGACAGAGCAGGGCCCACCGCCTCATTTCGAAATCCGCAATATGTCCGATGCAATTCGGGCGAATGCCGCGCTCAATTGCGAGCTGTCGGAAGCGTAAACATACAGACCCGTCGGCTTGGTCGAGTCGTAAATCATGCTGTCCGTTGTGTTCGCGATGCGCTTCAGAAGGTCGGGGTAGACGTCCGTCCCAAAGCCAATCGAATAGGTGACGACGTTGAGTCCGTTGGCCGCCGAAAGCGTGCGAACCTGTTGCGCGGCGTTGTCGAGCGCATTAATGCCGGCGTTCTGAATCGCCGACGCGTTGTTGATCGGGATTCTGCCGCCCACCATGGGCACCGACTGCCATCCGAGCAATGAAATGCCGTTGGCGTCCACCTGGTTCGCCGAGCCCGAATAGGTGAGAGCGGCGATGTCGGAGGCTACCGAAGTCAGGCTGCCCGGGGGCGATTTCGCATATGCGCATCCGCTGCTGCCGGCTATGGGGCGCGTATCGGGAATTGGCGCCGGAGGCGGGCCGCTTTCCACCGCCTGCATTACGCCGAAAACTGCGGAAAGGTCCGACGAGGGCGCTATAACCCCGCTTTGATCCGCGTGGTTGATGCATTTACTCGACCCCAGCACCTGCAGCCTGTTCATCGTCAACGTATTCGGGTATCCATCCGTGAAGAACACGATCACGTTCAGCGTTCCCGGCTCGTTAATCGCCAGCAACTTTTGCCATGCGAGCCAGTACGCCGCGGCCGCATTGGTGCCGCCCGTACAGGTCAGATTGTTCAGCATCGTGACCATGTTGTTCGGCGCGGTCCTCGATTGGAAATCCATCGCCGGATCGAAATCGCTGTGGTACGTCGTCCCGAAGGTGATGAGGCCCAGCCGGTCCCGCCCGTCAACGAACGATTGCACGAACGTGTTTCCGGCGGCGCGCAGCGCGGCGCAGGCGCCAGAGAGCGAGCCCGACCGGTCCACTACGAGCTCCACATTCACGTCGCGACGCGTCGCCGCTCCGGAGCCGGTGACATGCATGGTGGAGAAGCCGGCGATCCGCATGAAGTAGGTCGGTACATCCACCGCGGTTGCGACGTTCACGATGGTGGTCTTTGGTGGAGCGGGCGGGAATGTCACATTGATGGTCGGGTTGCTCAGGCCCATCCATCCATTTTGGATGTTGGCGTTGAAAAAACGCGTGGCGGTGGCGCTCGCGCTCGCCTGCTGGGTTGCCAGGTCCAGTCCGCGGCTGAGCGACCGCGCCGCGGCAAGCGCGGCGGCGTCGGAGGAGGCCTGAAGCTTGGATTTCACGGTGAAGGCAATTCCGCCGTCGATCGCCAGACCGACAGCCGGAATGACCAGGAACATCAAAAGAACGCTCGTCATCAACAAAACCACGCCGCGCTCTTTCGGGTTGGGCTGAACTGGTTTTCGACGCATAGGTTCGCCTCGGTCAGAAGATGTAGCGCGAATAGGTTCCCGTTCCCGTGTACCAGCCCGCGAAATCGAAGCCAGGCGACGGAAAGTAGGATTCGGCTACGTAAGCAAACTCGTTCGTGTTGAGCTGCAGGAACGGAAAATTGGCCACGGCGCTCGCATCCTGCATATAGTTAGTAACCGCGCCATTGGGTTGAATCAGCGAAGCATTGGGCGTGCCGATAGCGCTCGAGCGCAGGCTGGCATTTCCAATTGTCAGCCTTTCCATGATCACATGCTTGTTCGCGTTGCACGGGCTCAGACCGGCAGCCGTGCACGCCGCTGCCGAAATCCAGGTGACCTTGGAGAGAATCACCACGCCATTCCCCCCTGTGCGCGTCATGCCCAGCGGACCTGCAAGCCGCACGAGCTCGTCTTTTGCGCCGTTTGTTGAAAAATCCACGCCGCGCACGTACATGCTCCCCGCGGCGCGGCACACCTGGTTGCAGGTGATGCTGCGCGCCAGACTTAGGCCGAGAGCGGCCGAGCCAATCAGCAGGATCAACAGCACCCACGAAACCAGGGCGAACTCAATAACAGCGTTTCCTCGCTCCTTTGTGCGCATCTGTGGGGTCATGACGTACCTCAGGGCGTCGGGCGCGGCGCGCCGAGCGGCAGTTGCTCGAGACGGTCGGAGGAAATTGCGCTGATGCTGATCGAATTCGATGCGCCGGCGGGCGGGTTCCCCGAGAGGTACTGCCAGAGCGGCGCCATAAAGGACCACGAGAAACCCTGAATTGAAACTTCGACGATGTTGCCTCCCGCGTTAGCGTTGGGCCCGGTCACTTGCGCAAACGTCGTCGGGTTGTAATACTTGACCACGATCTTGTCCAGCCCCGACGGGCCGTTGAGGAACCCCACTGCGTTTTGCTGGACCACCTTTTTGATCGAGTCGGTCTGCGACAAGCCGGAAAAGGTCTGATACGTGATGCCGTATCGCACTCCCTCGCGAACCGCATGGTGAAACGTGGCGACCAGGAAAATGGGGATCGCAAAGTCCACGATTCCGAGCAGCAGGGCAAGAACGGGCACAAACACCAGCGCAAACTCCACCATCGCGTTGCCGCGCGATCTGTTTCGCCGCTTTGTTGAAACGTCTCTCTTCACTTCCGGCCCTTCGGAGGTATGATCGTCACCGCCAGAGTGTGGAGATATAGGGCTTTTCCCCGGGGGACCCGCCAAAAAATCCCGACCTGGGATGCCGCTGCTCTATCCGCGGGAGACCCTGAGAACGAGCGGCGCGGACAAGCGAGCGCCCGTCAGCAGCCGGACTCCGGCGGCGCCTGGCCGGTGGCGAACAGTCGCCGGACCTGTGATGCGAGGCGTGGTGGGCTCGTGCAGACTCGAACTGCAGACCTCCTGCGTGTCAAGCAGGCGCTCTAACCAACTGAGCTACGAGCCCTCAAGACTACAAAGCCCCGGAGTACAGCGAATCCCGAAGCTGGCGTCCATTCGGCATTCCCTCACCCGGAGTGCAAACCCGAGTCAGATGCCGCGAGGAGTTAAAGTGCGATTTTACCATGCCGACGCGCTCGCGATCCGCATAGCATATTCTTTATGCTCATCGACTTTAGCGGAAAAACGGCGGTTGTCACGGGCGGCGCGAGTGGTATCGGCGCTGCGATCGGGCGCGCCCTCAAGGACTCGGGCGCGAGCGTCCACATTCTCGATTTGCGCGGCGATCCTCCTGTCGACGTCACCGATTCCGGCGCTGTAGAGGCCGCGTTCGCGCGCACGCCTGTTCCCGACGTGGTTATTGTAAACGCGGGAACGGCCGTTCCCGCTGAGTTAACAGCCACCACCGATGAGATCTGGCTTCGCACGATCAGCGTCAACCTGACGGGCGCGTTTAACGCCGTCCGCGCCGCCGCCAGACGCATGACGCCCGCGCGGCGCGGCGCCATCGTGCTCACCGCCTCTACAAATTCCTACGACGGCGAACCATTGCTCACGGCCTACAATGCCAGTAAGGCGGGCCTGCTCGGAATCGTGCACACCGCAGCCGGTGAATTGGGACCGTATGGAATCCGCGTGAATGCTGTATGTCCCGGGCTCATCCGCACGCCGCTCACGGAGGCGCATTTTTCCAATCCGGCGCTGTTGAAGGAGTATTTTCGCCACATTCCGCTCGGGCGCGGCGGGGAGCCTGAGGAGGTGGCAACCGCCGCGCTGTTCCTGGCTTCCGATCTGGCCAGCTATATTACTGGCGCAACTCTGTTTGTCGACGGAGGTCAGATGGCGACGAAGTTCGGAGCGTGGAGCGAATCGAACGCGCAATTCTCAGGCGACCGCTGGACGTTGGTACGCTGAGTTCGATGACTCACGTGTCGCGTGTTTCCCAGGCCCCCAAACGCCTGCTTTTCGGTCCCGGCCCAACCCAGGTCGACCCGAGCGTGTACGAGGCGATGGCGCAAAACGTGGTGGGCCATCTCGATCCCTACTTCTTTGAAGTTGCCGAGGATGTACGCCGCCGGCTGCGCGCGGTATTCGGGACACGGAACACGATGACGCTGGCCGTCTCCGGAACCGGCAGCGCGGGCATGGAAACGGCTGTATCGAATTTCACGCAGCCGGGAACGAAATTTGCCGTATTCTGCGCCGGATATTTCGCCGACCGTATCTGCGAGATGGCGCGCCGCCATGGCGCAACCGTCGTGCGTGCGGAGAAGCCATGGGGCGAAACGTTTGACGGCGATGAAGCCCGCGACTTCATCCGTCGCGAGCGTCCCGATGTCGTGGCGTTCATTCACGCCGAAACGTCGACCGGCGCGCTTCAGGAGCCGAGGGCGATCTGTGAAGCCGCGCGCGAAACGGGCGCGCTGGTGATCGCCGATGCTGTCACCTCCTTGGGCGCCATTCCGGTGGACGTCGACGAATGCGGGATCGATATCGCCTATAGTTGCACCCAAAAGGGCCTAAGCTGTCCGCCCGGTCTGGCCCCGGTTACCATTTCGCCGCGCGCGCTGGAGCGTTTGGAGGCGCGCCAGACGCCAAACCAGGCTTGGTGCCTGGATTTGAAACTTCTGCGCGAATACTTTGACGGCAGAAAGTATCATCACACCGCTTCGTCAACCTTGTACTACGCGCTCCAACAAGCGCTTCGCGTCATCGACGGCGAAGGTCTGGAAAGCCGCTGGCAGAGGCATCGGGAGGTCCATCGCTACTTCGTTGAGCGAATGCAGGACATGGGCCTGGAGATGCATGTCGCCGAGGGCCGGCGCATTCCCAATCTGAACACGGTGCGCGTACCCGAAGGCGTAAATGACGCGCAGGTCAGGGCCCGCCTGCTTGAGCAACACGGCATCGAGATCGCCGGCGGCTTCGGCCCCCTTGCGGGCAAGATTTTCCGGATCGGCGTGATGGGGCCGCTGGCGACGCGCGACAACGTCGACTTGTTTACGGAGGCGTTCAGCGCCGCGTTGCGCTAATCAAACAGGAACGCCAGCGAATTCTTGTGCTATATTCATCGAAACTCGGCTGACTTCGCAGGATTTTTGCGAAAACGAACTGGCTGCGACAGGACTTCGATGCGTATTCGACGGCGTTCCATCTCATCGGAGGACGCGGAACTCGAGGGGCGACGCCGCGATGGGCCCCCGCCGGGCTGGAATTCCGCGCCATGAATTGATTCTCATGACCGATTCTCGAAAGGAGTTTGCGATATGTCCGCCAGGATGCAGTTCCTTCGGAATGCATGGGTTGCCGCGATAGCCTTGCTGCAAGCGGGCGCCCAGACGCTGGACACAGGAATTCTCGGCGCGGTGACAGACCCGCAAGGCGCTGCAATTGCCGGCGCAACGGTTACCATCAGCAACCCCGCCCAAGGCATCGCGCGCACGGTCAAGACCGGCCATGACGGCAAGTACGAGGTCCGCTATCTGGTCCCCGGCGATTACAACATCGAAGTGCAGGCGCCCGGATTCAGAACCGAGCGCCGCACGGGCGTCGGTATTCAGATCAATCAGCAGGCGCGGATCGATTTTTCAATGCAGATCGGGGAGGTGCAGCAGACGGTCGAAATCACGGGGGCCGCGCCGCTGCTGCCCACCGAGAATGCAACGCTCGGCGAAGTGGTTTCTTCAGAGCGGATCATCAATCTGCCGCTGAACGGCCGGAGCTTTGTTCAACTGTCGATTCTCACGCCCGGCGTGCGCGTGGCCGAGCCGTCGCAGTTCACGTCGAGCACGGACGGCTCGCGCATCATCGCCAATGGCGCCCGCGACAGTTGGATGCAGGTGAACATTGATGGCGTCACGATGGTGAACAACCGCAGCAATTACGTGACGATGTATCCGATTATCGACGCGCTCCAGGAATTTAAAGTTCAGAGCGGCAATTACTCAGCTGAATATGGCGGCAATGCCGGCGCAAATGTCAATTTGCAAGTGCGATCCGGCACGAACCAGCTGCATGGCAGCCTATGGGAGTTTCTGCGCAATGACCATCTCGACGCGCGCGGCTATTTCCGGCCGGCTCCGTTTCCCAAAGACATACTCCGCCGCAATCAATTCGGGCTGGTCGCATCCGGGCCGATCCGGCGGGACAAGACCTTCTTTCTGCTGGGCTACGAAGGCGTGCGAGCGGTCAGTGAGAGCGCCGCAACTGCGATTGTGTTGACTCCGGCGCAGCGGGCGGGGGATTTCTCTCAAACGGCCGCTCCAGTCATGGATCCGACCACGGGCAATCCGTTCCCGGGCAACCTCATTCCTCAAAACCGTCTCAATCCGGTCTCGGTAAACCTGATCAACCGGTACACTCCACTGCCCAACACTTCCGGCGCCGTGAACTATTCCGGAGTTACCTTAGGCCGGCTTGGCACGGACCAGGGCGTGTCGCGCCTGGACCACTATTTCAGTCAGAAGGATCAGGTATTTGTTCACTACATCCGGTCACGGCGCGATTTCCCCAATTACGAACTCAACCCCAATTTCTATTTCAACGGCACATTTCCGAACAGCAGCCTCTCGGCGCAGTATGTACACACGTTCACCGCCGCCGTCTTGAATGAAGTGCGGTTCGGGTTCAATCTCGCCAATGTCTCGGTGCTGAGCCCGCGCGCCAACTCGAATTTCACGATTGACTCCTTGGGCATCCACGGGCTCAACGTCGGCGGACCCACAGGACGTCCGCTGCGACCGGACGAACAGGGTTTTCCGGTGATTGCGATCAGCGGCTACATGGGAATGGGCGACGACCAGGCCGCTTCCAATTTGGACAACAGCCGCACGTACCAGGTGGTGGACAACTTGAGTTGGATCCGGGGGAGCCATTCTCTCAAATTCGGCGGCGATATTCGCAAGCTGAAGGATGATGCGACGACAAACAATTGGCCGTTCGGGCAGATGTCCTTCACCGGCGATATCACCGGAAACGCTGCGGCCGACTACATGCTCGGATTCCCGCGCACGACGCTTACGCCGGAAGGCGTGCCGATCTCAAAGATCCGACAATGGCGTTACGCTGTGTACGCGCAGGATGATTGGAAAGCTGCCACAAATCTGACGTTGAATGTCGGGCTTCGCTATGACCTGTACGGGCAGCCGCACGAGATCAACGGCGTTACGCGGACGCTTCGCTTCGACCTCGATCCGAGCGGACCCGTCCTGTGGCCGCCTCCGGGCCAGGCCGCCGATGTCTACCGCAACGAGTACCATTACGTGAGCCCGCGCTTCGGTTTCGCGTGGCGCATGCCGAAGGAAATGGTGTTGCGGGGCGGCTATGGGATCTTCTACAGCGCCGCGCAATTCGATAACATGAACATCCTTTAATTGAATCCTCCCACAGCGGGCAGTCTCACCGTCATCAACCCGAACGTGAGCCCCATTGCCACGATTGACAACCCCGTTCCGGCGGCTCTGTATCCCGCCAACCCGATTTTCAATGTTGTCTCGATTCCCATGGATCGCCGCCGCCGCAACGCATATATGCAGAACTTCAACCTGCAATGGTCGCGGCAGTTGACCAACAACGACGTGATGGAAGCGGGGTGGGTCGGCAGCAAAGGAACTCACGTCGACACCAGCTTGCAGAATTTCAACCAGCCGGATCCGGGGCCGGGAGCGATCCAGCCGCGCCGCCCGTATCCGCAGTACGCGCGCATCCGGATGATCGCGCCGGATACGAACACGATCTACCACTCGCTCCAGACCCGGTACGAGCACCGCTTCTCGCATGGACTGAGTCTCACCGCTGCTTACACCTGGTCGCACCTGATCGATGATGCCGGCGAGACGATCAATCGCGGCGGATGCGCCTGTCAGAATCCGCGCAACCGGGGCTCGGCCGAACGGGCCAGCAGCATACTGGATCAGCGCCATCGGCTGGTTGTCGGTTACATCTGGGAGGTTCCGGTGGCCGGAGGTCTTCGTTCCGCAGCGGGAGCGATTCTCGGCGGATGGCAGCTCGGCGGCATTATTACAGTCGCCAGCGGCTTCCCCTTCAACATTACCCAAAGCGGCGATTCCCAAAATAACGATGGACTGTGGGAGAGGCCTGATCTCGTACCCGGCCAATCTGTGGCCATACCAGACCCGGGGCCGTCGCTGTGGTTCAATACGGCAGCGTTTCAAAGATCCGTTTTGCATTACGGCAACTCGCCCCGAAACCCGCTGGTCGGGCCCGGGACGAACGCCTGGGATCTCTCAGCCTCCAAATCCTTCGCCATTCCCCGGTTCGAATCGCAACGGCTCATGTTTCGCAGCGAGTTCTTCAATGCGTTCAACACGCCGCAGTTCGCCAATCCGGGAGCGAGTCTGGGCACAGGGACGTTTGGACGCGTGACCAGCACCGCGCTGCCGAACCGGCAGATTCAGATGGCGCTGAAGTACATGTTTTGAGAACGGCCCTTTATCGAAGCGGATGTAAATCGGCGTCGCACTGCGCCGGGCTATTGGAAATGCTGGCCTGGAACTGGGAGAACCAGCCCTGACTCGCGGAGCGTCAGAATCCCCATCGCCACAGATTGGCGCCAACCGTGAAGCCCGCGCCAACGGCTGCGAACAGGACGATGTCGCCCTTTTTCAGCCGGCCTTCGTCAATGGCGTCCTGTGTGGCCAGCGGAATGGTTCCCGACGTTGTGTTTCCGAACCGGTCAATATTGATGACCACCTGATCGCAACGCATGCCCAGCCGGTCCGCCGTGGCGGTAATGATCCGCCGGTTCGCCTGGTGTGGAATCAGCAGCTTTACATCTTTCGGATCAATATCGCACTTGGCGAGCAGGTCGCGGCAGCACTCGTACATTTTGCGCACAGCGTACTTGAACACTTGCTGCCCGTCCTGTTTCACATAGTGCAGCCGGTTCTGCACCGTCTCGATGGTGGGGGGCATGCGGCTGCCGCCTGCGGGCATTTTCAGAAAATCGCCCCCGGAGCCGTCAATTTCGTTCAGGAAGCCGATAAAACCCGGCTCGTCGTCAGCCGCGGCTTCTACCAGCATGGCGCCGGCGCCGTCGCCAAATAATACGCAGGTGGAGCGATCGGTGTAATCGATGATCCGCGACATGGTATCGGAGCCGATGACGAGAATGTTGCGGTGCGCGCCGGATTTGACCAAGTGCGCAGCCGTGGTAAGGGCGTATATGAAGCTGCTGCACGCGGCAATCAGGTCGAATCCCCAGGCGCCCTTCGCGCCCAGGCGGTGCTGGACGAGGCACGCGGTGGACGGAAACATCATGTCCGGAGTAACCGTGGCGACAATGATCGCGTCCAGCTCGGTCGCCGCGACGCCCCGGTTCGCCAGCGCGATTTTCGCGGCCTCCACGGCCATGTCCGAGGTGGCGATTTCCGGGTCTGCGATATGCCGCTCGCGAATGCCGGTACGCTCCAGGATCCACTCGTTTGTTGTCTCCACCATGTTTTCGAGATCCTGATTCGTCAGCACGCGAGGCGGCGTGTAACACCCCAAGGCCGTAATTTTTGCGTTCGGCAAGTCACCTCCAGACAAACAGAATACCGGACGCGCCCGTCAGAAATCACTTCGCCCCTACACTGGATTAGATGGGCGCGCTCGATGGAAAAGTGATCCTGGTGACGGGGGCCGCAAAACGAATCGGACGCGGCATTGCGCTGCGCCTGGCCGCCGAAGGAGCCCGGGTGGCGATTCATTATCACCAATCGGAAACTGAAGCCCGGCGGACGGCCGAGGAATGCGGCGGCGCGGCTCTGTTTCGGGCTGATCTGGCGTCGGTGGATGAGATCAAGAAAATGTTCGCCGCAGCGGGCGCCCAGTTTGGCCGTTTAGACGGGCTGGTCAATAATGCCGCCCGGTTTACGCGCTTGGACCCCCTCGATATGACAGAGGCGGACTGGGAGTTCATTCACAGCGTCAATTTAAAGGCCACTTTTTTTTGCTGCCAGCAGGCGGCGCTGCTCATGAAGCGATCGGGGGGCGGGCGAATTGTGAATATCAGCTCGCTGGGGGGAATCAAGCCGTGGGCTCATCACGCGCACTACTGCGCCTCGAAAGCTGGGGTGATTATGCTGACGAGAGCGCTGGCGAAAGCCTGGGCGCCGGAGATCTCGGTCAACACCGTGGCCCCCGGCGTCATTCCTTTCGAACAAACGGATGAGCGCATCGAGCGCTTCATCCGCGCTACTCCGGCGCGCCGCGCCGGTACGGCCGATGAGGTCGCGGAGGCTGTACAGTATTTTCTGACCGCCACCAGGTTCATTACCGGGCAGCTCATCGCGGTTGACGGCGGACTGAGCCTGCGCTGACC
Source organism: Bryobacteraceae bacterium (assembly GCA_035652975.1). GTDB lineage: Bacteria > Acidobacteriota > Terriglobia > Bryobacterales > Bryobacteraceae > TMP-7. Next base: position 14,401 of record DASRCT010000093.1, on the reverse strand, counting down.
GGGATGCGGCTTGAAGTCCACGGTGGGAAGCGCAGTAATGGAAGTGGAGGACGTGCGGCATGACAAACGTCATTCTGACCGATCAGGAGTGGAAGTTGGTTCGCGAACTGCTCGAGCGGGAACAGGCCCAACTTGCCGTAGAGATTCATCATTCGCGCACCGGATCCTTCAAACGGACGTTGCGGGAGCGATACGATCTGGCCTCGGAGATCCTGACGCGGGCGCTCGCTTCCGATCCGCCGGACGCCGCCCCGCGCGCGGAGCTGCGGCCTTAGGCGTCAAGCCCCGGGGCCCGGGACGGTTGACCCACAGGTTTGATCCGCGCAAGCCAGCAGCCGGGCGCAGCGCCTTCAATCGGCGTAGCGGCGGCGTCCCCATTCGTGCCCGCCGAGCAGTCCGATGTCGGCCAGAACAGCGATGAGCATTGCAACCAGATAAACCCCGGCCACCGCATTTCCGCTGTTGACAATCCAGGCATAGACGATCGTGGTGAGCGGAAGAAAGATGAACCCGAGAATCAGGATGAGGATGGAATTGTACGCGCGCGCGAAAAAGTTCGTGAACAGCCACAGGAGCACGATTGCGGCGCGTGGAAATGCGATCATGAACAGCGCGAGCAGGCAGGGCATGGTCGTCGATTGTCCTCCGCCGTGCGCAGACCCCCAGCCGCACGGACATTAACTAGACGCCGCGCTCAACGGCTGGTTTCGTCGCCAAGCCGGTTCGATTCACAGCCAGCGCTTCTGAGATCATAGAAGTTCAATGCGTTTGCTGCCGTTTCGCCCGCAGCCCTGGCATTTGGCTGCGATCCTGGTTGCGCTGTGCGCGAGCGTAATTGCCATCATGTACGAGGCTCGGTCCCGCGGGATCAACACGCCGTCGGAGATGATCGCCTGCTTGCCGCATCGCGGCGCCACGGTGGCCTATATCGATGTCGATGCGCTGCGTAGGTCCGGCTTTCTCGATCTGATCGCCGGTTCCAAGGCGACGGAGGATCTCGAGTACACAGCTTTCGTCGATGCAACGGGGTTTGACTACCGCAGAGATCTCGACCGGATGGCGTTATCCATTGCAGGCAATGACGTATGGCTGGTGCTGCGGGGCCGTTTCAACTGGAACAAGCTGAACGCTTACACCACCGCGCATGGCGGCCTGTGCCGGAATGCGGTGTGCATGGCTCAAACGTCGCCGGAGCGATGGGTGTCCTATTATCCGCTGAGAGCGGGCGCCATGGCGCTGGCCATCAGCGCGCAGCAAGGCGCTGTATTCGGGATTACGCCGCATGGCGCCAATGCGGAGCTTGCGCAAAACCCGGATCAGCCGGTGTGGGTGTTGGTGCCGGCGGCGACTCTGCGGGCCGCCCGCTCGCTCCCGGCGGGCGCGCGGTCATTCGTATCGCCCCTTGGTTCGGCCGAGTGGGTGGTATTCTCGATCGGTCCGGCGCAGAACGCGCTGCGCTTGTCGGCCGATGTCGCCTGTTCCTCCGAACCGGCTGCGGCGGAGCTGCTGAGTCAGTTAGAACGCGCAACCGCGATGCTGCGCAGCATGCTCCAGCGCGAGCATCAGCAGCCCAATCCGCGGGATCTGAGCGGCGTTCTGGCGGACGGCAGTTTTCGTCGGGAAGGCCGGCGTGTGCTGGGCGCCTGGCCCATTCCGCGGGAGTTCATCGAGAGCGTCGCTCAGGGAGACCTGAATTGATCGGGATTCCCGGGGCCGTGCTGTGCGCAGGCAATCTGACGCAAGATATCCTCGCCTATCCGGTCGAAGATGTCAAATTTAATGCGACCGCCTGGGTCGAGCGGATCGAAATCTCGATCGGCGGCAACGGCGCGAACACGGCCTACGCGCTCGGCATGTTCGGGGCGCGCGTGCGGCTGGCGGGCGCTGTTGGCGCGGACGAGTTCGGCGACCGCGCGATCGCGCTGTTAACGGCCGCAGGCGTAGACGCCAGTTTTGTGGAACGCGCGCAGGCCGAAACGGCCGCCACCGTGGTGCTGGTGAACGCCCGCGGGAGCCGCGCATTTCTGCACCGCCCCGGCGCGAGCCGCCACGCGCTCGCTTCGCGATTGGATTTCGGAGGCAAAATCGCCGAGGGCTGCTCCCACTTCCATCTCGCGAACCCGTTCGCTCTGCCGGCCGTGCGCGAGCGCGCCGGCGAAATGGTGGAGAACGCGCGCTCGGCCGGCTTTACAACGTCGCTCGACACGGGCTGGGATGCCCGCAATGAATGGATGGGCGTGATCGGCCCGTGCTTACCGAACGTCGATCTTCTGTTTGTCAACGAAGCGGAAGCGGAGCGGCTGACCGGGCGCCGAGATCCGGAACAGGCCGTCCGCTTCTTTCGAGACCGCGGCGCCAGCGACGTGGTGATCAAGCAGGGATCGCAAGGGTGCGTCGTGTTTGACGGCGATGGCCAGTTCAGCGCGCCCGCTCTCCCGGTCGCTGTTGTCGACACAACCGGCGCGGGCGATTGCTTCGTCGGGGGGTTTCTCGCCGCTCTCCAACATGGCGCCGACAGCGGCGAAGCCGCGCGCCTGGCCAACATCGCGGGAGCGCTGTGCGTCCACCGTCTGGGCGCAGTGGCAGGATTGCTGCGCTATGAGGAGGCCTTGCGGTGGGCCGAAGCGCGGCGGAGAGAGAACCTCGCTTAGCGCTGCGCCGCGTTCTGACCGTCAGGGGGCTGACCAGAAGAAAAGCCCGCCGCCGCAGCAGCGGGCTGGTGGAGGAAGTTTTCAGCGCAAATGGCAGTCAGAGCCGTCAACGTGGCGTTGCTTGCATGCACTCTTATTAACAGTTATTCACATGCGTAATTGGCCCATAAATACCGCCGTGGCTGTATTTCCGTAAATCGCCGGTGGGCTACACTGGCACGTAGCGGGATGCCTTACAGATTGAAGCCGGGCGCGTTTATGCCCCGCTGGCGGCGTCCGCAACTTGGTCCGCGGCTGGTGCTGCTGGCCGGATTCGGCGGCCTGCTTGTCTTGATGGCGATGGCAGGCGCCAACGCCCTGTCCGTGCTGCGAAATCTGCGTGCTACGAACATCGATGTCCGCCAGCAATTCCTGAATCGCAACTCAGCGCTCGAGCGGATCCGGTCCGGCATCTATCTCTCCGGCACTTACGCACGGGATTACCTGCTTGCGCCCGAGCAGACCGGCGCGGACTCGCAGCGCGAACGCCTGCTCGCGATCGAGCGGCAGACGCGCGCCGCCATGGATGAGTACGCGAAGCTGGTGGACAGCTCAGAAGCGGCAACCTTCGCGGACTTACGTGGAGAAATCACCGCATACTGGCAACTGCTGAATTTTATATTGGACTGGTCGTCGCCGGAGAAAAGGCGCGCCGGATACTCGTACTTTTATTCCGATCTGATTCGCCGCCGCACGGCCATGCTCGCGATCGCCGATCGCATTTCTCTCATGAACGAGCGTGAACTGAACGCCGGCGACCAGAAAATTGCGCGCACATTCGACCGCTTTCGGCTGAGCCTGGGACTTACGCTGATGGTGACGCTTGCCGGCGGAATTCTGCTCGCCTCGCTTTCGATGCTGCATATCTTGCGGCTCGAACACGAGGCCCAGGCCCGCTACGAGGAAAGCGTCCGCGCGCAGGCCGAGCTGAAGGAATTGTCGGCGCGCCTGGTGAACGCGCAAGAAGAAGAGCGCAAGGCAATCGCCCGCGAGCTGCATGACGAGGTCGGGCAGTCGCTCTCGGCGCTGCTCGTGGAAGTGGGTCATACGATGGCCATGCTGCCGCCCGACGCCGGCGACATCCGGCCGCATCTTGCGTCCATCAAGAGCCTGGCCGAGAGCAGCGTTCAGGTGATCCGCAATGTCTCGCTTCTGCTCCGGCCCTCTATGCTGGACGACCTGGGACTGACGCCGGCGCTCGAATGGCAGGCTCGCGAGGTCTCCAAGCGCACTGGATTGCGCGTGCGCGTTCACGCGGACGAAGCGGTTGACGATCTCCCGGATGACTACAAAACCTGCATCTATCGCGTGGTACAGGAGGCTTTGCATAATTGCGCGCGCCACGCCCATGCGCGGTCCGTCGAGGTGGAGGTGCACCAGCGAGACGGGGTGATTCTGCTCACCATTGTCGATGACGGCTCCGGATTCGATTCGGCGTTGGTGCGCGGACTCGGCTTGCTTGGAATGGAAGAACGGGTGACGCATCTGGGCGGCGTCTTCCGTGTTGAGTCTGAGCATATGCGTGGAACCAAAATAACCGTCGAGCTTCCAGTGGCGGCCGCGACGCAAACTGCCTATGCAACAAATTCGAATTCTGCTCGCTGACGATCATCGCGTGATGCGAAGCGGCCTCAAGCTGCTGCTCGAACGGGAGCCGGACCTGCGCGTGGTCGGCGAGGCGTCGGACGGCCGCGAGACCGTCGCCATGGCCGAGCGGGAAAACCCCGACGTGGTCGTTATGGATATCGCCATGCCGGCGATGAACGGCATTGAGGCGACCCGGCAGATTGTCGCGCGCAACCCGGACACCGCCGTCGCGATCCTCAGCATGCATTCCGACGAGAGTTATGTCATTCGCTCGCTCAAGGCTGGGGCAAAGGCTTACCTGCTGAAGGATTCAGCGGAAGCGGACCTGATCGCGGCGATTCGCGCCATTACAGACGGAAAGTCGTTCTTCAGTCCCGCGATCAGCCGCTTGCTCAAGGAAGAGTATGTGCGGGAACTGCACGATCGCGGGGTCGAGGACACCTACGATTTGCTGACCACGCGCGAGCGCGAGATCCTGCAACTCATCGCCGAGGGGCGGACCAACAAGGAGATCGCCAACCTGTTGAACCTCAGCTTGTATACCGTCGAGACGCACCGCACCCATATCCTGCAAAAGCTGAACCTGCACAGCGTGCCGGAGCTGATTTTGTACGCGGTGCGGAAGGGTATTATCAGTTGACCGCGGGACGCTTCCGCCGCTCCGGGCTCAGTCGGCCGCGCTCCCTTGCAGCAGCGGCTCCGCCAGCTTGCTGTGATTTCGGCCGTAGAGGAAATAAATCAGCAATCCGAGCAGCATCCAGCATAGAGCCGTAATCTGCGTGCGCCTGTCCAGCGAAACGATCATTGCGCTGCACACAATCACGCCGAGCAGCGGAACCAGCGGCACCAGAGGCGTTTTAAATGGCCGGTGAAGCTGGGGCTGCGATCGTCGCATGATCCACACGCCAATGCAGACCAGCACAAACGCAAACAGCGTCCCGATGGAAGTCAGGTCCCCGGCCATGGAGCCCGGAATGAATGCGGCGAACGCGCCGACGAAAAAGAAAAGCGCCGTATTGCATTTGTACGGAGTCCGGAAGCGCGGATGCACTTCGGAAAACAGCTTGGGCAGCAGCCCGTCGTTGGCCATGGAATAGAAGACGCGGCTCTGTCCGAGCAGCATCACCAGAATGACCGACGAGAAGCCGAACAGAATCGCAACGGTGATAGCCGTCGCCAGCCAGCCAAAGCCCGGCATGTGATTTTGCACGGCGTAGGCGATCGACGCTTCCTTGCCCGCCTTGGCAAATTCTGTCCAGTGGCCGACGCCTGTCAATACGTACCCGAACAGAACATAGAGCACGGTGCAAACAGCGAGCGAGCCCATGATGCCAATGGGCATGTCGCGGCTGGGATTTTTGGCTTCCTGCGCGGCCGTCGAGACCGCGTCGAAGCCGATGAAGGCGAAGAACACAATGCCCGCGCCGCCCAGCATGCCGCCCCACCCATGTTTAAAGAAATCCTCGTGTCCCGGCGCGGTTGCGGGAATCGTGTAGGGCGTGTGATTCGCGGGATTCACGAAATGCCAGCCGACGGCAATGAACATGACCACGATGGCGACTTTAATGGCGACGATGATGGCGTTTACGGTCGCCGATTCCTCTGTCCCCTTGATCAGGAGGATTGTCAGGATCAGGAGAATGGCCACGGCTGGAAGGTTCAGAATTCCGTGGACGCCGGCATCGGAGGTTTCAAACGGCGAATGCGTCCACTCGAAGGGAATCGCGCCGCCGAGAAGCCGGTTGAGATATTCGCTCCAGCCGATGGCGACCGTTGCCGCGCCGAGCGCGTATTCGAGCACCAGCGCCCAGCCGATGGTCCACGCCACGAATTCGCCCATGGTGGCGTAGGCGTAGGTATATGCGCTGCCGGCAATGGGAATCATCGCCGCAAATTCGGCGTAGCACAGTCCGGCGAACGCGCAGCCGATTGCCGCGACAATAAACGACAGGGTTACAGACGGCCCGGCCGCCTCCGCCGCTGCGGCGGCGGTACGAACAAACAGGCCGGCGCCAATTATCGCGCCCACGCCGAGCGCGACCAGGCTCTTGGCGGTAAGCGTCCGCTTCAGGTCGCCAGCTTCGGCCTGGTGCAGCAAGGCCGACAGCGATTTCTTTCGGGTCAACTTCATGGGATGTACACCTAGCCTACCAGACCGGAATCACGTGGTTGCAGCCAGCCATTCGCGGATCGACTCCTCCAGACTGCGGCGGGTCAAAGGCTCCGGATAAAGGTCGCCGATGACGGCGACGGCGTTTGCCCCAGCCGCGAGCACGTCTCGCGCCGTCCGCCGGGTCACTCCGCCGATGGCGACCAGCGGCCGGTCGGTCAAGCGTCGGACAGTTCTGAGCAATTCGACGCCGACCACCGGATCCGGGTTGCTTTTCGATGTCGTCGCGAAGATCGGGCCGACGGCCAGATAGTCGACTGGTTCGCCGAGCGCCCGGACAAACTGCTCCTCGCCGTGCGTGGAAAAACCCAGCACGCGACCGGGCCCGAGCAGCCGCCGGGCGTCGGCCGGCGGGAGGTCCTCCTGCCCGATATGCAGTCCGGCGTTGAGAAGCATGGCGATGTCAGCGCGGTCGTTGATGATCAGCGTCGCGCCCTGCTCGCGGCAACGGAGCGCGAGCGTTTCGGCCATTCCGAAAAGGTCGCGTGAATAATGCCCTTTGTGTCGCAATTGCACCAGCCGGACGCCCTCGGCCAGCAGGATGCCGGCGGCTTCGAGCAAAGCGAAACCGCGTTGTTCGAGCAGCGCCGTATCCAGGATCGGGTAGAAGCGGGGAAGCTGCAAGCATCATCATAGCCCGTGCAGGCCGATGATCACGCTCCGGCGGGCCGCTCGTTCCCGCGGGCGGCCGCGGCCTTGCCCAGGGCGGTGAGCGTCGAGAACAGCGGTCCCAGTCTGCCCTCAGCCTCCCTGCCGCTGACTTTGTCCGCGCTTCCGCCCTCGCCGGTGGGCAGCACGACGCGGTTCACGAGCTTCAGGATCGCTTGCGATAGCTCAGGAAACGCGCCGTGAAACCGCGCCAGCAACTGCGCCGGCGTGGTGAGGACGCGTTCCGGCCGTCCAGTCCGGATGGTTTCGATGATCTGCGCCGACGCGCGCTCGGCGCTCATCGTGATCGCTGGCAAGGAGGAACTGAGTCCGAACCAGCGGAACTCATCCGCCTGGCGGCCTTTGAAGAAGGCGTTGAGGTACGACCCGGTGCGCATCAGCCCCGGTATGATCGTGTGGACCTTGATGCCCTTGGGCGCGAGCTCCGCGTGCAGGCCTTCGGACAGCGCTACGGCCGCAAATTTGGCGCAGCTATAGGGAATCAAGTGGGGCACGCTGATCTTGCCGCCAATCGATGCGATCGTCACAATACGAGCGCTTCTCTGCTGGAGCATGTGCGGCAAGGCCGACCAGATCGGATACAAAACGCCCCAAAACATCACGTTCATCGCCTCTTCGAAATCCTCAAGGCGCATATGCTCGATCGGGCCGACTTGTATGACGCCGGCATTGGCAATGAGAATGTCGAGACGTCCGTAGTGGTCGATGGCGTTGCGAACGAGCGCCTCCACCTGATGGCGATCCGTGACGTCGCACACCCGCGACCAGACCCGAGCCCCGCTTCTGGCAATTGCATCTCTGGCGCTGTCGAGTTCCGCGGGATCGCGCGCACAGATGGCGATCTTGCATCCGTGCCGGGCCAAGTCTCGAGCGAGCTGGAGCCCAAGTCCGCGCGAGCCCCCAGTAATCAGCACGACGCGACCGCGTAGATCCGCGGCGCCGTCCGAAGACGCGTAAAGCGCCGTATCCCGCGGCGCCGCCGGCAAGCGCGGCCAGCATCGCAGTCCGAGTTCGAATGGGCGGCATATTTTCCGAGCCTCACGCCGTCAGCGCCGTCGCAAGCTGCGGCTGGGGCCGCACCAGGTCCGCGCGCTTTGCGCCGACAATCTTGCCTACGGTGGCAAGCGCCTGCGCCACGATTTGGTCCATGTTGTAGTACTTGTACGTCGCCAGCCGGCCGACGAAATACACGCCCGGCGTCTGCTCGGCTAATTCCTGATAACGCTTGTAGAGCGCCGTGTTCTCGGCGCGCGGCACCGGATAGTACGGGTCGCCCTCTCGTCTCGGGAATTCATACACCACGCTCGTTTTGGGATGCTGTTGGCCGGTCAGATGCTTGAACTCGGTAATGCGCGTGTACGGAACGGATTCGCTGGGATAGTTCACCACCGGCGCGCTCTGAAACGTCTCGCGATCCAAGGTCTCATGTTTGAATTCGAGCGAGCGGTACGGCAGCTTGCCGAAGCGCAGATCGAAGAATTCATCCACCGGCCCGGTGTACACCAGCTCGCGGTAGGGGATCGCGTTGCGGACGTCGCGATAGTCCGTATTCACCATGATGTGAATTCGGCGGTCATCGAGCATGTTCTCGAACATCCGCGTGTAGCCGTGGAGGGGCATCGCCTGGTATGCGTCGGTGAAGTAGCGGTCATCGCGATCGGTTCGGACCGGAATGCGGCCGGCGACGGAAGCGTCGAGCTCGGAAGGATCCAGTTCCCATTGCTTGCGGGTGTAACCGCGAAAGATCTTTTCGTACAGATCGCGCCCCACCCGTGCGACAACCACGTCCTCGGACGTGCGAATCGCTGCGCGCTGTTCCGCTTGCGCCGCGAAAAATCCTTCAAGTTCGTCGGAGGCGAGATTGAGGCCGTACAGCGTATTCACCGTGTCCAAGTTGATCGGAATAGGAACAAGTTTGTCATCCACCTGCGCCAGTACGCGATGCTCGTATCGCCGCCAGGCGGTAAAGCGCGACAAATATGCAAAAACATCGTGCGAGTTGGTGTGAAAGATATGCGGTCCGTATTTGTGGACCAGAATGCCGTGCTCGTTATAGTGATCGTAGGCGTTGCCCCCGATATGGTTGCGACGATCAATCAGCAGAACCCGTTTGCCAAAGCTTCGGGCCATTTGCTCTGCGATTACGCTTCCCGCATAACCGGCGCCGACGACGAGGTAATCGTAGGCGTAGCGCTCGCGATCCCGCGAGGTCCGCATCGCCGCAGCTGGCGTCGCCGCCGTCGCGTGTTCGCGCGCCTTCTCCGACATCAAGGCAGCCATTTGCGACCAAGTCCGGTCCCAGGACATATGCTTGAGGTGCTCGTCTACTTTGATGAGCCAGCCAGGCCGCGATCCGTTCATTTCCAGCGCCGCGTCGATCCCTGCCAGAAAGGTTTCCACGGTGTCGCCGATCTGCACCAGCCCCTTTTCCCCATAGGGGCGGACAACGTCGCGGATGGAAGTGGAAACCACCGGCTTGCCGGCGGCGAGATACTCGGGCGTTTTGGTCGGGCTGATGAAACGCGTTGCGGCGTTGCGCGCAAACGGCATCATCGCAACGTCCCAGTTCCCGATATACGCCGGGAGGTCATAATACGGCTTGCCGCCGAGGTAGTGAATGTTGGCGAGGCGCGGCAGCGTTGCGGGATCGATTTTCACCACTGGGCCGATCATTACGAAATGCAAATCGGGTCGGGCTTCTGCGATGCCGCGAAGCAGATTCACATCCATTCGTTCGTCGATAACGCCGCACCAGCCGATGCGCGGATGTGGAATCCCGCCTTGGTCCTCGGGGTCGGGAAGTCCGGCGCGTCCCTTCTCAAAATGGGCGACATCAACGCTGCTCGGGAACGGGTGAACGTCCGGGTGCGCGTTTTTTTTCGCCTCGTACAGCGAGTGCCCGCCCGTAAAAACAAGGTCCGCGCGGCGGAACAGATGCTCTTCGCGTTCGCGTAAAGACGGCGGCGCTCCCTGAAACATCGACAGTTCGTCCATGCAGTCATAAACCGTCAGAGCAGGGCGCAGATGATGCGTAAAGGCCAGCAACATGGGCGTGTAATACCAGGCGGTGAAGTCGGTAATCGATTCACGCTCCATGTATTCGTCAAGCATCTCGCGAAGGCGCTGGCTTACCGCTTCTTCGCCGGCGCCAGCCGGAATGCGGGGCGTGCAAATGCGTACTCCGCTTTCCTGACAGGTCCATGCGCCGAGTGAATCCTCGGCGCCAGGCTCAAACAGCGGCTCCTCCCAAAAAATCACCCGGCCTCCGCTTTCCCTGAGGCGCCGCGCAAACCGGCTCATCAGGTGCTGCGGCCGCTGATAAACGAAGCCCCACCGCAAATGAGAGAAGCAAATCAAGTCCTTAGGAAGATAGTGCATACACAACTCCTTGCGCGCCGCGCCTGGGCGCAGGCATACGTCCCCTCGTATTTCGTCCCCGGTCTACAACACAGTGGATTGGTGAATCGAGCGGCAGGTCAACCCGGAGAAGCGCTGCGTGAGCAGGCTCCTTCGTCATCGCCGGAGGGCCTGTGCGCCTGGCGAAGCAAGACGGCGTTGCAGCGTTGTTTCACCGCCGCGCAGCCTGATCCACCCTGGCGTCCGGCTCGGCACAACCCGTTTGGCTGCCGGCCCGGCGTTCCGGAACCGCGAAGCAGCCGTGGACGCGAGCTTCGCAGCCCCGCCAGGCTCTCCTCTCCAGCCTTTTTTAACAGCACACGCAACTCACGCGTAATCGGCCACCCCCGTTCGTGAAGTAAGACACCGAGAACGACAAATTGTTTCAAGCCAATAACATACGGGTTCGGCCCGAGTAAAAAATACGCACGATCGTTCTTCCGGCTCGAGTTTGTTTTGGAGCATGACGTGCCCGAAATCGTACGAATTATGCTGGAAATCGGTGAGCGTGGTTCTTCGTTAGTCCAACATAATTCGACATCTGTGACCCGATGGCTCCGCTGCGTTGCGTGGCGCGACGTGTTCGCGTTGGTAAAAATTACTTACGATGGATGGATAGAGGATAAGGCGCCGCGCCTGGGAGCTTCCCTGGCATTCTACACGCTGTTGTCTATGGCGCCGATGACGATTGTCATCATCGCCATCGCCGGCTTGGTTTTTGGCCGAAAAGCGGCGGAAGGCAGGCTTGTCTGGGAGATCCAGGGTTTGGTTGGACGGCAAGCGGCACTGGTCATACAATCCCTGCTCGGAAGCGCGCGCGGCTCAGGGCGCGGGCTCGTCGCCACTCTCGTCGGACTGGGAACCCTGTTTTTCGGCGCCACGGCGGTGGTCAATGAACTGCGCGATGCGCTAAACACGATCTGGCGCGTTCCCCCCAAGCCGGAGCAGGGCTATTTGCAGAGCGTGCTCAGCATCCTGAAGGTCCGCTTTGTGTCTTTCGCGGTCGTTGTCGGGGTTGGCTTTCTATTGATGGCGCTTCTGTTGATCAACGCTTTCTTGCAGGCGTTCGGACCTTATCTCGAGGAGGTGGCCCCCGCACATTGGATCCCGCAAGCAACGTACTCAATTGTGTCTTTCGTAGTGATGACGGCTTTGTTCGCCGCAATCTTCAAGCTTCTTCCGGACATTACGTTGGAATGGGGCGACGTGATGATCGGGTCTGTTTTCACGGCGGCGCTGTTCAGCATTGGACGTTTTTTGATTGGCCTCTACTTGGGGACAAGTTCGGTTGCGAGCGCGTACGGCGCGGCTGGATCTTTGGTGATTTTATTGGTGTGGGTTTATTACTCGGCCCAGGTATTCTTTTTCGGCGCCGAATTCACGGCGGCCTATACGCGCCGCTACGGATCGTTGTTCCGGCGCACATTGGAAATGCAGCGGTCGCAGCCTGGGGCGCGCCTAGAGCCGCCGCGTGAAAGCATGCCGGCGCCGCAGGTTGAACTTGTTTCGCCGGACCGGCAAAAGCAATGAGGATACGCGTATGAATCCGACCATTGTGGCGCTGTTCAACAACTGTGAAGACGCCGAACGCGCTGTCAACGCCGCTTTTGATGAGGGGTTCGATCGAGATTCGATCTCAATGGTGGCAACTCCGCATACTGGCCGCGAGTCGGCGCAGGCAAACGAGCGGCATCAGATCATCCCGGCGAGCGGAGCAGCGGCAGGCGGAATGGACAGGACGGCGCTCGGGCTTACACCGTTGGCGATCCCCGGCGCGGGAGTTCTCGTCGCCGCCGGTCCGCTTGCGGCAGCGTGGAGCGCGACAGGAGCTGCGGCCGCAGCCGGAGGACTCGCTGCCCTGCTCGCCGGACTCGGTCTCGCCAAAGACGACGCCCGGCATTACGCAAAAGGCGTCTACGATGGCGGCGCCGTGGTTGTGGTACATGCCGCCAAGCCGGGCGCCGAACGCGCGCAAAGCACACTGCGGAAGTTCGGTCCGGCGTCCCTCAGCGTCCAGGTCGCGGGGCGGCCAACGGTCACTCACCCTGAAATCGCCGAGCGTGCTGGGGGCGACGGTCTCACGTTTGAAGCCTTGTCAGAGGAGTCCCACAAGACGGAAACCGGGCCCGAATACATCGCTCCTGATAATCCTGGCTATTCGAGCAGCTTCGACGAGTTCGCCGGCGCCTTTTTACGAAAGGATTCCGCATTTCTCGGACGCCGTGGCGAAGATTATCAAACCTGTAAGCGCGCCTACGATTTCGGTTACCAAATGGCGACCAATCGCCGGTTCACCGGTAGAGACTGGGTAGATGCTGAAGCTGAGCTTCAGACTGAATGGACGCGCAGCAACGGGGACTGGAGCGTGGCCCGCGAAGCGATTCAGCAAGGCTGGAAATCAGCCCGCGGCCTGGGATAGATCGTTTCGTCTTACGCTGGGTCATAATAGCCGACCCGGTCGATGCGGACGATCATGTTCCCGTCCCGGCTTACCTCGAACGCGGGCGCGAATCGCGCGTTCCAAACAATCTCATCCCAGCGGTACGAATAGCGCTGATTTACGGTCTGGCTGAAAGTGTCGTCCCACGCCTTGATCAGAATCAGCAGTTCAGCCTGCATTGCTTCCAGATCGGCGGCGCTTTTGCCGTACAGCGGACTGTCGGGTCCGATGGGATGCACCACCGTCCAGGTCAACGGAAAGAAATACACCTTCTCGCGTTCGAGCTGGAGAGCCGTGTAGGTGCGAGCCGGACCTCCTCCGGCAAGCGGATTCACGGCGCTCAGCAGCACCATCGCCTCCAGTTCGAGCAGGGTGTTGGGGCGTCGATTCACCACGCGGAACTGAAGGCTTGAGCCCCCATGATAGGGTGCGATGATGGCCCGTTCGCTGAAGCCAATCCGCGCCGAGGGCTTGGAAACGCGCCCAAACAGCAGGCCCGTGGCGATGGCGAACCCGAGCAGGCCAATGAAAGCTTCAAACGCCGCGATGAGGTTGGCGGCGTCGCTCTTCGGCGCGATATTCCCGAAGCCGACCGTCGTCAGCGTGTGGGAACTGAAATACAGGCTGGTGAGAAAGCGGCCTGTCGCGGTCGGCGCCTCAAAGCCGCCCGAGAGCGTGTCCGGGCCGAGAAGATAATACACCGTTGCGAACATCATGTTCACTACGGCGTAAGCGCTGATGATTACCGTAAAGAACATGGTCCAGCTTGCATTGATGAGATGCAGGTAGGGATGAATATCGCGCCAGCCGGCGCCCCGTCGCACCACGTTGAAGCTCCCGTCTTTGTTGATCATGCGGCGCAGGCTGCCTGTGTATTGCTGCGTGAGGCCGGGATCAAATGTCGGCTTCCACATGAAAATGAGTGTACGGGAAGCCAGGGCTGGATCCGAAGAAGATCAGCCACATAATATCTTGACCTGAGCCTGTAGTTTTCAAAGTTGCGGCAAGCCCGAAGCCTTCCGTGAACGCTTCCAGGCATCCTGCCCTGCCAGCGCGCCAGCGAAGCCTTCAAAGAATGCATCTGTCGCCAGCACCTGGACGGCATTAACCGCAGCCGTCTGGGCCGCCGTGAAGCCATCGGCGCAGCCACGGTCGAGCGCTATTTCCGCTACTGCCTCGAGCGCCAGTTCAGCGAGTGGCATCCGCCGCGCCGCCCCGCCGTACTCGGCATCGACGAGCACTTCTTCACGCACCGCAAAGGCTACGCCACGACCTTCTGCGATCTGCGCCATCGCAAGGTCTACGACGTCGTCCTGGGCCGCTCGGAAGCGGCTTTAGAGGCCTATGTGGCGCGCCTGGAAGGCAAGGCCGGCGTGCGGGTGGTGTGCATGGATCTGGCCAGCGTCTACCGTTCCCTGGTTCGTAAGCATTTCCCTCAGGCCCGCATCG
>DASRCT010000092.1:0-73298 GCA_035652975.1 Bryobacteraceae bacterium | reverse complement strand
CCGGTAGGCTTTTGGTGAATCCGCCGCTTGCCGCGAGACTGCCACTTGAAATGCTTTACCGCGTTCGTAACATACACCATTCGCCGGTCGATCTCCGCCTCTTCGAGCGCCTGATCCAGCAGCCGTCCCGCCGGCCCGACGAACGGTTTCCCCTGAAGATCTTCCTGATCGCCCGGCTGCTCGCCGACAAAGATAATCTTTGCCCGCGCCGGACCCTCGCCAAATACCGTCTGCGTGGCGCGCTCGTAGAGAGGACAGCCCTGGCACCCGCTGGCCGCGGCCTTAAGGCTCTGAAGCGTCGGGTGCGGCGGTATAAACGGAGCTGCAGTGAACTCGGTCTTACCGGGCATCGTTTTTCAAGATTTTTCGACCCGCATCAGCTGCGAACGCTTGTTGTTGTGCGCCCGCGGCCTGAGCGTTATGCGTCCGGACCGGGCGGCGCACGACGCAATGATCCAGAGCGCCCAAGCTGGTCTGGAAACTGCCGGCTTTCGGCTGCCGCGCGGCAAGGCGCGCCAGTCCACTCTCGCCTCCGCGTTCATCACTGCAATTGTCTCGTGTTGACAGCCGCTCGGCAAAAGCCGCGAATCCACAGCGCGTCGCGCGAACCGGGAGTTCACCGCCGGCGCGGCGAGTTGTATAGTTGTTCCTGCGGAAGGCATAAATTGCTGGCCGCACCGCGAAATTCGGAGCGACGCGACGGATCTGGTCAGCTGTCGGTCATTTTGGCGCGGCCGGCTCACGAGGAGGGACGCATGGAGCAGGACATCATTGAGGTTCGTCCAGACGTCCAGATTTTCTATCGCGACATTGGACCGGGCGAATCTGGCGCTAACATCCCACTCGCCTGCTGGTTGGAGAGTTTCGATCCGTTAGCCCGCGAAGGGAAGATATCCGAGGGCACGTCCGAAGGTGAACCAGGCCCCGGCGCCGGAACGCGAGCCGGCCGCGCATTGCGCGGCGTCAGAACATGATCGCTTCACGCTACCCGGCAGCCCGGCTCGCCGCCCATAGGCTTCATCCTTATTTTGCCCGCGCGGCCGAGCGCCGCGACATGGGACAGCCGGCGGCTCCGGCGCCCGATATCGCCAGTATCGAAGCGATGCTGAATGCGGCATTCTGGGCCAGTTTGCAGCGGGAAGAGGGGAGGACGCCGCGCCTCTCGCTGGCGTTCGCCGCTCCGGACGGCGTCCCGTTTGCGCTGAGATTCGAGCGCGCTCTTCCACTGGCGCCCCATCCGCTCACTCGCGTTGCTCCCGCCGTGGAGCGTCCCGGCATACATCTCGGTGTGTGGATCGAACGCCATCAGTTGTGCGTTTGGGGCGCCATGCGCAATCTGCCGCCGCTATCGTTTGTCGTCGAAGTGAACGCGCCCGGTTTGCTGGTCGTCAAACAGAGTCCGGCGGAGGAGTCAGGCAAATTCATTAATGTCGCCGTCATCCAAGGCGACGAAATCAAAGTCGTCGATCAAAATGCCGCGCGCGTTCCGGACTGTCCGTCGATGGTCGGCTCGCTGGTTACATTTGAGTCTCATACCCCGGCGGATCCCGCCAATGTCTTGATTCAACTCGCAATCTCCATGCGCGCTCACGGGCACGGCGGATCTCTGCTCGTGGTTCCCGCAAATAGCAGCGAATGGCAGCACTCCATCGCACGGCCGATTCCGTACGCCATAGAGCCTGTTTTTTCCGGCCTTGCCGCGTTAGTGCAGATGGAGGGCCGGACGCGCGTAGAGCGGTGGTGGCAGGAGGCGCTGCGGCGAGCCGTGGAGGCGATCGCAGGATTGACCGCGGTCGATGGCGCAACGATCCTTACTGATCGCTATGAGCTGCTCGCGTTCGGCGCCAGGATCATCCGAAAGTCCGGCTCGCCACAGGTCACGCGCGTGATTGTGACCGAGCCCATTGAGGGCGCCTCGCCAGAAATCGTTGATCCGGCGCAGCTAGGCGGCACGCGCCATCTTTCCGCCGCTCAGTTCAGCCACGATCAGCGCAATGCGCTGGCCCTCGTCGCCTCGCAAGACGGCGCCTTCACGGTCTTTGCCTGGTCCCCATGCGAAGAGATGGTCCATGCGCACCGTATCGAAGCGCTTTTACTCTGACTCTTTCGCTTTCTGACTTTTTCGGCCTCTGCTCTCGTCATAATGAGAGAGAAACACGATAGAAGGTGCGCGCCATCCCCCCGGAACTTCCTTTGACGAACAGTCCTGACGTCGCCGCTGGCGCTCACGCGCAGACTGAGAGCCGAGCCGCCAAAACGCTCCGCGAAATTTTCGAGTCCGGACGGCCCCTCGCTTATGTCCGCTCCGCAGAAGAACAACGCGTCGCCAGGGTTCTTCGCCAGGTCGGCAGCCGCCTCGAAAGTTCGTGCGCAGTTCCAGTATGGACCTGGAGCCTGACGGAGGGCATGCGCCCTGAAGGCGGCTCGGCTGAGCCCGATTCCAGCGCCCCTCGCGCCGCATTGGATTTTATTGCAAGACATGATCAGCCCGCCATTTTTCACCTCAAGGATTTCCACGAAGTACTGCGCGATTCTCCGGAAATCCGCCGGCGGCTGCGCGACCTGCATGAGATTTGCCTGGACCGCCGCAAATTCGTGGTGATCACCTCGCCGGTGCGATTCATCCCGCAGGAGCTTGAGCGGACGGTTGTTTTCGTGGAGCTCCGCCCGCCGGATGTCATCGAGCTGTCCGGGTTTTTACAAGAAGAGCTTCCCCGGGCGGCCAGAGGGCGCGGCGCGCAAGTCGACCAGGCGACCCTCGAGCAGCTGGCGCGCGCGCTTCAGGGCTTGACGCTCGACGAAGCGCGCTATGCCTTGCGGCGGGCGCTCGTGGCGAGCCCGCAGTTCGGACCCGCGGCTCTGCCTGCGTTGCTCGAAGAAAAGCGCCTGCTGGTAAACCGCAGCGGCGTAGTTGAGTTCATCGCCGATCACACCGCCATCGCGGATGTCGGCGGCCTGGACGGCTTGAAAACGTGGCTGCTTGAGCGCCGCAAACTGTTCCAGCTTCGCGATAGCGTCAGCGCGGAGATCGTTCCCAAGGGCGTTTTGCTGATGGGCATCCCCGGCTGCGGCAAGAGTTTGTGCGTCAAAGCCATCGCTTCCTGCTTCGAGCTTCCCCTGTATCGCATTGACATGATCGAAATCTTTTCGGGGCGGCACGGAAAGCCGGAAGGCGTGTTTGTCGAGGCGTGCCGCATGCTGGAGGACATGGCGCCCGCCGTCCTGTGGTTTGACGAAATCGAGATGGGCGTCACGTCGGCGGAGACCGGCGGAGAACAGGGACGTATCTTCGCGTTCTTTCTCACTTGGATGCAGGAAAAGGCCCGCGGACTATTTGTCGCGGCCACGGCGAACCGCATTGATCTGCTGCCTGCGGAAATGATTCGCAAGGGGCGCTTCGACGAAGTGTTTTTCGTGGACCTCCCGCTTGATGAAGAGCGCGTCGAAATTTTCAAAATCCATTTGGCGCGGCGCGGCGTCGATCCGGCGCGGTTTCAGCTTGAGCAGTTGATACAGTTCACGCAAGGCTGGGCCGGAGCGGAGATCGAGCAATGCGTCGTATCGGCGATCACCAAGGCGCGGCTCGCGGAACGGGAAATCACGGAGCAGGACCTGATCAGCACCGCCGTCAGCATGGTTCCGCTCTCGCGAACCATGAAGGAACAGATCAATCATATCCGCGGCTGGGCGTTCGAGCGAGCCATCCGCGCCTCCCCGAAAGCCATCCGGCGCTGAACAGCGGCCCTTGTGGGAATATTGCTCGACGCGAATGGATCGCTCCTTGCGCGATGAGGCGATCTGCACTGACGACCACTCCGGGCGCAGCCATGCGGGATGCGCTAAATCATGCGCTTGAGCGTGAAGGTCTGGGGCGGGCTTGCTTTGTCGCCTGGACGGACGCGCTCGCGGGTGACGCGGATCTCATTGCCGCGGCATGCGCCGGTGTACAAGAACGTCGTTGCGTTGGAACCGGAGCGGATCACCACGGAGAAGCGGATGTAATCGCCTTCGATCTTACCGTCGACAATTGGGATATCGCCCGTTTCGGTATAGAGCTTACCATGGAGAGCGTCGCCGTCCTGGCGGAACTGAAAGGTGACATCCTCAGTTTCGCCATTGCGACCCGGCGCTTGCCCCGTCCAGATGCCGGTCAGGTCTGCACCGCTCGCCAACAGCGCCGCGACGGAGAGCAGCGCGAGCCTCATGCCTGGCTTCCGCTATCCGGCAAGGACGCCCGGCAAGGGACCGGTGCTGTCGGCGAAACGCTGGACCGGTGCGCCGAACGCATCCAGCATGGAGACGTACAGATTGGCCGCGGGCGTGTCCTCGGCGTAAACTAGGTGCTGTCCCGTTGCGATCCTCCCGCCAGCGCGGCCTGCCAGCACTAGGGGCAGCTTGTGGGGATCGTGGCGGTTGCCGTCGCTCAGCGCAGAGGCGAACAGAATCATGGAGTTGTCAAGCACAGTGCTCTCGCCTTCTTTCATGGCGCGCAGTTTGCGCAACAGGTAGGCGTACTGCTCGATGTGCCAGCGATTGATGAGGTGATACTGCCGGAGTTTGTCCGGGTCGTTGGAGTGATGGGAAAGCTCATGATGGCTGCCGGAGACTCCTTCGACGAACCGGAAATTCTGATTGCTGACTGCATTGCCGAACATGAATGTGGCTATGCGCGTGGCGCCGCTCTGAAATGCGAGCGCAATCATGTCGAGCATCAAACGCACATGTTCGGCGTGATCCTTGGGGGGCTCGTCGGGGAGCTTTTCCGGCGATATGGGCGTGAGCGGCTTCCAGCGGGCTCTGCCGGGCGCAGAGGCTCGCTCCAGCCGCTGTTCAAGCGACCGCAGATTGGACAGATATTCATCGATGCGGGCGCGATCCGCGGCCCCGAGTCTGGCCCGCAGGCGGTTGGCGTCCTGGAGGATGCGGTCGAGCAGCAACTGGTCCTGCTTCTCCTCGTTCGTCTGTCCATGCCCGGCCCGGAACAGCCGCTCATAGACGAATCGCGGGTTGATCTCGCGCGGCAGCGGCGTAGTTGGGCTGCTCCAAGCGATGTGACAGCCGTAGACTCGCGTGTAGCCGACGTTCGTGTCTACTCCAGTCGCCTCGGGCTCGATGCCAAGTTCGAGCGAGGGAATCGGCGTCTCGTTACGGCAGCGCTGGGCGGCAACCTGGTCCATGGAAACGCCGTGGATGTTCAGGTCTACGCCGAGGGTCTTCGTAATCGTGGTACAGGTGATAATGCTGGATTCTTTAACGTAGTGTCCATCGCCTGTCTTGGCAGCCTCATTCCACAGATTGCTGACGACCAGGATCTGGTCTTTCAGATCGGCGAGGGGCGCCAGGGTGGGAGAGAGGCTGAAATCTCTCCCGCGGCCTTCAGGAGTCCACATCGCAGTGTTGACTCCGTTGGGCATGTATAAAACAGCCATGCGGACGGGGAACCGCAAGGCGTTGCGGGCTGCTGCGGAAGCGCGCGGCATCATCGCTTCAAGCCACGGCAGGGCAAGTCCGACGCCTGCGCCACGAAGGAGGGTGCGACGGCTGATTTGCATTCTACTTGCGCCCATTCGATGCTCCTGTTCAGTCCCGCGATCTGCGGCCGGCGCGCTCCTGCCGGAACGGTGCGCTGAACACAATCGCGTTGACAAGCGTTTGCGCCTTGTAGTCCTCTTTGGCGACCTGGGCCATGATGTCGTCCACCACGCACGCGTCCCCGGGCGTCAATCCGCGGCCCAGAGCGTACCCCAACATCTTACTCGTTAGATGCCGCAGGAACAAATCCTTGCGCGCCAGCAAAGCAGCCTTGAGCTGATCCGGGCCGTCAATACGCGTTCCGTCCGGCAGTTCGGCCGAGACGTCTATGGGTTTGCCAGCGTCTTCGGTGCGCCAGCGGCCTATCGGGTCGTAGTTTTCGAGAGCGAACCCCAGTGGATCAATGCGCGCATGGCAGCTTGCGCAGGCGGGATTGGAGCGATGTTCGGTCAGGCGTTCACGTACTGTTTTCGGCGCGGGGCCCTGTTTCTCTTCGAGCGGCGGGACATTGGGCGGTGGCGGCGGGGGCGGCGTGCCGAGCAGCGCCTGGAGAATCCACTTGCCTCGCAAGACGGGGCTGGTGCGATGCGGATAGGACGATGCGATCAGGACGGCCGACATGCCGAGCAGCCCGCCGCGATGACTTCCCTCGGGCAGTTCAATGCGTTGTGGCTGCCCGCCAGCATTGGCGCGCGGGGGTGCAACGTTCAGACCATAGAGCCGCTGCAGTTTGCGGGTGGCCACTGTGAATTTCGAATCAATCAAGTTCAGCAATGACAAATTGTTCACCAGCAGCTCATGGAAAAACATGATCGGCTGGTAGCGGATGTCTGAGCGAAGCTCGTCGTCGCCGTACATCGGGAACAGCTTCGGATCGGGTTGAATTGTGCGCCCGAGTTCGCGGATTTCGAGCCACTGTTCGACAAAGCGGGTTGCGAATTCCACGGACTTTGGACTGCGCAGCATGCGGCCCACCTGCCATCTCAGGATTTCGGGATCCTGTAGTCTTCGCGCGGCGGCCAGGTCGAACAGGAGGCTGTCTGGCATTGTGCCCCAGAGAAAGTAGGAGAGCCGCGAGGCCAGAGCGTAATCGTCGATAAAGCCATCCGGGGATGTGGAAGGCGGTTCGATGTGAAACAGAAATTGAGGAGAAACCAGCGCGCCGCGCACGGCATAGACAATGGCGTCGTCGTAGTCACGGCCGGAACGGCGGGCGGCGGAGAACAGCGAGAGATACGGAGTGAGTTCAGCCGGCGCGACGGGGCGGCGGAAGGCGCGCGGCAGAAAGGCTTCCAAGACGCGGCGCGCGGCGGCGATCTCGGTGAGGCCTTCGCCCGGTCTGGCGATCAGAAGTTTTGCCCGGGCGCTTGCATCGCGCAAGACAGTCTCGGTTGCCAGCCGCGCGGCCTCCAGGTATTTTTCTGCGTGCAGCGGCGACAGAAACAGCGTTTCGGCCGCGTTATCAAACCCTTCGCCGCCCGCGCCATCGGCGGGCAGAGCGTGACCCGCGTCGAGGTGGATATCCAGGAGGTCGCGGATGGTGGCCGTGTATTCGTTGCGATTGAGGCGGCGCACGGAGGTGGGCGTTGCTGATGCCGTGCAGGCGGCCGATTTTGCTCGCTCATCGATCCAGGCAGCGAAGCGTTCACGCGCCTCCGGCGGCGGCGCGGGCGCTTTGGGCGGCGGCATCTCGCTGTTCCGCACGCGGAGGCTGATGCGATTCCACAGCTCGCGGTTTGGCGCCTGTTCAACGGAAAGGAGCGCCGATAAATTCAGGCCGGCAGCCGCCGAATCGCCCTGATGGCAGGCGGCGCAATATGTGGCGACGAATTGCCGCGCCTCGGCGGGCGAGTAAGCGGGCCCGGCCGCGGCGCAGAAAAGCGTGAGCGTAATTGCGGCTACCGTTCGCGACAGCAAGCTTTTTCTTTCAGGTTAACGCCGCGCCAGCCTTCCCGGCAGGCGCCTCAAGCTTGCACATTCGAGCGGAAAGGTTCCGAAATCCGCAGCCCGAAACAGCATTATCTTAACCACGTTCAGGCGCTCAGCATCGCATGCGATCGATGCCGTTTGGAATCGGCTCCAGCGCGGCGGAATCCGCGTTAAACGTTCTCCGGAACGACGTACGGCGCGCGATAGTTTCTTGTCAGCATTGAATTCGCCTCATCGTCCCCGAGAAATCTTCCGTTGGAATCGTTCATCCGCAGCAAACGGCCGGTGCGGTACGCGATATTGGCCAGATGGCAAAAGGCCGCTGAGTGCGTTCCGATCTCTACATCCGCGTTCAGCTTCTTGTAATCCCGGGCGCGGATCGCGTCCAGAAAATTCTTCATGTGCGGTACGGTGTCCTCACCGGTGGGCTTTTCGTCCATCGTTTTTTCATAACGCTCCCGGCTGCCGGCCCCCGCGCCGCGCGCCGCTTCTCCGCTGATATCGCCGGCCGTGCTCTTATAAAGCTGGAAGCCGGTGTGGTCCACCACGAGAAATCCGCTGCTTCCGAAAAAGATGTTGCCGACGTAGTTCGGTCCTCTCACCACCAGACCTCCTTCGGGAGGAGTCGGGAGGTTGCGCACTTCAAAGGTGATCTGCGCGTCGCCGAATTCGAATGTGGTCTGCTGCGTGTTGGGCGTCTCTTGATCGTCCTTCCAGACGTATTTTCCGCCGGTGGAGGACACGGACGCCGGCCACGCCGTACGGCCAAGACCCCACAGCGCAATATCCATTTCATGCACGCCCTGGTTGCCGATATCGCCGTTTCCGGTGTCCCAAAACCAGTGCCAGTTGTAGGCGTACTTGTTTTTGCTGTACGGTTTCCACTGCGCCGGGCCGAGGAATTCATCCCAGTTGAGACCTGGCGGCGGCGGTTCGTCCGGCGTATGGCCGATCGAGAAGCGGCGCCGGAAGCACTCGCCGCGGGCATGATAGATCTGGCCGATCGCGCCTTCCCGCAGAAGTTGTATCGCCCGCATTTTGTATGGAATCGACCGGCTCTGCGATCCCACTTGAACCATGCGGTTGTATTTGCGCGCGGCCTTCACCATCTGCCGCCCTTCGAAGATATTGTGGCTTGCGGGCTTTTCCACATACACGTCCTTGCCCGCCTGACATGCCCAGATGGTGGCAAGCGCATGCCAGTGATTGGGCAAGGGCAGCGACACCGCGTCGACATCCTTGGACTCGAACATCGAGCGCATGTCGGAATACTCCTTGGCGTCGTAATTGTTCAGTTTTCGGACCAGCGCCTGCGCTCGTTCGCGCGCGGCCTGGTTGACGTCGCACAGCGCTGCAATGCGGCAGTCGGCCGGCAGTTTGGAATAGTAACGGATGTGATCTGTGCCGCGACCGCCGAGGCCGACGATGCCGACGTTCACGCGGTCATTTGCTCCAAGAATCGGGAATCGCGCCGTGGCGATGGCGGCAGCAGCAGCTTGAACGAACTGTCTTCTCGCAGTATGGGTTTGCATGGTCGCCTCTCGTTACAGTATGTACGCGGACGGCGACCGTTGGCAGGGGCTACGGCTGCTCGCCGGGTTTCACGCGCCTCCAGCCGCCTTTATTCGGCTGGTCGGCGCTATTGGTTGGCGTCGCAGGCGGAGGCGCATCATCTGTGCTGCGCCGCCAGCCGCCCGTGGACGCACTACCGTCGGAGTTCGGCGTCACCAATTCGGAATCGGCAGCGCCGCCAATGGGAGTGCCGTCTTCGTTGACGGCGCGGCGTCGCCGGACGCCGGATGCGGTCGACGAATCGGGATCCGCTGCTCTGGACGCAGATGGCGCAGGCGACTGGGATGCAATGACAGACTGGTCTGCTGAGCCGCCGCTTGTTCCGGGCGCATCCGAGGTGTAATACGTGCGCCGGTACCTGATCTCCGCGCCGGGATAGCGGCGCAGCGCGGCGCCGGTGAGCGCCAGTTCGATATTGCGCTCCTGTCCGGGCTTCGCATCGGGGGGAACAAGGAAATGGAGCGCGTAGCGCTGTCTGAGACGAGCGAGCGTATCTTCCAGAGCGGAAGCGTTGTCGACCGGAAACACATCGCCGCCGGATCTGCGCGCAATCTCCGCGGTTCCGGCGGAGCGCGTATGCGGGTAACTCGCGCTGCCTCCGGGGTACCGGCCGCCGCCAGGGTAGCCCCCGCCGCGCCGGCCCCAAATGACGCCGCCCAGCGGACCGCCCGGATAGCCGCCGCCCGGATAGCCGCCGCCCGGATAGCCGCCCCCGGAAGCGGCGCCGCGGCGTCGGCCGTAGCGGCCGGACATCGCATCCGGCGCCTGGAGAAAGCTCAGCACCGCGTTGGCTCGCTCCAGCGCGCGAGAAACGCCCGCTTCGTCGCGATCGAATTCAGTCTGGTCGTCAGTGAGGATCACAATTGCGCGGCGCGCGTTGGTTCGTCCTTCGCGCCGAATGTAGTCGGCGGCTTCCAGCAAGCCGCGCGTGATGTCCGTGCCGCCGCGAAAATTTTCCTGATCGAGCAAGCGCTCCAGTTCGCGCTCAGCCTGTTCCCGGCCGCGGAACGGCATTCGCACGCGGGTTGCGCGATCGAAAACCATGATGGCGATGCGGTCATCTCCGGCGAGCACGCGGAACGCCTGGTGCGCTGCCGACGAGATGCGCCGAACATGCGGCCTCATGCTGGCGCTCACGTCCAGCAACAGCAGCACGTCAATCGGCATCTCCTCGCTGGCGAAGTTTCGGATGGGCTGCGGCCGTCCCTCTTCGCGAAGAATGAAATCCTTCGCAGTGAGGCCAGTAATGGCGCGATTGTCGCGGTCGACCACCTGCGCGTCGACGCGGACCAGCGCGACCTCGCTTTTGAAAACGACGTTCGCGGTATCGTCGGCCCAGGCGGTTAGGAGTCCGGCGGCCGACAGCAAGGGAACTGCAAAGCGGCGCATAAGTACTACCAAAAGTGCGTTCAGTATATTAACGCGGCGTTGGAGGAGAGAGTTTCGGTCCAGCGCAGGATCCGGCGCAATTTCCTTCAGGAGTCCTCAAGTTCGAACAGCAAACGCGCGTCTCCCAGGTGAATTTCGTCGCCCGATTGCAGTCGCAGGCCGCGCGCCGAATTGCTCGGAGCCTTCAGGCGACGGCCCTCGCGAAACACGCAAGTGCCGCGCTGGCTGCGGCTGTCATACAGGCGAAAGTGGCCGGAATCGCGATCATACCGGATGTAGGCGTGCTCGCGAGAGACGCTGGTCTCCGTGTCGGCGAAAGCAATGTCGTTGCGGCGGCGGAGGCCGTCTCGATCGCCAACTACCTCTTTAAGGCGGCCGATGTTGACGCGGTCTGAACGAATCTCATACCGCGGAGGGTCGGCCTGTCCCCGAACGACGATCAGCCTTGCGGCGGGGCGAGACGGGCTGGCGGGTTTCGGCCCGGTCTTCGCGGTTGAGTATGTCACCTCAAAAAGGCGGCCGGCGCTGGCCATCGCCGGCGCTTCAGCAATCGAGATAGTGATTGCGGGAGGAGCGCAGCCGGCTTCAACCAGCAGATCGCGGATATCGCGTTCGAGCGCGCCGCTTTCGACCAAAGCCGCCTGGTACAGCGCGGCCTGATTTGCGTCCACGGCGGCTAGGCCGATCGATACGGTACGGTACGGGAAGATGTTTCTGCCCTGACCGGCGGGCTCTATCGCATCCCGAATCTCTTCGAGGATGTCACGGCGGATCTCCAGCAGCTCCGGCGATTGGGCCGGTCCCGCGAGGCGGGACGTCCACTGCTTGATCTTTCCCGCAATCCAGCGATCGATTTGTTCGAGCGATCTCATATCAATCCTGCTTCGCGCGCCGCGGCGACGACTTCGCCTGCAATCGGCGCGGCCGCGGTTCCACCGTAGCGGCCATTTTCCACGAGCACGGCAAACGCAATCTGTTTTCGGCTGCCGCCTCCGTACGGCGCGAAGCCGATAAACCAGGCATGGGAAGGCGCCTTGGCGAGCTCGGCAGTTCCCGTTTTGCCGGCGATAGGAATTGCGGACCCGCTCAGCGAGCGTCCCGTGCCCGACGTGACCACGCCGCGCATGAAACGTCCGATCTCAGCGGCCAGCGACGGGTCGATGATCGGCTGCGGGGCCCGCACCCGCGGATTGGTCTCGTCAATGACCCAGCGGCCCTGCGGCGCTGCGCCGCCATTGGCGATCGTGGCGGCGACGCGAGCCATCTGGAACGGCGACGCCACCACCTGTCCCTGTCCATAGGACGCCTGCGGAAGATACTGCTGCAGGCTCCTGGCGGTATTTGGCTGAGCGACAGAGATGCCGAGCTTCGACGCCGTCTCGTACAGCGCGCTTGCGCCGACCGCTTCTGCGCCGAGCTGCGCGAAGTAGGCGTTGCACGATACGATCAGACCTTTCTGCATGTCCACCGACCCGTGCGGCTGCGTGTCGCGGATATCATCGCGAATCGCGCGTTTCCACACGAAATTGCCGACGCGGCCGTCCGGCAGGCGAATGCATTCGAAACGGCGCTGCGCAAGCGATGGATCCTTGGCGAGAGCCGCCATAGCGGTGACAACCTTAAATGCCGATCCAGGCGGATACAGGCCGTAGCGCGCGCGGTCGAGCAGGTCTTCGCTGGGCAGCGGCGCCTCCGGGCTGGCGCGCAAAACCTCAAACTGCTGCGCATCCGGCCACGGATAGCTCACTGCGGCAAGCAGGTCGCCGTTTGTGGGATCCATCACCACAATGGCGCCCTTTTGTTTGCCAAGCCTGGCCAGATGCCGGGCGAGAATGGCGGAGGCTCGCAACTGGAGCGCGGCGCTGATGGACATGCGAACGTCGCGAGGGCGTTCGAGCAGCTCCTTGACGGCGGGATGATCAGGCTCGTAGCGATGGCGCAGCAAGGGTACCAGGGCGCTGTAATCTCGCTTCACACGAGCGGTGACTTGTCCCGTCTCGGCGTCGCGCTCTTGTTCGACCTCGGCGACGTCATCATAGCCTTGCAGCCGGACGCGCGAAGCTGATTCCTGAAACGACGTGTTAGTCGCTCCCTGCTTTAAGCGCGTCCGAACGTCGCCGAGAAGGTAAAACATTGCCCCGCCAAGAGGATACTGGCGGCGGTCAAGCTTCGAAGTCGTCCGGTCGACAGCTACGCCGAGCTTTTCATACTCCGTGCGATGCTTCTCAATTTGCGACCAGTCGCTGGTAGCAAGCGGAAGACCGTTGCGGTCATAGATCGTGCCTTTGGGAAGCTGCCGCGCAACCTCGAGCAGGCGCGGATTGTATACGTAGCGGCGTACGCCGTCAGCCTGCATGACCAGACTGCCCCGCACGAGAATCTGATCGGCGCGGGCGATCTGCACCCAGCCAAAGCGAGCGATCACGATGATTGCGGCCAGCGCGAGCATGGGGCTCAGCGCAGTCACGGCCGCGCGGAAATGCAACTGCCAGTCGCGGCGCTCAATTCCGCTGGACACCGAAACAATGATGCCGAACAGCGCGAAGTTTGCGACCATGGATGTCCGCCCGTAGCTCAGAAACGGCGATACGACGCCTGAGAGCGGAATGAGACCGAGCAGGCCGCCGCTGATCAGAAGCAGTTGATAGGCGCTGACCAGGGTAAGGCCGAGCGCGAGAAAAAACGAATAAGTTCCCGGGGCATGCAGCGCGACCCGAATAGCGCGGTAGATCAGAACTGCATAGAGAACATACAGCGCAAGGATGCCGAGAAAACCCGCTTCTTCGCCAAAGGCGGAGATGACGAGATCCGTGTGCGCGGCCGGGATCAGTTGCGGGTCTCCGAGCCCAAGACCCGTGCCCGTGACGCCGCCTGTCGACAGCGACCACAGCGAATCGGCGACCTGGTCGCCGCCGCGCGCGTGATTGTCCCATGGGGAAAGCCACATCGATACGCGGTCGCTTACTGTGCGCGGGTAGCCAATCGCGTAGCCGATTGCAAAGCTCGCGATAATTGCCGCGAGCCCGGCGGCGGCGAGCAGCGCGTGGTTGCGCGCGATCGCGTACATCGTCAGGAACAGGCACCCGAGGACCAGCGCGGGTCCCAGATCGCCCAGCCAGAAGAACAGCGCAATGGCGACAGCGACCCCGATCACCACCGGAAGCAGATAATCGATGCGCGGAATACTGATGCGCCGCGACCACTTTGCCAGACTGCCGCGTTCCTCCCGCAATTGACGCAAAGCGTCCCAGTTCTGCGCGAAGTAGCCGGCAAGAAAGAAAACGATCAGGATGCGAATCAATTCGACCGGCTGGAAGAATAAAAGGTTCACCTTCGCGTCGCTTCCGGCGGGTCCGCTGCCAAATACGCCGAGCGCAATGGCGAGCGTTACGGCCGCAAGCAGCGGGACGTAGCTGATGCGGCTGAAGCGGCGCTCGTAATCCGGGAGGCTGAAGAAGGCTAGCGCGGCGCACCCAGCGACCACGCCTTGCGCAAATTCGGTGAACATTAATGTATCGCGAAGCGGGTCGCGCAGGCTGATCATGAGCGCCAGGCCAATGCCGCACAGCGCGTGCATGACCGGGAGAAAAAGATTGTCGCCGGCAAACTGGCGCGCGCGCCAGAACAGGTGCACGGAATAGAATGCGACGAAGAACAGGACCACCCAGATGACGAATTGCGCTCGGAACCGGGAAAAGTCGCGGACGCGAAGGGCCGGCTTCAACTCGGCAAACTGGCGGCCCGTCAGGAGCGGAACGGAGCGACTCGCAGCCCGCCGCCGGGCGCCGGCCGGCCTGTCCACTTCCATTACGCGCATGCGAGCGACGGCGCCAACATTTTCGAAGCGGACGCCATGTCGCTTCAGATCATAGATCCGGTTGGCTACGAAGTTCTGCTCCGCATCGGAAGGCAGAAATTTGAGCAGCGGGATCAACTGCTGCGGACCCGTCAGCGTATTCAGATCGATGGTTGTCTTTTCCTGTTCGCCAATGCCTGCTCGCTTTGCCGCATACACCAGGCCAAGCGCGGCGCCGGCGGCGAGAGACGCGGCGATCAGCAGAGCCAACTCTGCGTTCCGGCAAGTCCGGCGCGCAAGCTGCGCTTGGACGCGGCGCTGCTCGGCGCGGACGGCGAGCTCTGCGCGGGAAACCTTCATTGCGGCGTCATGCCTCCCGCCAGGATGTTCAAGCGCTGCTCCACCCGCTGCTGTCCCTGAATGGCTGCAAGCTGGTTGCGCGCCGAGTCTCCGAACACACCCGCCTGCTGGTACAGGTCCTGGGCGCGCAGATAGTCCGACCGGGCCCGGTCCAGATAGTCGCGTTCGCGATCCGGCATTTGCGTAAAACCCTGCGACTCGCGGAAGAACCTGTCGGCGCGGCGGCGATAGCCATCGGCGAGCTGAACCAGTTCGCGTTTGCCCATCGGATGGCCGTTCTTTTCCGCCCTTTTCAACGCGTCCTCCCCCTTTTCGACGTCATTCAGCTCGTATACATAGATACGCGCCAGACCCAGGTCGGGATCCGGGGAATGTTTAAGCAGGCGATGCGCCTCTTCGAACTTCGTGATCGCGGCATTCAGTTTCTTCAACCGGGCCGGACCCCGCAGCCCCGAGGCGTTGATCCGGTCGATGTGGCCTTCGCACAGTCTCAGCCGGCCCCTGACGCTGCTGTCGTCAGGATCCAATTCCAGGGCCCGGGCGAGCTGGTTGCGGGCGTATATCCACTGCGGCTCATACACGGAGGGCGTGTCATGGTTGCGGTACTCGCCGATAATCTCATCTGCCGAGGCGACCAGCCGATTCTTGAGCGCGTCCCTTGCGCCGTGAAGCATTAAAGGGAGGTGGGCGCTGCTGGCGATCTTCTGGTACTCGTTCCAGGCGTCGTCCAGGTTCGTGATGCGCTCGGACTTGAGCTGGTTTTTGAGGGCGTCGGCCGAGTTCCAGACCCGCATCTGCCAGAGAAACAGGCTGAAGATGAGCAGGCAGGCGGCCGCCAACGCAGCAAAGCAGCCGAGCGCATGCTGCGCGTGGCGACGCGTCTCGACAATACGAGGGCGCGGGCTGGAAGATCGTACTGTGCGGTCGTCTTCACTCAGGGCGGGCGGTTCTCGAGGCGGCGCGGTGCGGACGGTGGCCTCGCTGTCCGCCAGTCCTGCGCCTGTCGTCGTACTCTCATCGAACGGCTCGGCGAGCACTGGCTGGCCTTCCCGAAACCGAATCAGGTCCTCGATGACCGCGGCGGCGGTGGGATATCGCCGCGCTGGATCGCGCGCCAGCATTTTGAACACGATCCGGCGCAGCTCTTGCGGGCAGGCGCCGGGTAATGGATCTGGCGGTTCCCACGAGCGGATGCGGCGTTCCAGACGCTCTTTGTTCGGCTCATCGAACGGCAGACGGCCAGATAGCATCTGGTACAACAGCACGCCCACCGACCACAGATCAGAGCGGCTGTCGATTTGTTGGGTTTCGAGCCGTTCTGGAGAGCAATAGGCCGTGCTGGCGAACACGTTGACGGTATACTTCCGGGTGTCCGCGAGCGCCTTGGCGATGCCAAAATCCAGGACTTTGACGTGATTCTGGGCGTTAATGCGGATGTTGCGCGGCTTGAGGTCGCCGTGGATGACGCCGGCAAACTGGCGGCCGCCAATCTCTGTGGTGAACGCCTGGAGGTTGGCCAGCATCTCGCAGAGCTCGACAGCGACATGCGCCGCGAAGCCGGGCGCGACGGGGCCGCGGGAGAGGATGGCGGACAGGTCCTCCCCCTCGATGTATTCCATGTCGATGAACAGGTCGCGGGCGATCTCCCCATAACGGTGGACGATGACCACCCGGCGATCGACGCCGCTGAGCCGCTTCTGGAGCTCAGCGCCGAGGCGTTCGGCGTCGAGGATCTCCTGGTCTTCCGGGTGCGGACCGCTGTAGACGATCTTCAGCGCGACATCACGGCGCAATTCGGTATCGCGGGCGAGATACACTTCGCCCATGGCGCCGCGGCCGAGGAGCCGGATGATTTCGTAGCGGCCATAGCGATCCCCGGGCTTCATGACTTCGCGCCAACGGGCCGCAAATGCGCGCCAATACGCTTCCCGCTCAATTTGCGTTTATTTGCGTTCATCTGCGGATTCCGACTGCATCAGCGGCAGGACGCGGATTTTCGGTTTGCGATCCGGTCTTGCGGACGGGATGAAGAAGTTGCTTTGGACGATGCTGTCGTCCGGCGAGGCGACCCAGACGGCTTCCGCGCCATTGCCCTGAAAAACGTTGCGAACAATGCTGGGATGCAGCGCCGAACGGACCAGAATGCCGGGACGCGGCGCCTTCGGATCGAGGCCATTGTTCCAGATGGCGTTGTTTTCAATGGTCGGGCTGGCGGCATCTGCGATCAGGATGCCCGGGCCGATGTTCTCGTGGATGGAGCAGGCCACGATGGCGCCGCGCGAATCGCCGCTAATCTTGACGCCCGCGGTGCGCGCCCCGGAAATATCGCATCGCGTTACGACGATATCGCTGTCATGAATGGCGACGCCGAAATCGCCGGCGCGGATCTGGAAGCCCTCAAGGCGCGACTGCCCGACGCCGTCGGCGTACACCGGCCCGAGGATGATGGCTTCGCCGGGCGGCGCAGCGATGAGGTCCACCGCCCGCTTCAGATGAATGCTCTCGGAATAGCTGCCGCGAGTGACCCGGACCGCATCTCCGGCGCGCGCGGATTCGAGCGCGGCCGTAATGGCGCCGGGCGGCGTCACGGTAATCACGCGCGGCGGCGCCACGGGTTTCTCAACAGGCCTGAGCGCCTGAAGTCCAAGCGCGGCGGCGGCGCCGATCAGGACGCCGCAGATCAGCCATGCCCAAGCTTTGGCGTGCCACCCGCGCGGAAGCGCGGTCGCAACCAGCCGGCCTGTATCCTCATCGCCCCGCGCGACCACTGCGCGGCGACCGAAGGAAGCCGCAAACTGCGGCCCCTCCACCAGCACGGCCGAAACATTGTCCTTGCCGAACTCGGTCGCGGCGGCGATCAGGGCGCGAACGGCGGCCCACCGATCGCCGGCGTGCTGTTCGATGATGCGCAGGATCTCGGCGGACGTCAGAGCGTCGCTCAAGCCGTCGCTGCACAACAGCAGCGCCGAGTCTGGTTCGAACGGGAACTCGCAGATTTCGATGAAATCTTCGTCATCGGGGGCGCGCTGTGCAGTTCCCACATCCCGATACACCTCGTTGCGCCGCGGGTGACGCATCGCCTCGCGCTCAGTAATCTCGCCGCTATCTTCGCGCTCGCCGACCGGCGAGTGATCGTGCGTGATCTTTTCGATGCTCCCGCGGCGGATGCGATACAGCCGCGAATCGCCGACATGGCCGACCGTCACGCGACCGTCATCAATGACCGCGACGGTGAGCACGCACGCCATCCCCTGCCATTCGGGATTAGTCCGAGCCGATTCGTAGATGGCGTTGTTGGCCAGGGTGATGGCCTCGCGAATACGCTGTTCGACCGTGCCCGTCTGGCGCTCCAGGCGCGCGCGGATCCGCCCGACAGCGATCTCGGCAGCCCTTTCGCCGGCTTCGTGGCCGCCCATTCCATCCACGACCAGAAAAATCCCCCGCGCCTCGTCGACATAAACGCGATCTTCGTTGTTTTCGCGGACGTGGCCCTGATCGCTCGAAGCGGCCGACAGATAGCGAGGCGCGGCGGGCGTCATACATCCGAACCTCTGCGCGCAAGCAGCAGAACCACCACCGTAAACAGAAGCAGCAGCCCAAGGAAGATGTAGCGAGCCGAATGCAGGGCGGTCATTACTGCCGTATTGCCTTGAAATCGATAAAGACCACCCCCGCCAGGCCGATTCGCGCCCGGTCGGGAAGCGGCAGTTCGAGGTTGCGGTCGACGTCCTCGCCGTTCACGCGTTCGATGCTGGCCGGCACGCGTTTATTGTTCACCGTGGTGCCCAAGGTGCTGAGGTCTTTAATAAAAAATTTGCCCGTGGCCGGATCGCGGCGGATCTGAAGATGCTCGCGAGAAACGTCCTTCCGGGCGTGCAGCTTCAAATCGACCCAGCGATCGGCCGAACCGCGACCGATTTTGATCAGATCCTTGGTCATCTGGTAAGTGTGCGAGCCGCTGTCATCTTCATAGGAGAGGTTCGCGTGGACGATGCCCGCGGCCCGCCGGGTATCGAGAGTGACGCTTCTCTGGGTGGAGGTTGTTGTGCTCTGCCCATCGCTGCGACGCTTCGTGATGCGCTCGGTCAACAGTCCTGCGCGGTCATCGGAGGCGGCCGCAACAGGAAAGGTGGAGTGGATGACCAGCGGATTTTCTTGCGCATCGTCTTCCGTGTTCTCGTGGAATTCCACGGACCACTCGCCCAGCGTCTCATAGCGTTTGGCCGCGCGCTTCGGGGTTAGCAGCGGAATTTTCACTCTGGGCTCGAGCCCTTTGTTGAGCGCGGCCAGTTTTTCCTCGAGCGCGCGGCAGGCTTCCTCGCGCATGCGCTGTTCGAGCGGCCGCAGCCGCTCGAGGTCCTCAGCGCACAGATACACTTCGTACACGCTCGGCACAAGATTGCTGTAGTAGGTCGGACAAACGCCAGCCTCCATTTCCTCGAGGATCAGATTGATGATTTCCTCTGGCGTCACTTGGACTGCTTGCTGCATCATGTCGGGACCTATATAAAAATTTTCGCATCAGGCGCGCCCGCCGGAGAATGACGCGGATTCGGATGTTCGTCAACGCTGATGTTGCATAATGGCAGAAATGATACGCACGATTTTCGGGGCGGTTGTGTTCGTTCTGGCCGTTCATGCTCAGGTGGGGACGGCGAGTTTGAGCGGCGTCGTGACGGACCCTACCGGCTCAGTGGTTCCGAATGCGAGCGTGACGCTCGACAGCGCGCTGCAGAAATATCGCCGCGCGACGGTGACGGGTCCGACGGGAGAGTACACGCTCCCGGCGCTGCCGCCGGGCGATTACACCCTTGTAGTATCGGCCGCAGGTTTTCTGTCGGCGACGCGTACAGGCGTCAGTCTGTCTTCGGGGCAGGCGAGCACGCTCGACGTGCAACTGTCGGTTGCAAGCGCCGCCGAGCAGGTGACCGTTTCCGAGGCGGCGCCGCTGTTGCAGACCGCCACGGCCACGCTCGGGACCACGCTTCCATCCCGTCATGTTACGGATCTGCCGGTGCTCGGCCGAAGCTTCTTAAATCTCATTCTGCTGACGCCCGCGGCGGCGCCTGTGCCTCCGGCTGGTTCGACCACGACCTACAGCCCCGTCGGCCAGTCGCTCATGCCCTCGGTATACGGGCAGCGGCAGAAGGACAACAACTTTACGATGGATGGCGTGGAAAATCGCGATCCGAACCTGCTGGGCGTGCCGCTGTTCCCTCCGCCAGAGGCCATCGCGGAGATGAAAGTGGAGTCCGGAATGAGCTCGGGCGTGTACGGCCACGGCGCGGGAGCCACGATCAACCTGGTGACCAAATCCGGAACGAACGAGTGGCGAGGGGATGCCTGGGAGTTCCTGCGCAACGACGCGCTCGATGCGCGCAGCTTCTTTCTGCCGTCGGTGGGGGCGTTCCGCTGGAACCAGTTCGGCGGCGCCGCCGGCGGTCCGCTGAGCCTTCCAAAACTGATCTCCAGAGAGCGCGGCTGGTACGTATTCGGGTATTACGAAGGCGTGCGGATCCATCGCGCGTCGCAGTACACGGCCATGGTTCCTACTGCCGCCGAGCTCAGCGGCAACTTCGCGGGCGATCCGCCCATCTATAATCCGTTCACTACCGCGCCCGGGCCGAACGGATCCCAGGTCCGGCAGCCGTTTCCGAACAATCAGATTCCGACCAGCTTACTGAACGCCTCATCGCTTACGATCGCCACTGCCCTGTATCCGGCGCCCAACCTTCCGCCGGGCCAGATTCCCGGCGTGAATTTTCTGAACAGGGCGCCCACGGTTCAAGACGGCGACCAGTGGAGCGCGCGAGTCGATCACCAGTTCGGCCGCAACGACAGCTTCTTCAGCCGCTATTCGGAAGCTCGGAATCCGTCAAGCGGCGTCGGTCTTCCGGCAATCCAGAGCCAGACTATATCGCGGCTGACGAATATCGCTGTCAGCGACACGCACACCTTCAGCCCGACCTTTCTGATAACCGGAAGATTCGGCATGAGCCGCGTCAACAGCCAGAGCTTTGTGACGCTGATTCCGGGCCTCGCGCAGAAAGCCGGGACGCTTGCGGCGTTTCCGCCATTCCATGGCGACGAATCCATTCCGCCGATCAATATTCCCGGATTTGCCGGGCTGAGCCAGGAGCGGGCGATCATCGGTCCGCTGTACCAAAATTCGTGGATCGGCGACGGACAGAAGATTCGCGGCGCCCACACCTTCGAATTTGGCGGCAGCATTGTGCGAACGAAGATTTTAGTCGACAACCGGACAGCAGCGGTGAGCTTCTCGACCAACCAGACGTCGAATTTTGCGCCCAATACGGGCTTTGCTCTGGCAAGCTTTGTGCTAGGCGTTCCGGAATCGGCAAGCCGCAACGCGGGCGATACCACAGGGCTCCTGCATGGCAACGCCTATTCCTGGTACGTGCAGGATACGTGGCATGCGACCCGCGCGCTGACGCTCAACATGGGCGTGCGGTGGGACTACGCAAGTCCTCTGATCAACGACTATGGGCTGGGCACGTTCGTGTGGGAGACCGGGCAATACGTGTGGGACAAAACGAACCCGATTACCGGCGAGCCCCCGAACATTCCGCGCGCAGGCATTCCTCCGGACCGCAACAATTTTGCGCCGCGTTTCGGAATCGCATATCAGGCGACGTCCAAGACCGTGCTGCGGTCGAGCTTCGGCATTTATTACGACACCTTCGGCAGCAACTACGTGCAGACGCAGCAATCGGCCCGCGGCAACTGGCCGTTTGCTTTTCCGCAGACGGTGTCGGCGCTCAATACAGGCCTGCCGACGGTTTTCATGCCGGATCCTTTCCCAGGCCCGCCCATCGGCTCGAAGGTTCCGCTCGGGTGCCAGCAGTGCCTGAATATCGTGGAGAACTCATCGCGAACGCCCTATGTCGAAGAGTGGAGTTTTTCGGTGCAGCGCCAGATCGCTCGCTCCTGGATGTTCGAAGCGGCGTATTTTGGCTCGCACGGGTTGAAGCTGACGGGGCAAATTGTGGACAACACAGCCGTCATACCGGGGCCGGGGCCGATCACGGCGCGGCAACTGCGGCCGCAATTCCCGCCGTTTATCAATAACGGATACAATGAATTCCCTTCATGGTACGACGGCGCCAGTTTCAAACTCGAAAAGCGATTTTCGAGCGGATTCTCGTTTCTGGTCAATTACACTTTTTCAAAGACTCTGGACGTTTCCGACAATCTTTCGAATGCCAGCCTGGGCGGCAACCCGACTTCAAACGCCACGCGGTTCAACCTGCGGCAAAACAAGGGCGTGGCAGGCTTCGACGTTCCGCACAATTTTGTCGCAAGCTTTATTTATGAAATTCCGGGCAGGACGGGACAGCGCCTAGCGGATGCGATCATTTCAGGATGGAGCGTTTCGGGAATCGCGTCATACTACAGCGGTCTGCCGTTCATGGTGTTCCTGGGCAACGATAACGCGAATATTGGCACAGTGGCAGGTCGCTTGACCCAGTATCCAAACCTCGTCGGAGATCCGAACGCGATCGATCACCGGACGCCGCAGATGTGGTTCAATACAGCCGCCTTTGCACAGCCGCCCCTGTATACGTTCGGCAATGCCGGGCGGAACATTCTCAGAACGGACAGTCTCACAAATCTGGACGCTGCGGTTTTCAAGCGGTTGCCGTGGGGCGAGAAGCGCAGCGTCGAGCTTCGCGGCGAAGCCTTTAATGCGATGAACCATCCGAGTTTTGGGTATCCGGGCGTAACGCTGGGCGCTTCCCAGTTCGGAAAAATTTCAAATACGCGCAATGCAGGGCGTCAGATCCAGGTCGCCTTGAAATTGCATTTCTGACCATGCTCGGGTTGCTGTGTTTTGCCGGAATTGTCGTTTTGAGCAATTTTGAAGGAGGCAGCGCCGGTCGCGCGGAGCAGTTGTCGGCCCAGCGCGTCCGCATCGAAGTGGTTGGGCAATCCGATCAGGATGGCCGTAATCGCCAGGCCAACTGGTACTACTTCAGACTGGATCAGCTTCCGCAAACACAGGTTCAGGTCGATCTAGTGAATCTGGCGGGCGAGTACAACTATCGCGGGCCGGTATACGCCGTGACAAAAGGTACACGCCCGGTGTACAGCTATGACGGAAAAAAGTGGAAGCACTTCCGGGATGACCAGGTCTTCTGGGATTCGGAGGAGCCGCGCCTGACAGTAACGTTCACGCCGGAAAGCGACCACATTTGGATCGCGCACGTGCCCCCGTATACCAACAAAGATCTCGCGGCGTTGCTCGATTCGTTCAACAGCAATCCGTTCCTGCGGCGGGAGTCGGTCGGAAAGACCCTCGAGGGCCGCGAAATGCCGCTGTTGACGATTACAAACCCCGCTGTTCCAGAGAAAGGAAAGAAAGTAATCTGGCTGATGTTCCGACAGCACGCCTGGGAGACCGGGTCGTCATGGGCCGGAGAGGGCGCGATCCGCTTCCTGCTGTCGAATGACCAGCGCGCGGGGCGCATTCGCGACCGCGCGGTGGTTCGAATTTTTCCGATGGCGGACCCGGACGGCGTTGCGCATGGAAGGGTTCGCTTCAACGGCAACGGCTACGACCTGAACCGCAACTGGGATGCCATCGATCCGCTGAAGATGCCGGAGATTGCGTCTCAGCATAAAGCGGTGCTCGATTGGCTGGACAGCGGGCGGCGCATCGATTTGTTCCTGTCCCTGCATAATACTGAGAGCAGTGAATATCTGGAAGCGCCCGCCGCCTACCGCGCGCTCGGAATGAAGATATTCGACATACTCAAGCGCACGACGACCTTCAACCCGACCACTCCATTGCGGGAGCAAGGCGAAACGACCACGCCCGGCAAGCGCGGACGGATGACGGTTGCACAAGGACTCTATCATGACCGCAAAACGGCGGCGATGCTGATGGAGCAGATGATCGAGTACAACTCCAAACTGGGCCGGCTCCCTACGGTGGAGGACCGGCTCGAGTTCGGCGCAGCTCTTGTACGGGCGATCGTGGCCGCGCTTGAGGATTCGCCGCAGCAGTACGAAATACGAACTCCTGGCGCCAGAACCGGAGCGGAACTCCGAGACCGATCCGCGCCGGCGTATACTCGCGCTGAACGGACCGGATTACTATATCTGCGAGGAGATCTACTTTGAGAAACCCGAACAAGGCAATGTTAGCTCTGCTTGCGATCGGCAGCGCAGCTACGCTGGTTTACGTTCGCGCTGTGAGGGCGCAGGCGCCGGGCGGTCTGGGCGCCCGCGGTCCTATGCCGCCTTCGTTGCGCTTTGAAAAGCGAATCCTCGTGATGGGCGCGGCCAAAGGCTTCCAGCATGATTCCATCCCGGACGCGATGGCGACCATCTGGAGAATGGGCCATGAAACCGGAATGTGGCAGGCCTACATCCGAACTGACTATGAGTTGCTGACAAAGAAGCCCGTCGGCGCCAACGGAAAGAATCTGACGCAGTTTGACGCTGTGGTGTTCGCAAATTCCACGGGCGAAATGCCGCTCGATGACGACCAGAAAAAGGATCTTCTTTCATTTGTCCATGACGATGGCAAGGGATTTGTGGGCGTGCACGCCGCGCTGGATGCGAATTACAAGTGGCCGGAGTATGCCGAAATGATCGGCGGATGGTTTGACCAGCATCCCTGGATGACGTTCGACGCTCCGATCATTCTCGAAGATCCGAATTTCCCTGCGGTGCGGCACTTCCCGCATGAATTCGTGAAACGTGACGAGATTTACCAGGCGAAGAACTGGTCGCGGGACAAGGTGAACGTGCTGCTGCGGCTCGACGAGAAAAAACTGAACTACGAAAACAACCCGAGAATACACCGGGCCGATCGCGATTTTGCGGTTGCCTGGTCGAAAATGTACGGTAAGGGTCGCGTGTTTTATTCGACGCTGGGACACACCAACGAGAGCTGGAACGATCCCGATATTCAAAAAATGTACTTTGAGGCGATCAAGTGGGCGCTGGGCCTGACGGAAGGAAGCGTCAGCCCGCACCCAAAACCGGCCAGCTAGAATTTCAGGGCAGCTTCTCCGGGCGAGCTCCAGGACCAGAGGGTCGGCTAAAACAAGGTCCGCAGCGCTCTCCACAACCGCTGGAGCCAGATTATCGGCCGTTGATGCGCGGCATCCGGCGCGCGCATGAACCCGCGATACAGCGCCCACTCACCGGCGCAGCGCGGGCATATTCGCGTATGAGCAAGCGCTGCAGGATCGCCTTTTTCCATCCGCTCCAGCAAACCTCTGAGATCCGGACAAAGGTCGGATACAGCGTCCGGCGACGAACGCGGATGTTGATGTTCAGGCCCCATTTCACTGCTGGAGTGCTCATCGGATAAGACAGCTTGAGCCCGCAAACGGAACAGCCGGCAGTCGCCGCTTTTTACAGACAGTTTACAAGTTGCTTACGATTTCCGGGCGACGCCTGCGGCAGTATGGCTGCATGTCAGCGAGCACGCGGCAGACTGTCGTCGAGTACAGCCGCCTGAATGAAATGAGCGATGAAGATCTGGTGGAATGCTACCGGTCATGG
Organism: Bryobacteraceae bacterium; assembly: GCA_035652975.1. Taxonomy (GTDB): domain Bacteria; phylum Acidobacteriota; class Terriglobia; order Bryobacterales; family Bryobacteraceae; genus TMP-7. The sequence goes on along the minus strand of DASRCT010000092.1, from coordinate 48,181 downwards.
CGGGATGAAGGCGAACGGCGGCAGGCCATCAATGAACTGTTCTCACGATATCAAGCCCGTATTCTCCGATGGTGCATTCGGTTTACACGAGATCACGAATCGGCTCTTGATCTGGCTCAGGACATCTTTTTGCGCGTGTATCGAAATCTGCACACGTATCGCGGCGACTCGCGCTTTTCGACCTGGATTTACGTGATCGTCCGCAACCAATGCATGTCCGCGCTCGAACGCCGCGCCTGCCAGCCGTCATACGTCGACGCGACGGCGGCGGCGGAGATTGTCGACGCTTCTTCCACCCGTGCGTATTCCCGGATCGAAGAACAGGACGCGTCCGAACGGCTCTGCCGCACAATGCTGGGAGCGCTCACCGCGACGGAAGCGAATGTCATGATGCTGCATTACGGGCAGGAAGTGGCGCTCGCCGACATCACCCGCAGTCTCGGACTGAAAAACAAGAGCGGCGCAAAGGCGTACATCGTGAGCGCCCGCCGGAAACTGACTTCTTTAGGACTCGTTTCGCGGGCCGCTGCCTGCTGATTGCCGCTACATCTGCCGCCCGGCCAGGCCGTGTGAACAGATTGTAAACAGATTGTGAAATGCCAACGAGAGCTCTCCGGCGTGGATGCCTTTTCGCCAGCGACTGGGTTATTTTGTGCATCGCGGCGGGCGATCTTTATGATGCGCGACGCCCGCCGGCGGGCGTCGTCGCTAGGGAGCGAAGCTGCCCAATGACGATTGCAGGCTGCAACGTCCGGCGGTAGTCTGGACACGATGTCTGCGGCAGCGTCGCTGGCCCGCGTTCGCGCTCCTGCAGAGCGCATTGGCGAAGTCGCGCTGTCGGCGCCGCTGCTCTTGGTCTTCATCGCCGTTCGCGTTGCCAACCTCACAACCTTTTGTCTCGATTCCGACGAAGTGTTCAGCGTCCGGATCTCGCGACTGGGGTGGAGCGCGATGCTCGACGGCGCGGCGCGGGACGCGGTCCATCCGCCGCTGTTCTACGCCCTGCTGAAGGTCTGGATCGCTATCGGCGGTGAATCGCGCATATGGTTGCGCCTGCTGCCGCTGGCGTTTTCGCTGGCCGCGGGGCTGTTGTTTCTCGCGCTGTGCCGCCAGTTGCGCCTGACTCGCCCCCAGACGGCGCTCGCCTTTTTCTTTCTGGCCGTAAATCCATACCAGGTGTTTCATTCGCAGTACGTGCGGATGTACAGCCTGGCCTTCCTTCTCAGCTTGTGCTCGCTGGCGGCATTTATCCGGTTTCTCAATACAGAAAGCCGTGCGTGGCTGCTGGACGCGGCGAATCTGCTGCTCGTCTATACGCATTACTTCGGCTGGCTGCTGGTAGGCGCTGAACTTCTGTGGCTCATGGCCTGCCGCGACAGGCGGCTGCGCCGAGCCGTGGTCGGCGTGGGACTGGTTTCGCTTTGCGCCGCTCCATGGCTTGCCGCCGCATGGCGCGGCGCAACGGCAAAGGGAGGGCTTGCCGTGAACCTGCACTGGATCGAGCGGCCTGGCATCGCCCAGTTCGTTTGGTATTTTGCCGGCTTGAACGGGCCGATTCGCCCTTATGCGATGGCAATCGCTCTCCTTCCAGCATTTGTGGCGGCGCTGATATTCGGATTACGCGCCGACCGGCGCGCGGCGCGATGCTCTGTGGAATGGCGCAGCAGAGCCATGCTGTTCGCGCTCGCTGTCGTTCCACCCGCGGCAGCCTTCGTTATCAGCAATGTCGCCGCGCAATCGATCTGGGGCAGCCGGTATCTGATCGTCGCGGCCGCGCCGTATTTTATTCTGCTTGCGATTGCCGTGGACGCTCTCTCCGGGCGCCTCGGCAAGACCGTGCTCTGCGCCATCGTCGGGTTTCTGGCGTATGGGGCGGTCCAACTCTCAATCTGGCCTGAACCGAGGGTGGACATTGAATCCGTCGCCAGGAGGATCCAGGCGGCCGAAACCGGCGCCCGTCAACGCGTCACCGTGTACTCGCTGGATCGGCCGCTTGCATATACGTTGGCGTATTTCTTCGAGCACGCGGCGTTTATTCATACGGCGCCCTTGCGGAGCGCGAGCGAGCTGCGGGAGCCGAGATGCTGGATTGTATACACCAACCACACCGCAAGGCGGCACGGAAATCCGGAGCTCCAGCTGGGCCATCAGGGATATCGCGTTCTGATGCGCGTGTCAGCGCGAGACGAGTGGAACGAAATTATCGCAATTCAGGTCGGACCGCAGAAAGACAAGACCGCACCGGCAAGGTCATGAGGCACAGTTGACCTTGCCCGATGCGGTCCACCCTGGACGGGCTTGGATCTGGCGTCAGCCTAGTCCGGTATGAAGCCGTTCAACTCCCTTTTCTGGCACAGGCCCGCGTCCAAATCATCCTGCGCCCGAAAAGCCGAACTGCAGCCGAAACCGAAGATCCAGGGGAAGCTCATACAATCCGTGTTGCGGAGCGGCGACAGCAAACATCCGAGCGCCCCATCCGCATTGGCGCGACGCACGTGCATCGGCGCAATCTGGCGGCCTGTCTACTGCGTTCGCCTCAGTGAAGGCGCCTGTAAAAGCTCGGCGCAAAAAGCCCCCTCTGCTGCAACGTGCAATTCGGCGCTTGAGCGGTATAGAAATTCTCAAACCGGCTCCCGCAAGCACGCCGTCATCCGACCCGCTCGCATTCCGACCTGCCAATTCCAGCAGAGGGCAGGTTCAAGAGTTACTCCGTCAATTCGTGGTGGACGCAGCAATTGCCGGGCCGGGCGGAAAGATCATGAGATCAACTACATAGAAGCCAGCGGTCCCCGCAGATTGGGTCGGCGCGGCGAGGCCGTGTGTCGCTATGACACAATGGTCGGCGGGCGCCCAATCAAGCTCTTAGACTCATGCTTCCTCGCACCCTGTGCTTGCCCGCAATTCTGCTTCTATGGGGTTTTACCGCGGCGGCGGCCGATGACTTTCGCGTCTACACCGATTCTCCCCGCCTGCTGCTGCGCCCCGGACGGATGCGTCTGCTCCAACGCGAGCGCCAGCGCGAATCGATGCGGTGGCAGCAATTTCAGGCCTTGGTAACGGGCGGAGCGCAAATGCCGGAGCCGGCATTCGCCGAGGCTTTGTTTGCCGTGGTGTCAGGCGATGCCGAGGCGGCGCAGCGCGCCGTGCTCGCTGCGCTGGCGGCCAACGACCCCCGTCAGACGGCGTTTGTTTTGGACTGGTGCGGGCCATTGATCTCGCCGGAACAAGCCAAAGCGTTGTCACAGAATCTCGCCGGTGCGCTCGCGAGCGGCGGCGCCGATGTTGTCTCGGTGCGCAACCGTGCGCTCGCCGCGATTGCGTTATCCGATCAGAATCCGGCGGCGGCGGAAAAGACTCTGCGAGCGATTGTGGATACCTGGTGGCGCGGCCAGATTGCGCCGGGCCTGCGGTCCGGCGCTCCCATGCTGAGTTCGGCCGATATTTTTCCGCTTTATGAGCTGATGCACGCGATCCGGGACAATTTGAATATTGACCTGCGGGAGGATGCGCCAGAGTGGTTCAAAACGCTGCCTGCACGGCGGCTGCTGAGCTACTATCCCGCGCCCTATCGCGCTCCCGAAAATCAATACCGGGTGCCGGCGTACGACGGGGCAGGAGCGCCTGATCTCAAGGCGGCCGCCCTGTCGCGCGTTGCCGAACTGGAAATGGTGGCCTATGATACCAACGCCGTGGAAACGCAGTTTCTGCAGGGCTGGCTGATGCAGGATGAATTTCTGCTCCGGTCGCCCATGGGAGCGCCGTACGAATTCCTGTGGGCGAACCCGTATCAGCCGGGTCTTAGCTATTTCCATTTCCCGCTGCTGCACTATAATGCCCGCGTCGGCGCGCTATTTGCGCGCTCCTCGTGGGACGACGATTCCATGTGGTTCGGCTTGGTGAACGGCGAGATCCAGCTGTTTGACCAGGGCAAGGTGACTGTGCTGAATCCCGCGCTGAATGCCGCGCCGATGCGCATCGGTCCCGCCCTAATTGCCCCCGCAGGGAGCGTACTCCGTTATAGCGTTGACGAGAACGAGCCCGTCACGCTGTTCATTGTCGGGCTAAAACGCAAGAGTGAGTTCATTGTCACGGTATCCGATCAGGATGTCCGGCGGCTCGCCAGCGATCCAGCCGGCACGCTGGCGGTCGAACTCAAGGAGCCGGTCAAGGCCGAGATTCGGATTGCGCCGGCCAAGTGATTTCTCCCTACAGCGTCCCGGGTTGCCTGTGAGTACAACCCCAAAATCAGCCCTCGCTGCGAGCCGGTTGTGATAGCTTGATAGTTCAGCATCCCAGCAGGAGGTCGAATGCAGGCCCTCGACATTGTTCAACGAAAGGGCGGGCTGCGACCGTCGGCGGCCGCCGACGCGGCTTAGCAAGGGGCGCGGCGCTGATCGACCTTGAATGAAGCAGAACTTGGACGTATTAAAAACTGAAATTCGCGAATACCTGGAGTCCCGCCGGCTGGTGATTTTCTATGGGTATTCGCGGGCCCTCGACGCGCTGCCGATTGTTTTCTGGGATACGCACGGCCATCCCGACTACAAGGAGTTTGTTTCGGCGGCGGAGGCCGCCGGCGCAAAGCTGATCGTTCTGCACGCGCGCGAATTCACGTCTGAGTATGTCGAGGGCGCAATCGATCGTCTGGAAGAGTGCGATCTGTCCGTCGAGGAGCGGAGGCCGCTGGAGCGCCGTCTTCGCGAGATGCGCGCCTACGACGGCTTCACGTGCGCCATCGAACTGTCGTTTGATTTCGAAGGCCGGGCCTATATCTTCGACCTGCGAACGGATTGGTACGAAGAGTTCAACGACATGCTCGACGACATCGAAGGCGCAATGCCCGACGCGGACGAGGACGAGGATGAGGGGCCGATCGGTGGCTACTTCTCCAAGAACTGAACTTCGCTGGAACCTCCCACCGCAACCAACCGAAGAGATCCGGGCCCTGGCAGGGGCTTTGCAGATCCGGATGCCTGCGGCGCAGGTGTTGTGGAACCGGGGATATCGCGACCCCGCGTGCGCCCGCGCGTTCCTGCGCGCTCCGATCGACGCGCTGCACGATCCGTGGCTGCTGGCCGGGATGCGCGAGGCGGTTGAGCGTTTGCTGGCTGCGATACGCGCCAGGGAGCCGGTTCTGGTGTACGGCGATTACGATGTGGACGGCGCCAGTTCCGTTGTGATTCTGAAAAAAGCCATCGAGCTCACCGGCGGCGTGGCTTCATTTCATGTGCCGCACCGTTTGAAGGATGGCTACGGAATGCGGTCCGAGGTGGTGGAGGAGGCAGCCGCGCGCGGCGTCAAGCTGATCATTAGCGTCGATACCGGAATTCGCGCGGCCGGCGTGGTGCGCCACGCAGCCGCCTTAGGCATTGACGTGATCGTCACGGACCATCATCTGCCCGAAGAGGACCTGCCGCCCGCCCTCGCCGTTTTAAATCCGAACCGGCCGGACTGCGGCTATCCGGACAAGAATCTGTGCGGCGCGGGCGTGGCCTTCAAACTGGTGCACGCGCTGTTTCTCCGGCTCGAGTGGCCGCCTGAACGCGTCCGTCGGATGTTGGAGTCGTTTCTGAAACTGGTGGCCATCGCTACAGTAGCCGATGTAACGCCGCTGACGGGCGAGAACCGCATTATTGTGAAGCGGGGCCTGGCGGGACTCGACAGAGTGCGCAACCCTGGCTTGCGGGCGCTGCTGGATGTCGCGGGCCTCAATGAAGGGGAGCGGCCGTCGGCGGGACAGGTGGCATTCCGGATTGCGCCGCGCATCAACGCGGCGGGCCGAATGGCGACGGCCAACGACGTCATCGATCTGTTCACTACTGAGGACCCGGACCGCGCACGCGCTCTCGCGGATCAGCTTCACGCGCTGAATCAGGAGCGGCAGGAGGCCGAGGCGGCCATCGTCCGCGAGATTCTGGCCAGATGCGAGCAGCAGCCCGTATCGCCCGATCAGTTCGCGCTCGTATTCTCCGGCGCCGGCTGGCATCGGGGAGTGGTGGGGATTGTCGCCAGCCGCCTGGTGGAGCGTTTCCATCGGCCGGTGATCGTGCTCAGCGAGGAGGATGGTCAAGCCCAAGGGTCTGGACGGAGCATCCCCGCGTTTCATCTGCTCGAGGCGCTCGATTCCATGTCCGACCTTTTCATCCGCTATGGCGGGCACCGCCAGGCCGCCGGCGTAGCGCTTCCGGTCGAGCGCGTTGCTGAATTTCGCGAGCGGCTGAATCGCTTCGCGGCGGCGTTGCTCATGCCGGAGGATCTGCGCCCGGCGCTGGACATCGACGGCGTGATTTCGTTCAGCGAGATCAGTGACGAGGCCGTGATGGAGGTGCTGGAGCTGGCGCCGTTCGGCTTTGGCAACCCGGCCCCGGTGTTCCTGGCGCCGGCCGCTGAGGTCTATGGGCCCCCGGAATCGTGGAACGACAAGAATTTGAACGTGCGTCTGAAACAGAATGGACGAAGCCTTCGCATCAAAGCGTGGAACTTCGCCGAGCGTGCGGATGAATTCCCAGTCGGGGCGCGCCTGGATGCGGCGATCGCCTTTGACGAGGACCCGTATTCGGCCGCGCGCGGATATGCGCCGTGGCGCGTGGTATTGAAGGACGTCCGGCCGGCGGCCGGACTGGCCGCCCATGCGGCCGAATGAGCGCAGAACTACTCGCCCTGCTCGGCGGCGACCGATAGCGGCCGCCAAGCGGCCGGCGGCAGACCCAGCGCGTGCAGGATGAAGGCGAAGTCGAATGCGGTCTCTTTCATTCGCTCATAGCGGCCAGACGCCCCAAAATGGCCGCTGTCCATGTTGGTCTTGAGAAGAAGCAGCGAGTCGTTGGTTTTCAGCGCGCGCAGCTTCGCCACCCACTTGGCGGGCTCCCAATACGACACGCGCGGATCGTTCAGTCCCCCAGTGGCCAGGATCTTCGGATAAGGCTTGGCTTCGACGTTGTCGTAGGGTGAATAGGAGCGGATGTAATCGTAAAACTCCTTCTGCTCCGGATTGCCCCACTCCTCGTATTCCGAGATGGTGAGCGGCAGCGTCGGATCAAGCATCGTGTTCAATACATCCACAAAGGGGACCTTGGCCACGATCACCTCAAACAGCTCAGGTCGCATGTTCGCGACCGCGCCCATCAGCAGGCCCCCGGCGCTGCCGCCAATGGCGGCCAGCCGCCCGGCTGACGTGTAGCCTTCGCGGATCAGCAACTCCGCGCAAGCGATGAAATCATAAAAAGTATTTTTCTTCTTCAGCAGTTTGCCATCGTCGTGCCAGGGCTTGCCCAGGTCCCCGCCGCCGCGGACATGCGCTATGGCGAACACAAACCCCCGCTCTAGCAGACAAAGGCGGTCGGAATTAAACGTCGGGTCCGACGGATGGCCGTAAGCGCCATAGCCATACATCAGCGCCGGCGCCGTGCCATCCCGCTTGAGCCCCTTGCGGTAGACAAGCGAAACGGGGATCTTTACGCCGTCCGGGGCGGTGGCGTGGATCCGTTCGGATTGATAGTCCGCAGGTTCGTATCCGCCGAGCACCTCGTACTGCTTCTTCAACTCGCGCTCTCGCGTCTCCATGTTGTAGTCGAATACCGACGGCGGCGTGACCAGAGACGTGTAATTGAACCGGAACAGTTTTGAATTGTATTCAGGATTCGAGCCCCCTGAAGCGGCGTAGACCGGCTCCGGAAACTCGATGTAGTGGGAGTCGCCCGTTCGGAAGTCATCGATGCGAATTTTGGGAAGTCCGTCTTCGCGCTCGTAGATGACCAGGTGATCTCGAAACGCCTCGGCGCCTTCGAGCGTAACCCCGGCGCGCGCCGGAATCACTTCCTCCCAGTTCTGTTTCCCCGGATTCGCCGCGGGCGTGCGCATCATGCGAAACGTTTTCGCGCCGTCATTGGTCACGACATAGAACCACTCTTCATGATGGGCGATGCTGTACTCAACTTCGTGTTCACGCGGGATGACGACCCGGAACGCGCCTTCCGGCTCCGCAGCCGGTAAATATCGCACTTCGCTGGTTACTGCACTGTCAATGGCGATCAGGATGTACGCATCGCTTTTTGTCTTACTGACGTGCACGGAGAAACGCGCGTCGGTTTCGTGGTAGACCAGTTCGTCTTTATGCACGCCCAGCCTGTGACGGAAGACTTTGTACGGACGGCGCGATTCATCCAGTGTCGTGTAGAAAAACGTCCGGTTGTCGTTGGCCCATTCCAGGGTGTAATACGTATTCGGAATTTCATCCGCGAGCAGCTCGCCGGTGGTCAGATCCTTCACCTGGATCTTGTAATCTTCATCGCCGACGACGTCCAGCGAGTAGGCAAGCAGGCGGTGATCCGGACTCACGCTGAACACGCCCACTCGCGAATAGCCGTGCCCTTCGGCCAGCAGATTCCCGTCGAGCAGGACCTGTTCGGGAGCATCCAGACTGCCCTGCTTGCGGCAATAAATCGCGTATTGCTTGCCTTTCTCCGTGCGCGTGTAGTAGAAGTAATCGTCCCGCCGGACCGGAACGGTAAGGTCAGTCTCCTTAATGCGCCCGACAATTTCCTCGTATAACGCTTGTTGCAGGCCCTCCACGGGCTTCATGATCATTTCCGTATACGAATTCTCATCGCGCAAATAGCGCATCACGTCGGCGTTATTTCTTTCGCGCATCCAGAAGTAGTTGTCGATGCGCGTATCGCCGTGGACGGTCGAGGTGTGAGGAATGATCCTAGCTTGCGGCGGCTTAAGCTGCACAAACCTATAAAATCACAAGCAGCAGGGCGTTCGTTTGACTACACAACCGGGTCGCCGTGAATTTCAATTTCGTCGGGCTCTACGCCGAGCAGCTCCGGCTCCGGCAGACGCCCGGTGACGTTCGCCCAAGTCCAAAAGATTGCCGTGGTGCTGCTCAGGACGCCGGCCACGGCGCCGATCTGTCGCGGGCTGAAGCGCTGGGAAGCGATGCCTGCGCCCATCATGGAAATCATCATGGTGGACCAGGTCAGAGTCTCCGTGGTCGAGAACACGCGGCCGCGGTATTCGTCGGCTACATGACGCAGCAGCTGGGAGAAGTTGAGCACTGAGCTGACCGCGACGGCAGCGCGCGACAGCGCAATGAAAAACAACGATCCCGCATAAAACGGAATCAGGCTGAAGACGACATAGGCGCCCCCATGAACGACGTAGCAAATGGCGATGGCGCGCTTATAACCCTCGAAGCTGAGGCGCTGGCCGAGCCAGTGGGCGAAGGCAGCGCCTGCCACCAGGCCCACGCCAGCGCAGCCCCAGATCTCGCCGATACCGGCCGCCCCGCGCTTGTACACGAGCTCCCCGAACAGGCTGAACAGGATTTGAGCCGCGCCGCCACCCGTCGCCCAGCCCACGCCAATCAGTCCAATCCCCAGAATCAGCGGCGAAGAACGCATGTATCGCAAACCTTCAACGTATTCGCGCCATGGCCGCACCACGCGATCTTCTGAAAGATCCGTTCGCTCGGCGCGGAAGCGGCCGTTTGGCGCCCGCAGGCGCCCAATGCATATCGCCGAAAATACAAACGACAGCGCGTTGAACACAAACGCCATTTTGAAGCCGAACTGCATGACGCTGGCGCCGCCGAGAAACGCTCCAACCGCCGTGGTTGTCCATTGAGTCGCCTGCGTCAGCGAATTGGCCGTATGCAGCTCGTCCTTGCCCGCGATGGTGGGCAGGATCGACGCGCGGCCGCTGGTGAAAAACGGCGATGCGAACATAAGAAGCGCGCTCAGCAGATACAGCAGCCAGGTATCCCGGCGATCGACCGACAGCACGAAGCCGAGCGCGACCACCGCGCGAATCAGATCGCTTGCCACCATAATGCGCTTGCGATCCATGCGATCCAGCACGACCCCGGCGATCGGGCCGGCTGTGACCGCAGGTATGGCGCGCGCCAACATGATGCCGGTGACCACCATGCCGGAGCCCGTCGCCTGCAGCGCGAGACTGAACACGGCGATGTTGTTGAAGTGGTCGCCCACTTCGCTGACGACCTGCCCCATCCAGGTGTAGCGGTAGTTGCGATTCGAGCGGAGCAGTTCGAGGAACCCGGTCATGAGCGTCTGTTCGAGCTGGAGGTCAGCTCAGAATCTCCTCCCGAACGGTGATGGAGCGTATATAATCGACATCCAGATCGTAGCCAAAGCCGGCCTGATCGCGGATCTCGATCGTTCCCGCCGGTGTGACCTCGACTTCCGGTTGTATGATGTCGCGCTTCCAGTAGCGTTTACTCGCAGAGACGTCGCCCGGCAGCACAAAACCGGGCAAGGTCGCCAGCGCGATGTTGTGCGCGCGGCCGATGCCAGATTCCAGCATGCCGCCGCACCACACCGGCGCATTTGCCGCCCAGGCAACGTCATGGACGGCCTTGGCCCCGGCAAATCCGCCGACCCTCCCCAGCTTGATGTTGATGATGCGGCAGGCCCCCATCCGGATCGCCTGTTCCGCCTGGCGCGCCGTTCGGATGCACTCATCCAAGCAGATCGGCGTCCGCAATTGGGCCTGCAGCGTCGCATGATCGATAATCTCGTCATGTCCAAGAGGCTGTTCGATCATCATTAGCTGGTACTCATCGAGCGCCTTCAGCCGCTCCGCGTCGGCGAGGGTATAGGCCGAATTGGCGTCAGCCATGAATTTGATATCGGGAAAGCGCTTGCGCACCGCGCGGACGACTTCCACGTCCCAGCCCCGTTTAATCTTGATCTTGATGCGTTGATAGCCGGCCGCGAGTTCGCTCTCAATCTTGCTCAGAAGCTGATCGATGGCGTCCTGAATTCCAATCGATACCCCGCAGGCGATCGCCCGCCGCGCGCCTCCGCCGATCTCTTGCCACAACGGGCGGCCGTTCCTCCGCGCCTGAAGATCCCAGACGGCTGCCTCGAACCCTCCGCGCGCCATATAATGCCCGCGGATATGCGCAAGGCGAGGCCACACATCGCTGGCGGACTCGAACTCATATCCCAGCGCGCGGGGCGCGACGTAGCTTTTCAAGATCAGCCACGCTGATTCCGTCCACTCCTCGTTATAAAACGGGTTTTCGCCGCACGTAACCTCGCCCCATCCGGAAACTCCCTCCGAAAAAACTTCGACCAGAATGATGTCGCGCTCGTAGGTTCGTCCGAAGCTGGTCTCGAAGAAGTGCACGAGCGGCATGCGGATTTGGCGAAGAATGATTTGGTCTAACCGAATTCCCATCGACCTAACAAGTAAGTGCCGCGTTCAGGCGATTTCTCAAATCCGATCACAACCAGCCCGGCGGCGAAATGACGCTTGAACTGTTCGCCGGTTTCGAATTGCAGCTGCCGCGCGCGGGGCGGATCCTCAATGCGCAATTCGCCGATCGTTGAAGGAACTGCGATGCGCGCCTCAGGCAGCGGACGCTGGAACGGCGCTCCGGAGACAATGGCTTGAACGCGCGGCGACGCCAACCACCATTCCGCGACCAGGCGATCGGTGGGCAGGCCGCCGTGCAGGCGGCTGGATGTTGTGCCGTACTGATTCGGCAGGTAGCGCCGCGCAATCGCCCCGAGTCGCTCTATGTTGAAGTACGCATTCTTGATCTCGAGCGGATCGAAGGTCCACTCGATGAGGTCGATGCCGCGCGCCAGCGCATCGCGGCGCTGCTCGAGCTTCAACATCCGGCCGATCCCCGTGTTCCGATACTCCGGCAAAATGCCCAGCATGTGGCTGTGCAGGTAGTACTGCCCGCCCGGCTTCAATCCGGGTATCGCCAGGCAGAACCCGATCATGCGACCGCTGTCAAACGCCCCCAGGGCGTGCCCGCCGACTTTTGTCGCAACCACAAACAGGCGCGCCGGCAGCAGATCCGTATCCGCAAAGCCCCAAATTTCCCTTTGCAGCCGCACGGCTTCTTGAAACTCGCTGTGCTCGGTAAGCGCTCGAATTTCAATCATGCCGGCTGCTTGGCTTGTTGCCAGAGCGCTTCCATCTCCTCAATGCTTGATTCGGCGAGTGTTTTTCCCCGCTCGCGCAGACGGTCTTCCAGGTAGGCGAAACGGCGACGGAATTTCGCGTTCGTCTTGCGCAGCGCCTGTTCTGGATCAACCTTCAGGAACCGGGCGATGTTGACGATCACAAACAGCAGGTCGCCGATCTCGTCCTCGATGTCCGACTGTGAAGCGGACGCTCTCGCTCTGGCGAGCTCGTCGAGTTCTTCGCCCAGCTTTTCAAAAACCTGGTCGACGTTCTTCCAGTCGAATCCCGCTTTGGCCGCCTTGGACGCAATCTCGCGCGCCTCCATCAGGGCCGGCTGCGCGCGAGAGACGCTATCGAGGAGATTCTGGCGTGCGATTCCGCGCTGTTGGCGTTCCCCGGCCTTGATTTCATCCCAGCGCCGAAGCACTTCGCCGGCGGTCTCGGCCCGGACGTCTCCGAAGACGTGCGGGTGCCGGCGGATCAGCTTTTCGTTGATGGCGTCCAGCGAATCCTCGATGTCGAACAACTCTTGCTCAGAAGCCATCTGCGCGTAGAAGACCGCCTGCAAGATATAGTCTCCGAGCTCATCGGCAAGCTCGGTCCACGCCCGGCGGTCGATTGCGTCCAGTACTTCATAGGTTTCTTCGAGCGTGTAGGGCTTGATGGCGTCAAAATTCTGTTCGCGGTCCCAAGGACAGCCATTGGGACCGCGCAACTCAGCCATAATTTCGACCAGACGCTGAAACTTCCGGCCGGCGCCCGAGGGGGGTGATGACATCCGAAAATTCAGGTTAACATGCCAGCCGGCGAGCGAACGCGTATTTGCGTCGATTGCTGATGTTTACGCGCTTGCCGTTGTCGCGAAATTCGTGCTGTCAATCAGCGCTTCAAGGTCCGCGCCGAACTGGTCAATATACTCGATGCCGGTATTCTGGTTAACGACGTTTTCCAGGTTATATCGCGTGTTGAAGGCGAACGCGTAATCGACGCCGTTCGAGCGCGATCCCACGCGGGTGCGCGTTCCTGCCTCGCTGCCCGTCCGCGCTGAGCCCGGCGCGCGCAGCCCCGCGCCCCAGGCGGCGTAGTGATGCGCCAGGCGAGCAACGGCCGGCGCGGAAGCGATCAGCCCTCCACCGGCGTCCATCGTCTCGAGAATAAATCCGCCATAAGCGGCAGGGAGCAGCTGGTCCGAATTGGGGTTCAGGGCAGTGTACTGCAGTCCGGGATCCTCGGCCAGCGCCTCGTTCGGGCGGCGCTGCGACATCTGCGTTCCTGCCAGGAACACATCCTGAATGCCGAGGGGGGCGAGTATTGACTGCTTTATGTAGTCCGTGAATGTCTTGCCTGTGACATGCTCGATGACCAGCCCGAGCATCACGTACCCGAAGTTTGAATACGGACTCCGGGGCCTGCCCTGGCTGTCGGTGAGCTTCGGTTTTTCGCCGGGAGTGAACTGCAGCATCTGGCCGACCATGTATTGCGCCATTTGCCGCTTCGAAGGGAATGTGTTCAGGCCCAATGCTTTCGCGATGGTCCGCGAACTGAAAACGGGATCGAAGCCGGCAAGCTGCGCATCCCAGCCGCCGAGGTGATCGATCAGATTCTGAACCGTGACGTTGTTCAGACGCGGGTCTGGCGTTTGTCCCGGAAGCGGGCTGAAATTCAGCATCGGGAAGACCTTGTCGGAGGGCTTTACCTGCTTGGCCTGGATGAGCTCATAGATCGCAGCCGAGGTGAATGCTTTGCTGACGCTCGCTAGACGGAACAGCGTATTCGGCTGGGTGATGGGATAACCGGGTTCAGCCCACGTATACCCGCGCGACAGGCGCACGACGCCGTCCTTCAGCAGCGTCAGCGCTGCCGCACGCACGCCTTTAGCCTGCATCACCTGTTTCATCCGCTGGTCGAACGCCGCCAGCGACGGCGCAGCGTCGCCGGTCACTGTCCACACCCGATCGAGCGGCAGCGCCTGTCGTGCGAAGATCGCGGCATATCGCGTGTCGGAGCCGGAACCGCCGCCCTGCACGCAGATGGGCATCAGGCCCTTTTTGTTTTGCGCGTCAAATTCAGCCTGATACTGGTCGCTCGTGAGCCCGTGACGCGCTACCCAGTCCCCGATGGCATCGTCCCGGAATACGGAGACGTAAGTCTTATCGGCTGTGAGCGCAACATAGGAAGGTCGCGACGGCAGTTGCGTTGCGGCATTGAACCAGCTCTGGTAGCTCGCGCCTGAATCTGCCGAATGATAGTTCCATCGCGCCAGCGTGGAGTTCGCGCGCCAGATGGCGGCATAGCGCGGATCGGAACCGTTGTTGTAGATGGCGACCGAGCAAAGGATCTGGTTATTGGCGTATGCCGAATTGCACTCTGATTCGAACTCGGCCTTTGTAATGCCATGCCGCGCTTTCCAAGGGCCGGGATTCCCCTGCTCGAACACGCCGGCGAAAATCGCCTCCGACGCCGAGCCCGTTGCTGAAATCAGCAAGGGGTAGTAGCCTTTCGCCTTCCATTCATCGAAGAAGCGCTGATACTCTGACGCGTTGCGGCCATGGAAGGCCTGCCATGCCGGTCCGCCGGTCTTAACCCAGACGGCCGCGTATCGCGCGTCCGAGGGGTCTCCGTACACGCTGAGCGAAATGATTCGGAATCCCTTTGAGGAAAGATCATTGAATCGCGTCTGGTGGTCCGGCGCAGTAATCCCGTGATAAGCGACAAATTCCACGAATTCCCTCCGCTGGATAGTAAGTACAAATCAAAAGGCGTATCATCCGGCTCGACAAAAAATTTCCGGCGGCGAAATCCGTTTCGCGCGCCTGTTCGTAATCCTTGCTGGCGGCGCTTCGGCGCACCTGCCGTCCGACGCGGCGTACAAGAAGCGGATTCGGAAAGCGCCGTGTTCCGGGCGTCCGTTATACGGAGGGTTGTGAAAAGGCGTCGCGAACGATTCAACAAGGAGTTGGGAATGCATCGTCTGAAACCCATGGCGCGACTTTCCATGGCTGTGTTGCTTGCGCTTCCGCCGGGCGGGTTTGCCGCCAGTCACCGCGAAGCGCCGATTACCGCGCTCGATAACAAAGCCGACATTACCGACGTGTTCGCATTTGTCAGCTACGACGATCCGAGCAAGGTCACGCTCATCATGGACGTCGACCCGTTTCTTGAACCTTCGAACGGCCCAAACTACTTTCCGTTCGACCCCAATGTGCTGTATGCGATCCGCATCGACAACAACAACGATGCGCAGGAAGACGTTGTATTCGAATTTCGTTTCCAGACCGAAGTGCGCGCGGCGGACGTGTTTACCGGCTTTGTCGGCGTAGCGGACGGCATTCCTGCTCCTGCCGGCTCGCCCGCGCCGGTTGCGCCCGGGTCGCCGCTGATTCCTCCGGCGATCACCGCGCTGGATGGGCCGGGATCCGAGGGGCTCAGCCTGCGCCAAACCTATACCGTGACAATGGTCAGAAATGGCCAGCGCATACAGTTAATGAATGCGAAGGGGACGAATCTGTTTGCTGTTCCTTCCAATGTGGGCCCGCGTACAATGCCGGATTACAACAATCTCGTGCGCCAGGGCATCTACGACCTTGGCAACGGAATCCGCGCTTTCGCCGGCACAGTGGACGATCCGTTTTACATCGATGTTGGCGCCGCGTTTGACTCGCTGAATTTCCGGCTGGCTGCTGGCGCCGGCGTGCTCAGCGCGGACCAGGATTCGCACGATCTCGTCAACTACGCTCCGGACGCCTTGTCTGGATTCAATGTCAACGCCATTGCCATCGAAGTCCCGATCGCCATGCTGACGCGGACGGGAACACGCGTCCCGGCCAGCGATCCCGCCGCGACCATCGGCGTGTGGGCTACGACCTCCCGCGCGCAGATGACCGTGCGCCGTTCCCCGAACCCGGCGGAAGACTCAGGAACGTTTCAGCAAGTGCAGCGCATGGCGAACCCTCTGATCAATGAACTGCTGATCGGAACGGGAACGAAGGACAAATGGAGCATGACGCAGCCCAAAGACGACGCCCAATTTGCGCAATACGCTCTTGATCCTTTGCTTGCGCGCGTATTCAATGCGGCCTTCGGCGTCAAGGTCCCGCCGCCTCCGCGCAAAGACCTGCTGCCGCTGATGCAATATCTGCCGCCCATCGCGGCCGCGGGCACGCCGGCCGGTCCCGTTGCCGATCTGCTGCGGTTGAACACTGGCGTGCCGCCGACGCCGCGGATCGACCGTAAGCGCTTGGGTTTGATCGCCGGCGATCCCGCCGGGTTTCCCAATGGACGCCGCATATCGGACGACGTGCTCGATATCGCCGCGCGCGTCGTCGCGGGAGTGCTCGTTGACGGCTACAACGTCGCCCCGAACAACAGGCTCGGCGACGGCGTGAACACGAACGATGTTTCCTACCAGGAGACGTTTCCGTATCTGGCCTTCGCGCATAGCGGGCGCGACCGCCGCCACATCGATCCGGGCGAACGGGGCTGTACACGGGATTCGCTGTTCCCGTGTCCGGTGAACTGATCCGCGTCAAGGGACTGGGCCCCGGCCCAGTCCCCAACAGGAGCTCCTGATGAAAACCACCCTGAGTATGTTGCTCACCGCGTTGATCGCCGCTGCCGCATCGCCGGCCGAACAAAAAATCCAAGCGGCGAAGGCGTCCATCGCGGCGCATCCAAAGTCCGCACAAGGCTACGTCGATCTCGCATTCGCTTTCACCCGTCGCGCCCGGGAAATCTCTGATGTCAGCTTCTACGATCAGGCGCAGACCGCCGTCCAGAAGGCGCTCCAACTGGAGCCAACCAGTTTCGCCGCCGCCAAGGCTGAGGTCTGGATTCTGCTTGGCAAGCACGAATTCGCCAAGGCCCGCGATAAAGCCAGGGCCCTGAATCAGCGTATGCCGGATGACGTGCTGACCTATGGGTTTCTCGCGGACGCTAATGCTGAGTTGGGCGATTACGACGAAGCCGAAAAGGCCGTTCAGTGGATGCTGAATCTTCGGCCGGGAAACATTCCGGCGCTTACTCGTACAGCCTATTTACGCGAACTGTTCGGCGATCTGGAGGGCGCGTTTGACGCCATGCGAATGGCGTTTGAGGCGACCTCGCCTGTTGAAACCGAGGATCGCGCGTGGATTTTGACCCAGTTGGCGCATGTGCGGATCGCTCAGGGTCGGATCAATGACGCCGAACGGTTGCTCAGCCATGCGCTGGCGATTTTCCCCGGCTACCATTACGCGCTTGCAAACCTGGCCAAGGTTCGCATCGAACAGAAGCGCTGCGACGAAGCGGTCGCGCTGCTGAGAAGCCGCTTCCAAGCCGCGCCGCACGCCGAGAACCTGTATGCGCTGGCCGAAGCTCTCGAACTTGCCGGTCGCTTGGAAGAGGCCAGGCGCGCCTTTGCGGACTTCGAAAAGCAGTCTCGGGCGGAAATGATGCGACCCGACAACTCCAACCACGAACTTGTGTTTTATTACACGGATCATGCCAGACGTCCGGTCGAGGCGCTGCGCGTCGCGCAAATCGAGTTCGACCGCCGGCATGACGTCTACACCCTTGACGCCTACGCCTGGGCGCTGCACGCCAACGGGCGGGACGCTGAGGCCAGAGCGCACATGGAACGCGCGCTGGCCGTGGGGATCAGAAACCGCGAGATCCTCGCGCATGCGGTCAAACTCGGCATTCGTAACACGAATTTACCATCCGTAGCACTTTCGGCGTATACTGGACCCAACGATGACTAGAGCGGCGCTGTTCGTTATTTTCGCTGCGGGCGCGATGGCGCAGGAGAAGAAAGAAGAGCTGCCTCCTGCTTACACGCGGATTACTGTGACTGCGACGCCGGAAGAGCCGGGCGCGGACCGCCGCCAGTCCGAAGTGTTCACTCGCACACTGTTCTCGCGCGACGACCAGATCTTTCATGTGCTTGAGGCTGGCATCAACGCCGGCCAGCATGAAGGCGGCGGAAAATCGGTCGAAATCCGGCGCTTCGGATTCAATCTCGACCACGGCGGCGTGAACGGGGGTCTTAAGGTTCTGGTGGACAACGTTCAACAGAACCAGTCGACGCAGGGCCACGGCCAAGGATACCTCGGAGCGTTGAAGACCCTGACGCCTGAACTCATCCAGGAGGTCACGCTGATTGATGGACCGTTCAGCGCCGAGTACGGTGATTTCAGCGGTCTGGGCGTGGTCCATATCAAGCTGCGGGACTCTCTGCCGGATGTCTTGACGCTGCGGTTCCAGGGCGGTGCGTTCGACTCAACCCGCGGATTTTTTGGGTACAGTCCGCAGTTGGACGCCGCCGAGGCGTTTGCCGCCTACGAGTTCTCGCGCAGCGACGGACCGTTCCTGAATCCTCTCGGTTATAAGCGAGACGTATGGACCGGCCACTACGGCAAGACCATGTCTCCGCGGGATAAGGCGGGCGTCCGCGTCAACGTGGGTCGAAACGATTTCGACTCCTCCGGACAGCTTCCGCTTGACGAGGTTGCGGCAGGAAGGCTCGACCGTTTCGGATTCATTGATCCAACCGACGGCGGAAGAAGCGATTCCTACACCGGAAGCGCATACTGGGCCCGCGCGAATGAGAACGGATCGACATGGAAAGCCGATGGATTCGTGAGCCGGTCGCTGTTTGACCTGTACTCGAATTTCACCTTCTTTCTGAATGATCCGGTTCACGGCGACGGCATCCAGCAGCATGATTCGCGGCTTCAGGAAGGCGCAAATCTGGAATACTCTAGACCGTACCGCGTCGGGAGCGTTCAGACGATGTTTACGGCTGGCGCGAATTATCATGACAATCAAATCAAGGTCGGCCTGTATTCGCGCGAGGGGCGCGTACCGCTCGACACGACCACGCTGGCGCATGCGCACGTGACCAACGGCGCGGGATTTGTGCAGGAATCGGCGTCCTTGTTCGGAGGAGCGCTTCTTATCGGCGGCGGGCTGCGGTTCGATCAATTCCGCTTCGGAATCCGGGACCTGCTGGATCCCGCCGCGAGCGGGGTGGAGCCCGCCGGGAGATGGCAGCCGAAGGCCAGCATGGCCTGGACGCCGTCCAAACGCGCCGGCGTGAAGCTGTATGCCAATTACGGCCGCGGCATCTCGACCGCGGACGCGCGCGGGATTGTGCAGCATCCGGAACTTCAACGCGTGGCCACCACCGACTTCTATCAAAGCGGCGTGTCATACCGCGCCGGGCGGCTCACAGCGACGGCGAGCGGATTTCTGATTGACCGCTCCAACGAGATGGTGTACATTCCTGACGACGGCTCCTTTGAATTCAAGGGTCCGAGCCGCGCGTATGGATATGAAACCAAACTGACGGCGCGTCTGACCCGCTACATTGAGTTGAGCAGCGGCGTCACGAAAGTTGGGAATGCGTTTTATCGCGGTACATCGCCGCGAATCTACGTGGACAGCGCCCCGCATTTCGTGGCCAATGCGGATCTGACGCTGGCGGCCTGGAAGGGCTGGAGCGGCTCGCTGCGCCTGCGCGCGATCAATCATTACCGGCTGGATGGCGAAGACCCGTCCATCGTCGCATCCGGACATACCGTGGTCGATTTCGGCATGTCGCGACAGATTCGCCGGGGCGTCGAGTTTAATCTCAGCGTTGACAATCTGACCAACCGGGCTTACTACGAGACGCAGAATTATTTCGAGTCGCGTCTGCCCGGCGAGGACGCCCGGTTTCGGATTCACGGCACGCCGGGATATCCGCGGACGGTGATGGCTGGCCTGACGTTCCGGTTCTTCGGGAAGTAACCACCGTGCGCTTTGCACTCGCATCTGCCATACTCAGGGACTGTGCCGACGCGAAATTCCGATAAACGGGTTCTTGTGGTGGGCGCAACCGGCAACCAGGGAGGGGCCGCGCTCCGCCATTTGCGGGCGCGTGGATTTCCCGTGCGGGCGATTACGCGCGATCCGGAAAAGCCTCAGGCCCGCGCTTTGGCCGCTAGCGGCGTCGAGGTTGTTCGCGGCGATTTGGACGATCCGGATTCGCTCCGCCGGGCGATGGACGGCGTTTGGGGCGTCTACTCAGTGCAGGCCTATCAACATGGTCCAGAGATCGAAGTGCGCCAGGGGCGGGCCGTGGCTGACGCGGCTCAGCGCTCGCGCGTTTCGCATCTGGTGTACAGCTCGGCTCTGGCTGTGGACCGGAACACTGGAATTCCGCACTTCGAGAGCAAGGCTCAGATCGAAGCCTATATCGGCGGACTGGGCGTCCCCTACGCCATTTTCCGCCCCGGCTTTTTCATGGAGAACTGGCTGCACATGAAGAACCAGATCAACGACGGCAATATTCTCTTTCCGCTCAGCCCCAACCGGCGCCTGCCGATGCTCGCCGTCGATGATATCGGCGCCTTTGTGGCCATGGCCTTTGAGCACGCAGACAAGTGGCGCAATCGAGCCTTCGACTTAGCCGGCGATGAGCTCCCGATGCATGCGATCGCCGAGCGCTTCGGGCGTAAGATCGGGCGCCAAGTGCGGTATCGCCAGACTCCATGGGATCAATTCGAAACACAAGCGGGCTCAGACCTGACAAAAATGTTCCGCTGGATTGAGGAGCACGGCTTCGAGGTGAGCGTCGATGCCGTGCGGGCGCAATACGACCAGCTCACCACCTTCGATGGCTGGCTGAACAAAAACTGGTAGTCAGACGCTACAGGCGCAATTCGTAGCCGTGCAGACGCATGCCGTCGATAATCCCCTGACGGATTACGGTCACCTCCTCAGAGGAGAGCGTCCGTGTTTCCGCTCCAACGGTGAGGCGGAAGGAGACGCTCTTGACATCCTCCGGCAAGGGCGGTCCGGTATATTGGCGGAGGTATTCGATGCTGACCAGATCGGGGCCGGCCATCTCGGCCAATAATTGCTGAATATCCCCGACAGGCGTCCGCACGGGCGCTACGATCGACAAATCAAACGCGCTCGTCGGGAAGCGCCGAATGGACGCGTAGCGCTTGTCCTTTGGCGCTGCCTGCTCCAGCAGGCGCAAGTCAACGTCGAGAATCGCCGCGCGACCGGTTTCGACCAGGGAGGGGTGCAACTCGAACACGCGCCCGATAACCCCGCTGCCCGCCACAAGGTCCGCAACGCGCGCCGGATGTTCGAACGCCCGCGGCTGCGCGGGTTTGGCCCGAAGGGACGCAAGCAAGCACTCGGCCACGCGCTTCAACTCGAGCAAGTCCGCTACGCCGTCGCCCGCCCTCGAGTAAATCGCCGCAACCAGGTGCGGCCGTTCATCCGGCAAGCCGGCGTCCCGTTTGTGGATTTCCTGGCCGATCTCGAACACCCGGAATGATTCGAAATGCTTGCTGTTTTCGACAATATTCCGCCAGATATTGGGCAGCAGACTGGTCCGGAGCAGGCTCTGGTCGGCCGCGATTGGATTCTTGACGCGGACATGTTCATCCTGCGAAAAGCCGAATCGCGCCGCCGTTTCTTCGCTGACAAATGAATAGTTGTAGACTTCAGTGAACCCGTTATCCACCATCAGATTGCGTACGCGGTGGTGAAACAGGCGTTCTTCGTTGCGCGGAGGAACCGTCGCGGCGACTAGGGGCGCCCGCGCGGTGATCGAATCGTAGCCGATCATCCGACCCACCTCTTCGACCAGGTCGTCTTTAATGGAGATGTCCTTGGTTGCCCGCCAGCTCGGGACGCGCACGGAAAAGACGTCCGGCTGAACCTCCTCGACGCCGAATGCCAGCGACTCGAGAATGCGCCGCACCTCGGCTTTTTCCACAAACAGGCCCAACTTGCGGTTCAACCATGCAAGCGGCAACAGGATCGGCGGCGGCGCAGCTCTCTCACCGCAGACGTCAGCCAGGCCGCCAACCAGGCGAATTCCGGGCGATACGATTTCGAGCAGCTCGACGGCCCGCGCCAGCGCCCGGATCGTGTTCACCGGGTCCTGCGATTTTTCAAACCGCATCGACGCGTCGGTGCGCAGCCGTAGCGCCGCCGATGTCCTGCGGATGCTGGCAGCCTGAAAATTCGCGCTTTCAAGGACAATTCGTTTCGTCGAGGCTGAAATCGCGCTCTCCGCCCCGCCGATTACGCCGGCGATTGCAACCGGACCGGCCGCATCCGCAATGACGAGATTGGATGCCGTCAGACCGTATGTTTCGTCATTTAGCGCTGCGATCTGCTCGCCCGCGCGCGCGCTCCGCACGTAAATCGTTTCGCCGCGCAGCTTGTCGGCGTCGAAAGCGTGCATCGGCTGCGCCAGTTCAGCCATCACGTAATTCGTGACGTCGACGATGTTCACAATCGGATGTAAACCGACTGATTCAAGGCGGTATTGAAGCCACAGCGGCGATGGCTGGACCGTGACGTTGTCAAAGACTAGCGCCGAGTAGCGCGGGCAGAGATCAAAGTTCTCAATGTGCACCGAGATCGGGCGCGGACCGGACGGAATTCGACTCAAATCGACAGGATCCCGCAGCGCGGCGCCCGTGATCGCCGCAACCTCCCGCGCCATGCCCGCGTGACCCCATAGATCGGGCCGGTGGGTCAGCGACTTGTTATCGATCTCGATGATGTGATCCGGTTTGAGGTCGAAGGCGCTGTCGGGGAGTTCGAGAATTCCGCTGTGGTCGCGGTTCAACCCCAGTTCGGCGCCCGAGACCAGCATTCCATCGCTGTCGACGCCGCTGATGGTGAGCTTCTTGATTTCGAGCGCGCCGAGCTTCGCGCCCGCCGGCGCGTAAATCGTTGTCACGCCCGGCCGGCAATTGGGCGCGCCGCACACCACGGTACGCTCGCCATAGCGCCCGGCGTGAACAACCGCTTTCACGTTCGGACTGCCCGGAATCGCATCAACCGCAACGATGCGGGCCACAGCCACCTGTTCCAGCGCGGCGCCGTAGGTTTCGACGCCTTCGCATTCCGCCGTCTTCATGGTGATGAGGCGACCCAATTCGCGAGGTTCGACGTTCAGGCCGGGCGCGAGTTCGCGCAGCCAGTTGTAAGAGAATTTCATGTCAGAACTGGTTCAGAAACCGGAGATCGCCGCTTTGAAGCAGCCGTATGTCGTCGATGCCGTAGCGCATCATGGCGAGCCGCGTCAGCCCCAGGCCGAAGGCAAATCCGTTCCACTGCTCAGGATCGATGCCGCTCATGCGCAGCACGTTTGGATGCACCAGGCCGCAGGGCAGCAACTCCACCCATCCGCTCTGTTTACATACGGAACACCCCCTTCCGCCGCAAATCAGGCACTGGATGTCGAGCTCGAATCCCGGCTCGACGAAGGGAAAGTATCCCGGCCGCAGCCGCACTGTCGCCTCGCGCCGGAAGATCGAGCTCAGCAGCGTTTTCATGAAAAAGATCAGGTTCGCGATCGAAACATCGCGGTCCACCATCATGCCTTCGAGCTGATAAAAGGTGTGCTCGTGAGAGGCGTCAACTTCCTCGTTTCGGAACACCCGTCCGGGCGCAATCATGCGGAGCGGAGGCCCCAGCTTGTGCATGCCGCGCACCTGGACGGGCGACGTATGGGTGCGCAGCAGGTTCCCGTCGGTCAGCCAGAACGTATCCTGCATGTCGCGTGCGGGGTGATCTGGCGGAATATTGAGCGCGTCGAAGTTGTTGTACTCGGTCTCCACCTCCGGCCCGTCAAGCACCGCGAAGCCCATCGAAATGAACAGATCTTCGATCTCGCTCTGAATAAGGGTGACCGGATGCAGACTGCCGCGGCGGGGTCCCGGCGCGGGAAGCGTCAGGTCCACCCACTCTGCGTTGAGCCGCGCATTCAGAGCATGGGCCGCAAAGAGCTCAGCCTTGCGCGCGATCGCGGACTCAAGCTCTTGCTTCGCCGCGTTGAGAATTCTTCCGACGCGGGCGCGGTCTTCCGCGCTCAGTTTCCCGAATTCTTTGCTGACTCCGGCCAGAAATCCCTTGCGTCCGAGCGCCTCGATGCGGACGCGTTCCAGCTCCTGTTGGGTTGCAGCCGCCTCGATTTGCGTCAGGGCCCGGTCCCGCAAATCGGAGATCTGCTGGTCGATGGTCCGTTCAGGCACTTGCCGCTCCGAAATGTTCCAGAAGATCGACCACCTGCTGGCGGCCATGGCTCAGCGCCAGATCGAGCGCGCGCTGGCCGTTGTCAGCGCGAGCGTTGACGTCCGCGCCCGCCCCGATCAGAATCCGAACCAGTTCCCCGTCGCCGTTCTGAGCGGCCGCATGAAGCGCTGTCCAGCCGCCCTGCTGGCGCGAGTTGACCTCGGCGCCGCGCTCGATCAACAAGCGCGCGACTTCACTGCGGCGGCCGGCTGCGGCGGCGTGCAGCGGCGTATTTTTGAACGGATTCGCCGATCGGGCGTGCACATCCGCGCCTGCGTCGATCAGCCGCCGCGCACAGTCCGCGCTCCCGAAAAACGCCGCAAGATGCAGGGCCGTCCATCCGTCACGGCTGAGCGCCTGTGTGAGCGCGGGATTGTGCGCGACGAGCGACGCGGTTCGCTCGGCATCGCCGGCGATCGCCGCCGCGAAGATATCTAGCTCCGCTCCACGGTCCAGAAGCAACTGCGCGATGGCCTCCTGGCGATGGCGCTTGGCGAATGTGAATGCGGACGTTCCCGCCTCATCAGAAGCATTGACGAGCGCGGGCGCTCGGTCTAACAGGTCTCGCACGCGCTGGGCTTCGCCGGACCTGATCGCGTCGAACAACTCTCTCATAAGCTAGGCCCCCGTGGCGGGGGCGAATACCTGGTCGGCTTTCTGCACCTCCCACGCCAGGTGGTTGATGTAGAAGAGCACCAGAGGCTCAGGATATTTGTTCCGGAATTGTTCGAAGGCGTTTTGCTGCCATCCTTCCTTCAATAGACTGCTGGCGTCGAGGTCCTTGGCGAAAAATCCATCCTCGTTGGGAATCTCAAGATAGTTGAGAACGTCGCGGATCATGTCAAGGTGCGAAACCAGGATCGATTGCGCCAGGTCAGTCGCGAACTCCTCGTCGCGTTCGTTGAGCCGCTGCCAGGACCTGGACGCCGCTCTGCGAAGCGCGTCTGTGTTCAACTTGGGAACGTGCAGGCGGGTTTTGAGGCGTTCGTAGAGCTGATACGTCTTCAAACGCCCAATGGAGATGGATCGCAGCAGCGAGCCCAGGCGCTCCTCTCCCAAGCTCAAAAAAATATCGCAAAGTTGCATTGAAAAATCAGACGGAGGCCAGCGATTCAGGCCGCCGCGAACTCTTCAGTTTAGCAGTCCAGGACAGAGCGCCGAGAAAACGGGCGCGCTCCATGAAGCGGCTCAATGAGTCCGCTGCGCCGCGCACAGGCGCTCAAACCGGAGCGACTCAGTTACGTGAAAAGCGCCGCCCGTCCGGGTGACGATGAGCGCGGCGAGATCCGGATGCTGCTCAATGTACCGCATGCCGCGTTCCACGCCAAGAACACTCACCGCAGTCGCGGTGGCATCGGCGAGGATCCCCCGGTCTGCCACTATGGTTACCGCCAGCGATCGCGTCAAGGCTGCGCCAGTCGCAGGATCAAGAATATGCGAATAGCGCTCCCCGCCGGCGTCCAAATGCTGTTCCGAGTCGCTGGAGGTCGAGACAGCGGCATTGCTGAGCTCCAGAACGCGCGTAAAGTCTGAAGCCGCGGCGTCGAGCGAGTCGATGCCAATCCGCCATCCCCTTTGCCCGGGCGGCGCATCGCTGAACGCGAGATCGCCGCTGAGGGCCACCAGCGCGCTGCGAATGCCCATATCGCGAAGCGCGGCGAGCGCAGCATCGGCGGCGTACCCCTTGCCGATGCCTCCAAGGTCGAGCTGCATTCCGGCGTCGTCCAGCCTCACCGTGCGGTTTGCCGCGTCGAGGTGAAGCTTGCGATAGCCGCACCGCGATAAAGCGGCGCGCAACGCCGCCCCGTCTGGCGGGCGCCCGGCGCGGCGCGCCTTGCGCCACAGCCGGACAACAGGTCCAAGCGTCACATCGAACGCGCCGTCGGTGCTCTCGGCAAGCGTTTGCGACGCGAGCAGAACCGTGAACAAATCCAGGCTCGCCGGAACAGAACGTCCCGAGGCGTTGCGGCAGATCCTGTTCAGTTCGCTGTCGGGGTTGTAATCCGAAAGCGCCTCGTCCAGGCGCCGGATCCGGTCAAAGGCCGCCCGGAAGGCTGCGCTGGCTTGCGCCTCATCCGCCGCGTACAGCTTAATGCGCGCTAACGTTCCCATATGCGGCTCGACGGCTTCGAAAGGCCGCAGGTCCGCGGCGTGAAGACACGCCGCCATGGCCGCTAAAGTCAGCGCCAGTCTACTGCTCGTCGTGCTCAACCCCGCTGTTCCAATATTTGTACATCTCCTCGGCGGTGGGAACTGTCGCGGGCCGCACCAGCCGGAACCCCAGCCACTGCGCATCCGTGTGATACCAGATGCTTTTGGGAAGCTGCGGATCCTGCTGTTTCCATGACGGATCGGAAGGAACACGGGCCGCGCAGCGCAGCATTGGCGCCGGATCGTTCCATGATCCGCCGCGCACCGCATGAGGATATGGCGTGGTGGCTCGCACCCACGGGTTCGTTTCCGCGCCGGCATGATACGGCGCGTAAGCATCAAGGGTCCATTCCATGACATTGCCAAGCATGTCATAAAGACCCCACGCGTTCGGTTTCTTCGTCCCCACCTTCTGGTACTTGCCACCGCTATTGGCGTTGTACCAGGCATAATCGCCCAGCTTCGACGCGTCTGAGCCGAAGTAGTACGGCGCGTTGCTTCCGGCGCGGCAAGCGTATTCCCACTCCGCTTCCGTCGGCAGGCGGTAGAACTCGCCGGTTTTGGCGCTCAACCATTCGGCGTATTTGTTGGCCGCATGCTGGGTCATGCTGATGGCGGGAAATCCGTTGATCCCCATGCCGAAGCTCATCTCCACGTAGGGACGCGTGGGACGGCTCACAGCGTCAACTGTGCTGTCCTTATGGGCAATCTCCCCAGCCTGGTTCGCGAACATGAACAGGCGATATTCATCCCAGGTGACTTCATGCGCCTGCATCCAGAAGGCGTCCACGCGCACCTTGTGCTGCGGCTGCTCGTCCTTCTTGCGCTGCGGGTCCGAATCCGGGGAGCCCATCAGGAATTCGCCGGCGGGAATCGGGAGCATCTCGTACGATACGAGCGTGTTGGGAATCGTAACCTTGTACGGCTCTGGTTTTCTGGCGGCCTTTTCGTTCCCAATGATCCGGTCGCGGATGCTCTTGACCGTCCGCATCTCATCGTTCGCCGGAGTCTGTGCGCGCCCTGAACCGATGGCGGCGCAAAGGCAGATTACTGCGCCGAACGCCCGCGTAGATCCGTGCACCTTCCCATTCATCGCCGGCCTTAAATCAGCTTTGTGATTCCAGGCAGCGCCCGCGGCTCCACCTCGTGCGACCCGTTCCAGTCAAGCTGATCAGGCACGCGCTTATCCTGCGAGTTCAAGGCCTGTTCCCAGGTGACCTGCTGGCCCGTATACGCCGCCATGCGCCCCATGATCGCCAGCAGCGTGCTGGTAGCCAGCCGCCTTCCGTCATTCACCGGCTGCCCCTTGCGGATCGCCGCGAACAGAACGTCATGCTCGCGCTGGTACATATCGTAGGGCTGCCCGTTCCACGTCCAATTGGTCTTCCCTTCGATCCGGGGCCGCGGTCCCCTGCCGATCGTGCACGTCCCCTCGCTGCCCAGAATGTAGTCTGCGTTCTCGTTGTAGCATCCCTCCATCTGGCGGTTCGCCAAAAACGCGCGCACGCCGTTCGGGTAGATGTAGTTGATCTCGAAGTGATCGTAGATGTTGCCGCCTTCTGCGGGAATCGTGCGGCCGCCGACCCCCACGCAGCTCAGCGGCGGTTCATCATGCATCACCCAGGCGATTTTATCGGCGCTGTGCACCGCTTGCTCAACAATGCTGTCGCCGCACAGCCACACGAAGTTATACCAGTTGCGGATCTGCCATTCGACATCGCTCATCCCGGCCGGGCGCGCGCTCGCCGGCGGCATCGGCTTGACCGGATTGGTGTAGTAGGTGGCGTAATAGGCCGTCACCTTTCCGATCGCGCCGTCGTGCACTTGCTGGATCGTGTCCTGAATCATGTTGTTATACCGCCAGCAGAATCCCGCCACCAGCGACAGGTTCTTCTGCCTCGCCTTCTCTACCGTGTCCAGAACAGACCGAACGCCCGGCGAATCCGTTGCGGCGGGTTTTTCGCAAAAGATATGTTTGCCGGCTGCAACCGCCGCCGCCAGATGCATGGGTCGAAATCCCGGCGGCGTTGCCAGCAGCACCACGTCAACGCCGCTGTCGATCACCTTCTGATATGCGTCAAGCCCCAGAAACTGCCGTTGTTGCTCCACCTTCACGCGGGCCGCAATCTTCTGAATGCGTTGCAGCGTCTGAAGCGACCTGTCGATATGCCCCTGATCGATATCGGCGACGGCGGTCAGCTCGCTGTAGTCGTCAGCGCTCAACGCCTGTCGCGCAGCGCCTGTCCCGCGTCCTCCGCAGCCTACGAGGCCCACCTTGATGGCGTTGGTCACGGTTTGCGCACTGATGACGGCTGGAAAGCCCGTCGCCAGCGCCGCGCCAGTGGTCTTGAGGAATTCTCTCCGGTCCGGATTGGGTTTGCGCTCGTCCATCTCTGTTTCATTTGTCGCACACCGGGATGCGCTCCCGCGACAGCGCCGAAACTGAGCCGCGAGCGCGGCGGGCGGTTGTTCTTGTGAACCGCTCGCGCTCGGATTTCCGCGTATGTATTCAGGATCGCGATATGATATCATGTCGCATGAAAATGCGCCAGGCCGGCCCTGCGCGGGGCCGGCCGCGGCCACCCTGCTGAACAAATCGCGAAAGCTATTCTATGACCAACATCGCTGAAATTGCGCCGGACGTCTATCGCATTTGCGTCTACGTTCCTGAAATTGACCTGCAATTCAATCATTTTCTTGTTAAAGACGAAGAGCCGCTGCTCTTTCATGCCGGATATCGGAGCATGTTTCCGCTGCTGCGTGAAGCGGTGCAAAAGTTGATCGACCCGGCCCGGCTCCGCTATATCGGATTCAGCCACTTTGAATCCGACGAATGCGGCGGCTTGAATTCCTGGCTGGAACTGGCGCCCCGGGCGGAGGCGGTCTGCGGTCTCGTTGGCGCGATGATCAACGTGAACGATTTTGCGATCCGCCCGGCCCGTGCGCTCACGCGCGAAGAAACTCTCCCCACCGGCAAGTATCAATTCCGTTTCGTCCCCACGCCGCACGTCCCGCATGGTTGGGATGCGGGCGTGATGTTCGAAGCCACCGGGCGTACGCTGTTTTGCTCGGATCTGTTCCACCAATGGGGCGAACGTGAACCGCTCACGACCGGTTCGGTTCTCGATCGCTCGCGCGAGGCTCTCGTTATCACGCAATCGGGGCCGCTCGCAGACTACGTGCCGTACACCCAGTGTACCGGCCGCATACTCGAAAGTCTGGCCGGCCTCGAGCCGCGCACGCTTGCTGTCATGCACGGATCCAGCTATCAGGGCGATGGCGCGCAAGCGCTGCGCGAGCTCGCCGTCGTCATGCGCGACGTGCTGGGCGAAAAATCTGGCAACTGAGCCGCGTTCCCCAGGGTACGCTCAGCTCCTGTACGCCGCAATCGCCGCCTGCATCTTCGAGATCAAGTCCGGAACCGCCGTCATCGGACTGTCCGTCGACTCATACTCCAGCGCCAGGTAGCCCCGATAACCCGCCTTACCGAGAATCTGGAGCACGCGCGCGAAATCCACCGGCTGGCTCTGATGATCGACATGCACATGCGATTTGAAGTGCACATTCGTCGCATATGGCGCGCACATTTCGATCTGCGCGTACCCGTTGTCGGGAAAGTTTCCGATATCCAGGTTGATTCCCACCCACGGCGACAAAGCTTTTTCGACGATTTCCACCGTGCGGTCCGCGTTCGTGGTGATCCCGCCGTCGTCTTCCAGTCCGAGAGTGATTCCGCGCTTTGCCGCTTCTTCGGCGCTGCGCTTGAGCGTCTCCACAGCCCACGCCACGGCCTGGTCCTGGCTTACGCCCTTTGGCGCCGACCCGC
The DNA here is from genome assembly GCA_035652975.1 of Bryobacteraceae bacterium. Taxonomy (GTDB): domain Bacteria; phylum Acidobacteriota; class Terriglobia; order Bryobacterales; family Bryobacteraceae; genus TMP-7. Next base: position 18,189 of record DASRCT010000092.1, on the reverse strand, counting down.
CGAAAATACGTACGTGACTCGCCCCGATTCTTTCAGCGACCTCCACCCACTTGCGGACCGTTTCTGCTTCGGAAGCTTGCAATTGGGCCGTCGGTTGAACCATGCGGGCTCGGATCCCGATGGTATAGATCGACACCCCCGACCGGTACGCCAGGCGCTTCAGCGCAAACAGCGTCTGGTCCGCGGCGTCGGGCAGCCAGTACGTCGTCAGATCCACGCCGTCGCAGCGCAGATCGGCGGCCATGCGGATCACATCGTCATAGCTCATCGCCTTGTCGCGGAGCTGGTTGCGGAAGGAATAGGCGCACAGGGCCGGTCGAAAACGGGCTGTGGTTTGCGGCGCAGCGCCCGCGCCTGCCCGCGCGAGCATTGCAGCCAGACCGGTCTTCAAGCAGTCGCGGCGCAGCATAGAGCAAAGATTATCACGCCGGACTGCTTTCGGCCCGAGGCGGCTCCTACTCCAGCGTCTCGCTCAGCACCTTGCGCGCCTGTTCCTCGCGAAACGCCCGCAGCTTCTGCCGCAATTCCGGACGCTTGTTGGCGAGGATGGCGATCGCCAGCAACGCGGCATTCGTCGCCCCAGGCTTTCCGATCGCCAGTGTTCCAACGGGAATGCCGCCCGGCATCTGAACCGTCGAGAGCAGGGAATCCAGGCCCTTGAGCGACGCGCTCTCCATGGGTACGCCAAGCACCGGGAGCGTGGTGTGCGCAGCCGCGACTCCGGCCAGGTGCGCCGCGCCGCCCGCCGCTGCGATCAGCACCTCCACTCCCCGGCTTTCGAGCGAGGAGACGTACTCCGCCGTCTGCGACGGCGTGCGGTGGGCCGAAAGCACGCGGCTCTCATAGGAAACGTCGAATCTCTTCAGCATGTCGGCGGCGTTGCGCATGACATCCCAATCCGATTTGGATCCCATGATCACGCCGACCAGCGGTGTCGTGTTTGTCATTTACTCGCCCTGAGACAAAGAAAACCCGGGTTGACCGTCGAAGGTGCGCAGGTATTCGGTCTTGACCACGTCGACGCCCTTGTCGGCCACCCGGCCGAGCAGCGAAAGTATCTCCTTCTGATTCGTGCCCTTCTCGCTGAGGAACCGGCACCGGAAATTGTCCGCGCAAAAGGTCTCAGCGAAACCGGACGGCCACACCTTCACGCCCCGGCTGTCGATCATGGTCACCTTCAGGCCGTTTCCGCTCACGCTTTCGAGAGCGTTGGCGAGCGCCGACGCGTCAGCCGACGGCCAGTCGACATACACGTCGACGCCAACCAGCTCGCGTTTTACCGGCGGCGCCAGCCTCACCTTGGTTTCGGGAGCGGCGGAAGCCGCTTTGTAGTGAACCGGCTTGAGCTGCCGCGGCTCCTGCCCCAGCCGCGCGATGACCGCATCCCCAAATTCCTTGGTGCCCACCTTCTCCTTGCTGATGTCTTCGCGGAAGATATCGTAGGTGTGAATGCCGTCTTCCAGCGTGCGCAGCCACGCATTATGAACTCGCTCGGCCACCTCCGGCTGACCGATGTGGACCAGCATCAGCACCGCCCCCAACAACAGGCCGGAAGGATTGGCGAGGTTCTGACCGGCCCGCCGCGGCGCGGACCCGTGAATCGCCTCGAACATCGCGCACTGCTCGCCGATGTTCGCCGAACCCGCAAGACCCACCGATCCGGCGATCTGCGCAGCGACGTCCGACAGGATGTCGCCGTAGAGGTTCGGCATGACGATCACATCGAACGCCTCCGGCGTATCCGCCATCTTCGCCGCCCCGATGTCTACAATCCAGGACTCTTTCTCGATATCCGGATACTCCGCCCCAATTTCGTCGAATACCTTGTGGAACAGGCCGTCAGTCATCTTCATGATGTTGTCCTTCATGAAGCACGTGACCTTCTTGCGGTTGAGCCGCCGCGCGTACTCGAAGGCATACCGGACAATTTTCTCCGAACCCGGACGCGTGATCAGTTTCAGACACTCGGTGACGTTCGTGCTCAGACGGTATTCGATGCCGGCATACGTGTCTTCTTCGTTTTCGCGCACAATCACCACGTCCATGCCGGGATGCTTCGTCTTCACAAATGGCGCGTACGCCACGCACGGGCGGACATTCGCATACAAGCCCAGCGCCTTTCGCGTGGTGACGTTAAGACTCTTGAATCCGCCCCCCTGGGGGGTGGTGATCGGAGCCTTTAAGAACACTTTGGTGCGACGGAGCGATTCCCATGCGCTCGGCTCAATTCCAGACGTGTTGCCGCGCAGATAAACCTTCTCGCCGATTTCGATGGTTTCAATCTCCAGTCGCGCTCCCGCTTCCTTTAAAATGCGCAACGTGGCCGCCATGATCTCAGGGCCAATACCATCGCCATAGGCGACTGTGATAGGGACCGGTCGAGCCGAGGGTGTTGCAGATGCCATTCAGGGAGTTCCTTCGTTGATGATAAAGACCCGCGCGCGCCGGCTGCAAGCGCGCGCCATGGCGCGCGCCGACCAGCTCAAGCCCGGGCGCAGGATCGCAAGTCCCGGCCACGAACGTTGACGCCCGCACGGGCGCCCGCGACAATCGTTGCAGAACGGATGAGAATTCTTGACGTCGGCTGCGGGATCAACAAGTATCCAGGCGCCATCGGCGTCGACGTCAACCCGCGCGCCAAGGCCGACGTGATTTGCGATCTCGACCGGTTTCCCTACCCGTTTAAAGATAATTCCTTCGATTTGTTGCGGGCGGTTCACGTCATCGAACACGTCGGCGACGTGATGCGGGCCATCGAAGAATTCCACCGCCTGGTGCGTCCCGGCGGCAGTATTTACATCGTTACGCCACATTACACTGACTTCAGTTCGTTCTGCGATCCGACGCATCGCTGGCACCTGAACAGCTTTTCACTGCGCTATTTCGGCGACGACCACGGCGGGTTCGGCTATTACTCGGCCGCCCGTCTCGAAGAGAGTTCCGTGCGCGTCAAGCTACTTAATCTCTGGAAATGGCTCGGCTTTGAGCTTCTGGTGAATCGATTTCCCCGGTTCCGCCGGTTCTGGGAGCACTATTTGTGCTTTATTGTCCGCGGAAAAGTGATCGAATGGCGCCTGAGAGTGCTTAAAGCGGGCTGACCTCGAGGAGCGCGGCGAACGCCAGCTCATCTGGACGTGAGGTGTACGATGTGGTCCGCAATTTACCGGCTTGCGGATTTCGCCCGGCATAAGCGCCGGATGCGACTGTGGGATCCGGACGCCGCAGCCGGCCGGCGCGGCGAAGATATCGCCCATCGCCGGCTCCAGCGCGAGGGCATGACGGTGGTGGCGCGGAATTACCGGACGCCGTCGGGCTCGGGCGAAATCGACTTGGTTGCCTGGGATCGCGACACGCTGGTGTTTGTCGAGGTGAAATCGCGCAGTTCCGCTGAATACGGCCCGCCTGACCGTGCGATTGACAACGAAAAGTTGAAGAAAATGGCGCGCGCAGCCCGGGATTATGTTCGCCGCACCGACACCCCCTGGGAAAAAGTGCGGTTTGACGTGATCACGGTTCTGCTTACCACTCCTCCCGCTGTCTCGCACTATCGCGACGCATTTTCAATCCAGGCCCTGATGAACCCAAGCCGATGACGAGCGCTATAATGGCGCTTTCCAGACATTGCGGCGTTTCCGGAGGACCCCAGTTGCCCGAATTGCGAAAAGACCCGATTACGGGTCGGTGGGTGATTATTGCGACCGATCGAGCAAAACGTCCAAACGATTTCTCCAGGCAGCCGGTTATATCGCGGGGAAGCGCAAACTGTCCGTTTGACGCAGGCCGCGAATTCAAGACGCCTCCCGAAATTCTTTCCTACCGCACAAGCGGCGGGCCCAACCAGCCGGGCTGGACGCTTCGGGTAATTCCAAACAAATTTCCGGCGTTGCGCGTCGAAGGCGAACTCACGCGCGAAGGCGAAGGACTGTACGACAAGATGAGCGGCGTTGGCGCTCACGAAGTCATCATCGAATCGCCGGACCACGTGCTGTCGATCGGCGATCTTCCGGAAAAGAGCGTGGAGGACCTGTTCTGGGCCTTCCGCGACCGGATCACCGATCTCAAAAAAGACCGGCGGCTGCGATACATCATTTTGTTTAAAAATCACGGCGAGGCTGCGGGGGCGTCGCTGGAGCACACGCACTCGCAACTGATCGCCTTGCCCGTGATTCCAGGGCGAGCGCAGGAGGAACTGGATGGCGCCCGGCGGTATTACGATTTCAAAGAGCGCTGCGTCTACTGCGACATCATCCGCCAGGAGCTCGAGGACCGCTCACGGCTGGTGGTGGAGACGGATCAAACCGTGGCGGTCGCGCCTTGGGCGCCGCGATTCCCCTTCGAAACCTGGATCATCCCGCGCCGTCACGCCTCGAACTTTGAAGAGTCGGATGTAGCCGGGATTCAGAGTCTGGGATCGGTGGTGCGGACCGTCATCCGTAAGCTGGAAAAGGTCCTCGAGTCGCCCCCCTACAACTTCGTGATGCATACGGGGCCCATTCAGGAGTCGCCCAGCCTCTCCTACCATTGGCATGTTGAGGTGATTCCCAAGCTCACTCGCGTCGCCGGATTTGAATGGGGAACGGGCTTTTACATCAATCCCACTCCGCCCGAAGAGGCGGCGGCTTTTCTGCGCGACGCGCGCCCCTAAGTCCGCGCTCCGCCGCAGCAGAGCCTCGCTGCTCAGCGCCAGTCGCCGGGCGCAGTCGCGGCTGGTAACCCCGCCGCCCTCGCTCTGTAATCGCCAAAGCAGCAGGCCGTGAGCCGCTCGGTACAGGCCGCCCGATCGCGCTCGAGACCCCGACGCTGAACTGGAATAGGACAGGTTTTGAAACGGCCCAGGTCCACTCCCTCTTTCCGGGAGTTGGAGCTGGCGGAGGGATTTGAACCCCCGACCGTCTGATTACAAATCAGATGCTCTACCAACTGAGCTACGCCAGCCGGAACGGTAACACCATCTTAGCGCGCCGCTCCCGCCGGTTTCACGCCCCGCCCATTGCGCCAACCTGCGCCGCCGACTCGATATACTCGACTTCGCCCATGTCTCATTACCTTGCAATTGATCTCGGCGCCGAGAGCGGCCGCGTCATGCTCGGCAGGCTCGCTGGCGGCAAGCTCTCTCTTGAGGAGCTGCACCGCTTCCCCAATACGCCGGTTCGCCTGCCGACCGGGCTCTACTGGGATTCGTTTCGCTTGTTTCATGAGATCGTGCGCGGCCTCTCGATCGCCGGCCGGGAACGCAAGCTGCGCGTCCAAGGAATCGGCATCGACGCCTGGGGCGTCGATTTCGGCTTGCTCGCCCCGGACGGATCGCTGGTCGATAATCCCCGCCACTACCGCGACGAACGGACCAACGGCATTCCCGAGAAGCTGTTCCAGATCGTTCCGCGATCGGAGATCTTCGAGCGGACCGGCATACAGTTCATGCCGATCAACTCGCTGTATCAGCTCTACGCCATGCGGCTGGCTGAAGCGCCGGCTCTGCGCGTGGCAAGCGAGCTGCTGTTCATGCCGGATCTGTTCAACTACTGGCTGACCGGCGTCCGGCGCACCGAACGGACCATCGCCAGCACGTCGCAATTCTACAACCCGCGCACCAAACAGTTCGAAACCGAGATTTTCAGGCGTCTCCGGATACCCCCGGCGCTGCTTCCGCAGATCATCGATCCCGGCGCGCTGCTGGGCGCTCTGCTGCCTCATATTGCCGCCGAAACGCAACTTGGCGATGCGCCAGTTTACGCAACCGCCGCCCACGATACGGCTTCCGCGGTTGCAGCCGTGCCGGCGAGCGGCAACGAGTGGTGCTACATCAGCTCAGGAACGTGGTCGCTCATGGGCGTTGAGACGGATCGGCCCGTCATCACCCCTCGCGCGCTCGAGCTCAACTATACCAACGAGGTTGGCGCCGGGGATCGCATCCGGCTGCTGAAAAACATCGCGGGCATGTGGCTGCTCCAGGAATGCCGCCGGGCCTGGAGCGCTGAGGGCCAGGAATTCAGCTACGACGAGTTGATCCGGCTTGCATCCGATGCCGGACCCGCAAAGGCGCATATCGATCCCGACGCCTTTCTGCATCCTGGAGACATGCCCCGCAAAATTCAGGATTATTGCCGCAGGCGCAACCTGCCGCCGCCCGAAAGCGCAGGCGAGGTCTGCCGCCTCATTCTCGAGAGTCTTGCGCGGCGATACAAGGAAGTGGCCGACAACCTCGAAGAGCTGACCGGCCGGCCGGTTCGGGTGATTCACATCGTCGGAGGCGGCTCGCGGAACGCCCTGCTCAACCAGCTTGCGGCTGATGTCACCGGCCGCGCCGTTGTCGCCGGGCCGGCGGAGGCGACGGCCGCGGGAAACATCCTGGTGCAGGCGATCGGCGCCGGAGAATTGAGCGGGTTGGAAGAAGCGCGTGCGATTGTTCGCGCATCGTTCCACCCTGAGGTTTTCGAACCGAGACCGGCTGCGGCGCGGATCTGAACCTACCTGGCCGGCTCGAACGAACCCACCAACCGGTCGAACTTCGGCTTATTCGCCGTCACCGTCTTCAGAGGACCTGTCAATTTGACAAACACGTTGCCCTGTGGACCTTCGATCACGGCGCCCAGCAGACGGCTCCCTTTGGCCACGCTCTTCACCTGCGCCATCGGACCACCCATGCCCGTGTAGTCGCCTGACGTATCGATCGTCGTCACCGTCAAACCATGGATGATCTGCTTTTTGACCTTCGCATCGGCCGGCCGGCCCCCGGGCCCCAGCACCTGGCTCCTCCACCTCTCGATGTTCGCTTCAGCGTTTCCACCCTGACCGGGTCCGAAAAAGTAAACGACGCACTCAGACCGCTCGCGGTCTCCCGGAGCGGCGGGAACAGCGTATGTGGCCGCGCGCATGGGCCGCGATCCTTCGTTGCTCCAGCCGGCGGGCTCGGCCCACTTCAAGCCCGCAACCGAGCCCCCGCGTACACATAGCGACGCCGCCAAAGCGAGCGTCAATACGCGCAACGCCATGGCCCGCTTATTTCGCTGTGCGCCCGGCGAGCGGCTTCACCACCGATCCGCCGCATACGCCCACCCCGGTGCTTGTCAGAGCATTCAGAAAGTTATAAAGCACCGCGTACACCACCTGCTCGGAGACCGGCTGCTTGTTGGGCATGCGAAAAGTCGCCGGCAGTTCTTTGCTGATTTGCAGCTTGATGGCATGCGGCAGAGTGCGTCCGGCGTGGTCGCGCTGGTTGGCCACGGAAATGGGGGTTTGCAGAACAGCGCCGGTTGATCCGTCAACATAGAATGTGCACCGCGAAAACCAGCCCAGATTCCCCGGATCCGCGGCGTCGAACAGCAGCAGCGGCGCCTGCCGCCCGGGCGTCATCAACTCCATCGACAGGCTGCGTGCGCCGTCCTCCACTTTATACTCGAATCCTGCCTGCTTCGCGATATTGCCGACGAAATCGCAATCCAACTCCAGCAGGATGAGCTTATGATTACCGGCTTGAAGTACCTGCATGGCTCAGCAGCGTCAACCTTCATTTTAACGGTGACTCCTTGCCGCCTGCTCATAGGCGTCAAACGCGCGCTGATCGAACAGGACAATTGTAGCCTCGGTGATGCTGGTCTCGGCTCGCGCAAGATGCTGCGAGATTGCGTCCATCGCAATTAGAGCCGCATCCGCCATGGGATATCCATACGCGCCGGTGCTGATGGCCGGGAACGTGATGGTCCGGACCTTGCGCTCATCGGCAAGGCGCAGGCAGGTCTGATAACAGGCGCGGAGCAGCTCGGCTTCGCCCTGACGCCCGTCGCGATAGATCGGCCCGACAGCATGAAAGACCCACTTTGCCGGCAGCGCGCCTGCTCCGGTAACCACTGCGTCGCCGGCTGGGCAACGGCCGATGCGGGCGCGAATCTCATCCAGTTCGCGCATGATCGACGGACCTCCCGCGCGGTGAATCGCGCCATCCACGCCGCCCCCGCCAGCCAGCGCAGAGTTCGCCGCATTCACAATCGCATCCGCAGGAATCTTCGTGATATCCCCCACCAGGGTCGTGAGTTTTGCTCCGCCCGGGAAGACTCTTTCCATGCCGCTATAGTAGATGAAGATGCCAGGATCCAAAGACGGGAGCGGCGCGCCGACCGCGCCCGCGCTCGTCCTGTTTGACATCGATGGTACCCTGATCCGCCGCGCCGGTCCACACCACCGGCAGGCGCTGGCCGAAGCTGTGCGCAGGATCACCGGGCTTGAGGCGACCACCGATGGCATTCCCGTGCAGGGCATGCTCGACCGCGACATCCTGGCCTTGATGCTCAAGAACGCGGGCGCCACCAACGCCCTCATCCGCCGCTCCATGCCGGAGCTGGTGAGAGCCGCACAAACCATTTACTCGCGGATTTGCCCCAATCTCGAACGCCGCGTGTGTCCCGGAGCTCGCATGCTGCTGCTGAGACTGTGGCGGCGCGGCATTCCCGTCGGGCTTGTGACCGGCAACTTGTCCCGTATTGCGTGGAAGAAAATGGAGCACGCCGGCCTGCGGCGCTACTTCCGCTTTGGAGTCTTCGCCGAAATGGCGCACAGCCGCGCGGCGCTGGTCAGGCTCGCAGTCCGCCGCGCCCGACGCGAGGGTTGGATTGACAGTCACAGCCGGATTTCGCTCATCGGCGATCACCCCAACGATATCCTTGCCGCCCGCGCAAACTGCATCCGCGCCATCGCCGTCGCTACCGGCCTTTCAAGCAGCGAGGAGCTCGCCGCCCACCAGCCCGACATCCTCGCGCCTGATTTGCGGTCTGTGAAACTGGAGTTCTTGATCGCGTGACGCAAAACTTCGCAAACCAGGCGCAGAGTCTTGCCGTCAAGCGCGCCGAGGTGGAGTTTCACAACTTTGCCTCGCTCGGCGAGCCGGAACGGGTTCTCCAGCTCTACGCGCAAGAGAATGCGCGCCGCCGCGGCCTCCTTCGCAAGCACCTCGACTTCATCGGCCCGCTGTCGCCGTTTCTCGAGATCGGCGCCAACGCCGGCCACACCAGCTACATGCTGGCCAATGAGTTTGACGCGCAGGGCTTCGCCCTCGACCTTTCGGCCGATTCTCTGCGGCATGGCGTCGCGCTGTTGGATCGGTGGGGCTATTCGCGCTCTCCCGTCCGGCTGGGAGGCGACGCGGTTCATCTGCCCTTTGCCGACGGGTCGCTGCGACTCGTGCTCGCGTTTCAGATGCTCAGCCAGTTCATGGACATCGAGAGCGTCTTTATCGAAGTCAAGCGCGTCCTCGCTCCTGGCGGCGTATTTCTTTTTGCCGAGGAGCCGTTGCGAAGAAGGCTCTCGCTGCGGTTGTACCGCTGCCCGTACTACCAGTCGATGAAGGGCTGGGAACGGAAGCTCTACGATTGGGGCCTGCTTGGCTTTCTCGTCCGCGACGTGATCGGCGCGGGCCAGGAAGAAAGCTTCGGCATACGGCAGAACCACAGCATGGACCTGAAGGCCTGGCATGCTCTTGTCGAGAAGCATTTTGCCGATCATAAATACGAATTGTTCGTGCCCGAGCGCGGCTGGGGTGAGCGAATCGTCAAAAATGCGGCCCGCCGGCTGGATCCGTACGGTTCGGTGTGGGGCGCGGCGCGGCTGCTCGGCGGTACGCTGGCCGCCATTTGCAAAAAGGCGGGAAACGCGGCGCCGCCCCCTTTTGCGCGGTTCGAGGAATGGCTGCGGTGCCCGGATTGCGCGGGCGCCTTTTTGCGCGATTCTTCCGAAGCGCTGCGCTGCGTTGTCTGCGGCTACACAGCGCCGCTCGAGGGCGGCGTTTACAACCTCCTGCCATCCGCCGAACGCTCCGAGCTCTATCCCGGCGACCGCGACGACATCGTCGATTTCTCCTCGCCCGGGCATGAACGCCGCCTGCTCGGCCAGTGGTACGAACTCGAAGGCGAGTTCGGCAACAAATGGCGCTGGATTGGCCCCCGAGCCGAAGCGCGCCTCCGCCGGGTCAAATCCGGACCGCAGCGCCTCCGCATCCGCGGCTCCGCGATCGAAGGGCATGTGCCCGTAAAACTGCGCGCGCTGGTCAACGGAGTGGAAGTGGGTCGCTGGACGCACGACCGGCCTGGGCTGTTTGTGGTCGAAGCCGACGTGCCTGACCAGGAGGAGTACCGCGTGACCTTCGAGGCCGCGCCAACCTGGACCGCGCCCGGCGACGAGCGCCTGCTCAGCGTGAACCTGAGCATGATCCGTCTGGTGCCGCGCGATTAGTCGGAATGTTTCCCGTTCCTGCGCCTCCGACCGCTATTCGCTTTCCGTTTCCGCCACCAGCCGCTCGACGACGAGCTCGTAGATCGCCGGCTTTCCGTGCTGGTCGCTGGCGAACACGATCCGCTGGCTGTCCGGCGAGAAGTGGGGGCGCACCAGCGCCGGGTTGCTGGCCCGGTGTTCACAAACAGTCAGTTCGCGGCGCACCGACCGAACCAGAATGAGGACGTGCGGAGCGGCCTTGCTTCCGCTTGCGCCCACAAAAACGCTGGCGTCCGCATTCGGCGCGAAGTCTATGAATTGCGTCGTTCTGGCTATCAGCTTATCTTCGCCCGATTCCGGCGCGAACTCACGGATGACATGCGGCCCCTCGCGCCCGGCCGGTGCGTGCAGGTACAGAATCGAATTCCCTTGCGGCGACCAGTGCAGCGGTCCGATCCAGCCGGACGGCAGCGCGAGTCTGGTCTTGCGAGCGCCATCGAGGCTGGCAAGGAACACAGCGCCGCCAGCGCGGTAGAGAATCTCGGCCCGCTCCGGCCTCGGCGCGATGTCGGTGATCTCCTCCTCGCTCTCCAGCGCCGTCCTCACATGTGGCGTCCGCCCGAAGACCGTTGAACGCAGCCGGTACCGTCCTGCTGCGCGTTCCACGAAGTACGCGCGGGTCCGGTCAGGAGACGCAATCAACGCCCCGGACCGCTCCACTCCCTCCGGCGCGCGATAGAGTTCGCGTTCCCGCAGCGTCACAGCATTCGCCTCCCGCAGCGAGCCGCCGTCAAAGAAGCAAAATGTACGTCCCCCGGCGAGTATCGCAATCGAGGCTGGGTCCAGCGATTGCGCGCTCGTAAGCTGGCGCATTTCGCCGCTCTTGAGGTCCAGACGGAAAACCTGTTCACCGCCGCTCCGGTCCGAAGAGACGATCAACGAGGCCCGGCCCAGGAAATCCCGGTTGTGGTTCGCAATAAATGCGCTGCCGTACTCCGGGCTGGTGACGCGAACAACGGGGAATTCCGTCGCGGGATCAAAATAGCGCCGCGCGTTGGAGGGGAATGACTCGCCCTTGGCCGAACAACTCTCAGCCCCCAAGCAAGCGCCTGCCGCTGCTGCCAGAAAAGCGCGGCGCGAACAGCCGCTCATTTTTTGATCGTATCACGCGGGCGCATTTCGGCCGTAGAGCAGCCCAAAGCCGCTATGGCGGCCAGGAGGGGCGCAGCCGCGCCTCCGCCCGTGGACAGCCAGGCCGGCACGCCCGGCCGCCGGCCTCGCAAAACGACTAAAATTATTTCCGGCGCAACCAGCCAAGTCGCAAAGACCGGTCCAGCTGCTTCCCGGTCTTCGCTAAGGAGGGGTCCACAAATCATGCAACCGTTTCTCTGCCGGAATCTGCAATTCCGGTCAGTCCTGATTGCTTTCGCCGCGCTGGGCGTGATCTGTTCTCATCTGAGCGCGCAGACTCTGTACGGATCGCTGACCGGCAATGTTACCGACTCGAGCGGGGCCTCGATCCCCAACGCGACCATCCAGGCGTTAAACACTGGCACCGGGGTCGCCAAGGAGGCGCATACGGATGATCGCGGCGCGTTTCTCTTCAGCGACCTTCAGCCGGGCTCGTATAAAGTCACCATCTCGGCGCCTTCCTTTGCGACGCGCGTGGAACAGGGCGTCGCCATTGACGCCAACACCGTGCGCCGCCTGGATGTCGCCCTGACTTTGTCGCAAGTTAATGAGAGCGTGGTCGTTTCGGCCGATATCGTCACGCTCCAGACTGACCGCGCCGACATCAATCACCAGCTCCGGTCGGCCGAAATCGCAGATCTGCCCACGGCCAACTCGCAGGGGCGGAACTTCCAGATGCTGTACAAAATATTGCCGGGCTTCACGCCGCCGGCCGACGCCCATTCCGACGCCGGGAATCCGCAACGCTCCATGGTGACGCAGGTCAATGGCATGCCCCAGTCGAGCAATGCCACGAAATTGGACGGCGCCACGATCAGCTATCCGTGGCTGCCGCGTCTTGTGGCCTATCTGCCGCCGGTGGAGGCTGTGGAGACGGTGAACATCGTCAGCAACAGCTTCGACGCTGAGCAGGGCATGGCCGGCGGCGCCGCCATGAACGTATCCATCAAGTCCGGCACCAACGAATTCCACGGCGGCGCCTGGGAATATAACACCAACAGCGCGCTCAAGGCCCGCAACTATTTTTATTGCCTGTATTCCTGCACCGGCGATCCGAACCACGCCCCCAAAAACATACTGAACCAGTTCGGCGGTATGATCGGCGGCCCGATCAAGAGAAATAAGCTGTTCTTCTTCGCCGATTGGGAGCGCACCACCCGCCGCCAGTCCGCCTCAGCCCTGCGCACTATTCCGAACGCGGCCCTGCGCGCTGGCGATTTCACCGGTACCGGCGCAACCATCTATGACCCTGCCACCGGAAACGCGGACGGCACGGGGCGCACTCCGTTTCCGAACAATCAGATCCCGCTCGACCGCATCTCCAGCGCAGCCGCCTATATGGCTGGCCTGATTCCCCAGCCCAATCAGAGCGTTTTCCCGAATAATTATCTGGCGGTCGGAACCTATCAGCTTACGCGCGACAACATCGACGTCAAAATCAACTACACGCCGACCAGCAATATGCAGATGTTCGGCCGCTACAGCATCTCGCCCACGGATATTTTTGACCCGCCTTCACTCGGCCCGGCGGGCGGCGACGCCACCAATGGCGGCCAGCCGGGACGCGCCCCCGGCCGCGTTCAGAGCGCCGGCATCGGCGGAACGTACACCTTCACTCCTCACGTGCTGTTCGATGGAGTGGTCGGCTATACCCGGCTTCGTCTGGGCGCGCAGAACGTGGACATCAACAAAAATTACGGGCTGGACGTGCTGCATATCCCCGGCACGAACGGGTCCGACCCCTTGCAGGGCGGCTACCCGAGATTCGCGATCACCGGCTTTTCCAGTCTCGGAAATCCCAACGTCTCCAATCCGTTCCTGTTCCGCGACAATCAGTACGTTACCAGCGATAACGTGAGCTGGATGAAAGGGGCGCATTCGCTGCGCTTCGGCTTTGAGTACGCCAAGTACGACATCAATCATTTTCAACCCCAGGCTTCCTTCGGACCCCGCGGCGGCTTCAATTTTACCGGCGGCGTGACCTCGCTCAACGGCGGTCCGGCGACCAGCATCTATAACGCCTGGGCGGATTTCCTGCTCGGCTTGCCCCAGTCCATGGGCAAGGATCTCCAGTATCTGAATCCCGCCACGGTCCGCATGCCGTCCTACGGCTTGTACGCGCGCGATATGTGGCAGGTCACCCGCAAGTTGACCATTGATTACGGTCTGCGATACGAGTTTTATCCCGCGCCCCGGCGTGATCATTGGGCCGGCGAGCGCTACGATCCGAACACGGACAAGGTGTACCGCGGCGGCTACGATGTGGGCGCGGGCCAGATCGCTCCCAGGCTGGGCATCGCCTACCGGCTGAATGAAAAGACTGTCATCAGAACAGGCGCGGGCATCAGTATCGACCCCAATTCGTTTCGCTATCTGCGCGACGCCTATCCCGCCACCATTTCAACCCAATACTCGGGCGCCAACAGCTACCAGCCGGCCGGCAGCCTGCGCACCGGCCTGCCGGACATCATCGGCCCGGACCTGAGCCAGAGCGTGTTCGCGCTGCCGCCAGCCGTGAACACCACAACCTTCCCGCAAGTGTTTCATCGCGGCTACATCGAGTCGTACAACTTCACCATCCAGCGCGATGCCGGCGCCGGCTTCAACATTCAGGCGGCCTACGTCGGAAGCCGCGCGATCCGCCAGACGGTCATTCAGAATATCAACGCCGCCGGGCCGGGAGGCGGAAATAGCGGGCGCGCCCTGTATCCGGCCTTCCAGCGCATTTCGAATATTTCCTACTTCACCCCGTTCAATACGGCCGCCTACAACGGCCTGCAAGTACAGGCCATTCGGCGCATCAAAGGCTCAATGCTGGGCGTCTCCTATACGCTCTCGCGCGCTCTCGATTACGCCGACGATCAAGACTCCGGCCTCACCTGGAACTGGGTCCCCATGCTCCGCCGGAACAAAGCTGTGGCCGGCTTTGACCGCACGCACAATCTGCAAATCTATGGCGACTACGAACTGCCGTTCGGTCGCGGCAAGAAGTGGGCGCAGAGCGGCATGGCGAACGTGCTCGCAGGCGGTTGGCAGGTAAATTGGATTCTGAGCCGCATGAGCGGGACGCCGTTTACCGTCACCACGGCGGGAACTTCAGTCAACGCTCCGGGAAATACCCAAACCGCCGACCAGGTTCTGACCAGCGTTCAGATCCTGGGCGGACACGGCGTCGGCCAGCCCTATTTTGATCCGCTCGCCTTCGCTCCCGTCACCGCAGTGCGCTTCGGCAATTCCGGACGCAATATTCTCCGAGGTCCCGGCGTCTTTAACCTGGACGCTAGCGTGTTTCGGAACTTCCGGATGACGGAACGCTTCAATCTCCAGTTCCGCGCTGAATGTTTCGGCGCAACGAACACGCCGCAATTCAGCAACCCGGGCGCGACCGTATCTTCAGCCACGTTCAATGCCAACGGCTCGATCCGCGCTTTGAACGGCTACACCGAGATCACCGGCGCCTCCGGCGAGCGCGTGTTTCGTTTCGCGCTGAAAGTCTCATTCTGAACTCGGCCAAACGTCCCTGCCGTAGCGGCGCGTTAGGAGCTCGCTGCGGCTGGCGTGCGGCGCCAACTCAACTGCGTTCCGCGTCGCCTCGTCTGCGACGCTCAATCCAGCGGACGCGGGCTGGTGGGGCTAAGTCCGCGTCTGCGCTTACGGCGGCGCGGCTACCGCGCATCCGCATGGCTTGTCTGGTAATGCTCCTTTAACAGATCCTCCCCGAAGTCGCCGTTGTAATCGCGCCACACCGAATGAATATGGTTCGCGTTGTTCTGCGTGTTGTCGTACTCGATCAAAAAGGTTGGCGCCTGTATGCGGTAATAATGGGGGCCGCCGCGTTGTTCGGCGCCCGCCCAGGCAAAGTACAGATCGGCGCCCGCCTTTTTCAACTGCTCGAGGCGAGCCTCCGCAATGGCGTCCGGGAACGAACGCGCATACTCCTCCACCAGCGCAGTCAGCATCTCGCGCTGCCGGACGTTCATTTTGCCCGCCGCCAGTCCGCTCGGCTGGCCTCGCAGCGCGGCCTTGCGCGACGCCGCCGTCAGAATGTCCTTGTACGCTTCTTTGTCGACAATTGCGATCTTTTTCTGATCCGGCGTGAGCGACGCCAGCAGCTCCCGCCCGCGGTCCTCTTCGCCGGCCAGCACCCGCAAACCGGACCGGGGCCCCTGACGCACTTCGGCGGGATTCGCGCCGAAAAAGCTCGGCGTCGACGCCACCGCGCCGTTTACCAGCGTGTAGTTGAGGCTGATGTGGTGGCCTTCCACCCGGTATCCCCATACGCCCTTTTCCGCCGGCTCGCCGAAAATGCTGAAGTAATACTTCTCAGGGTTGCGATACTCTTCGCTGGCGTGTTCCAGCTCCCGCAGCACGGTCTCTAGGCTCATGATGGTAGTGGCCTTGATGTAGCCGCGCTGACTGAGGCCCGCGCTGAGCAGCGCGTGCGCAAGGTGTTTCTGCTCCGGGGTCATTTCGCGGAAAGGCAGCCCCTTCCGTTCGCGCGGGATAAAGTGCCAGTTCATCCGCTCCGCGTCTTCGAAGCGGAATGTGGCTTTGGCGCGCTGCTCCGGGGTCAGCGAGGCCAGAAACTGCTTCGCCGTGTCGGTAATGATCGCCGCCGAGTGGATTCGATAATAGGCGGAAGTGAGCAGGATCAATCCCATGCCAGCGAGGGCAAGCCGCAGTCGGTTTGGGCTCACGCGCGCTCCTTTCGTGTAGTTACTCTATCACCGGGAGGCGGTTCGCGCCTAACCTCGCTTCAGGGACGCAGCATCTCCTCTCTGGCGCCTGGGCCGGAGGTTATCTGCGCTCTGTGGCGACGGCCGGCCGGTATTCGCGCCACCGCGGCAGCGAGACGTTCGTCCGGTAGTTTGATTCGTTGTAATTCGGATTGCGGATCGGATCATAGATGCGCGTTCCGGTGAACGGCCGGTCCTGTGTGTAGATCCAGACGCGCTGCTGGTCCCAGACGACGATCTCGTCGCGAGGATCGCCAGCAACGTTCAGCGCATTTGCGGCCAGCGTCGGATGCCCGTCGTCGGGAAACAGAACTACAGGGCGGAGATGCCCGTCAAACAGACCGCCCTCCTTGGGATCGGCCGAAAGGAATACGAACTCCTGGCCGTCGCCGCGCCAGTTTACCGGCAGCATCGGACTGCCGCTATGAATCGGCTCCTGCTGTTCCACAATGTTCCCATCCCTGTCAAACAGCGTCACAATGCCCGGATTTTTCCAGAAATTGACGCTGATATATTGCAACCCGGGCAGGTCCATACGGTACTTCCCGATGCTCGGACTCTGGTTGTGCCCCACCCGGACATGCTTAAGAATATTGCCCTGGAGATCAAACACAAGGAAGCCTTCGTCGCTGCCGCTGGCATAAACGCGGGGCGCGGCATCCGGGTCCGCGCTCAGGTTCGCGATCGCGACGCCGTCGGCGTGGTCCTTCAAATCCTGGTCGCGACTCCACAATGGTTTTCCGCCGTGGCTCCACAGGGAATAGCCGATGGCGAACTCGTCCCGACCGTCGCCGTCAATGTCCCATGGATACGGATAATGACCTGTCTGCCCTGCGCCGTGAAACAGCAGCTCCAGGCTGTTGTTGAACACCCAGAAATTCCAGTAGCGATCCTTGACCAGAATTTCGTGACGGTCCTTATTGCCGAGCAGATTCAGAAAGGCGATGGAATCGCCGCTCACCAGCTCATAGGGGCGCTCGGCGGCGGCCGGGGCTTTCGGCATCCAGACTGAACGCTTCAGTCTGCCGGTTGCGCCTTCGAGGATCTGGAGTTTGAAATCTTTTATCAGTACGACTTCATTCTTTCCGTCTCCGTCGATGTCGTGAATCTGGAAGGGCGTGTCATTTGTGAGCAGCCCGTTTGCTGGATTCGGCCGTCCGATCTGCCACAAGATCTTGCCATCGAGGTTGACCGCCGTCAGACAGCTGATCGCATCGAACGCGTCCCCTCGCACGCGCGGAATGTTTTGCGCAATGAGCATATCGATTTGTCCATCGCCGTCGAGATCTCCGAAACGGACGTTGCGGCCAGCCCCGAAATTCGGTGTGTCGAATTTCTTCCACAGCTTCGGCTGGGGATTCCCGGCGCGAAGCCGGGCGAGCTCAGCCTCGCGCGCTTGAATGCGCGACCGGATAGCCTGAAGAGTCGCATCGGGAGCTGTCACGCGGAAATCCTGGTATCGCGCGGGGATGTTTGCGGCCAGCCCGGTTTTGCCTTTCAGAATTTCCGAATCGCTGGCCTCGAGGATCTGCTTCCCGTCAATGAAGGCCCGTATGCGCGCGCCGCTGTTTTCGATCTTCAGCACGTAATACCGTTTCGTGTCATACGTGAAAGGCGCGCTGGCCAGCTCCCGCCAGTCCGGCGTTCTCAACGCTTTGTCGAGCGGAAGACGGAGCCGGAGAGCGACCTTGTTCCCCTCGGTGAGCGCAAACAGATAATAGTGGCGGTTGGTGTGATAGCGGAAGACAACGCCGGCCATATCGGCGAGCGACAGCGGCTTGACCTTCACTTCCACGGTGTAGTCGCTCCACTCCGGATCGCCGGCGATGAAGATGGGCGTCGTGAACTGGCGCGCTGCCGGAGTGAGCTGCTGCTCGATATACGTCTTGCCGTCCTCGTCGCCCGATACCCAGGCATCGAGGTGCGTGATCGCATTAGCCCACGGGCCGAGCGGCGCTCCGCGGCTCGACAGCCAGTGATACTCCTGGACCGCCTCGTTCAACGTGCCGACCGGATGGGTCAGCCAGCCGGCCGGATAGCGCGAAAAATCGTCTTGGAACAG